>NZ_JAINWD010000041.1:0-68512 GCF_021021315.1 Halomonas sp. IOP_14 | reverse complement strand
TTCACTCGGTCGAAGAAGGCTTCCAGGTCAACATGGCCTGGTCACTACGACTACCGCCTCCAGGTACCTCACCTGCTAGAGCCGTCACACTGAACGGCTGGTAACCAGGGTTGTCGTGACGGTAATCCAGCTGGAGCTCCAGCATGGTGTCAATAATGCGGGACACCGCTGCATCACGCGCTCGTTCATCAATCTTCGCAGCCTCCACGACACGCCAGGGGTTTGCTACACGCTTCCAATCATCAAACTGCATCTGGCTCCCCTTCTGCTGTGTCATTACCCATTCCTCCACTCGGTACCACTGTCCAGCGCCAGCCGTTCGCCGACTATTTGCGTGCGGGGCCAACTGGCGTATTCCCTAAGCACTGCCTTGGCCTCCTCGAGCCCCAGCGCCAGCACAGCGCAATAACCTTCGTACTCGCTATCTTCCAGCCACTTAAATTGGCTATCGGCTAACGGCGCATCCTTGGGCGGGGTGGCCTTGAACTCGAGGTACAAGCCAAACCAACCGCCGCGAGCCTGACGAACGGGGAGATCGCTCACGCCTGCCTTTACGCCCTGGCGTTTGAGGTCACTCGCGGTTTTCTTATTGCGTTGGCCACCGTTGGGCACATGGAAGGTGGCGTCGAACAGCTCGCCTACTGGGTGGCCGCGCATCTTCTCGCCATACAGCCAACGGATAAGCACCGCCTGCTCCTGCCCTTCCCAATCAACAGGCTTTGCCCGGGCGCGCCGCTTTTGGTCAGTGCTCGAGGGCGGCGTAGCTTTTTGGCCGTGGTTTGCTGGCGCCAGCTCATGCCAACACCTCCCGGGCATTGATCAACGTCAACCGGCCCGTATGAAAAGCACCGGTGTCGATATAGAACACATTGCCCAGCCAAGTAGGCTGCTCAACAATGGTGTGCCCGACCACTACAGCATCGATGCCGACCACTGGCGTCGTGTCCCTACGCTTTATACGAGTCCGGCCCCATACCATTTCCACTTTGCCTGCATCATCCGCCATCTCAACCTGCGACCAGTCCGCAGGCGGCTCGGCATGAACGATGCCAACCTGCTGCCCCAAAACATCTATCTGGCGGGCGTAAGGTAGATACTTCAGCGCCTCACGAAGAATTTGCCGGACTTCGATCATGTTCTCAGTGATCGCCCAGGTGCCGCCGTTGATCATCCAAAGGTCTTCGGCGCTTCCCCCATTCTCAAGCGCATCAATGCCAACATCTCGTGATTCCCACGCACGCCAAAAAACCAAGGCTCAAAGGCTAGCGATAAGCACTCGAAAGAATCCACCCCCCGGTCGATCAAGTCACCTACACAAAATAACCGATCCTTTGACTTATCGAAGTCAACGCGCGCCATGGACTCAAGTAGCAGGTCGTACTGCCCATGAATATCACCAATGATAAGATCTCTTCCATCCATGTTCTGGCCGTGCTTTTGAATCAAGCTCATAGTCCTAGCTCCTGATCGAGTTCCCAATCCATAGAACGATGATAAATCACCCCCCAAACCCTTCCGCCTCTGAACTCTTCACGCCCCCAGCGATCTGGTCGAGCATTCGTTGCTGGCGCTCCCAACGCTGGTAGTCAGCGACGATCCGCTCCAGCATGGCCCGCGCCGTGTCGTTATGATCCAGCTCGGCGCGGCTTTGGATGCGACACGAATGACGGATGAAATCAGCGCGATCCTCCAGGCTGTGGGTACCATCGGGCAATTGCCGATATTCAAGCGCTTTTGCCTGACGGCGGCGGCAATCGAGGTACAAACCAAATCGCACGTTTTGGCACAATAACGCGGCACGACGCGCCTGCTGCCCACCTTTCTCGGTCATGGAGTACCTCCGGCCACAAACATTAGGCGGTTTTTTAAAACCAGTCCTAAACTAGAAATGATCATTCCCTCCTTAACATTCTGTAACGGAGAGACACGATGAAATTTCAAAAAAAATGCCAAGCAGGAGAATGGGATCCACCGGGCCAAATCCCATGTGTTCCACCGATCAGGATTCCCAGACCAGAACCTCGTTTTCCTGATGATCCAGACTTTCCTGAAGACGAAGTCTGCATACGCTCCTAGTAGGGATTTAATGACATGAAAGACGTAAGCCTTCCCAGTATTCCTGAAAGGCACGACCCAATGTCGTTCGAGGAGGCTATTGATGGCACCTGTTACATGGTTAGGTACATGCAACTGCAGCAAAGACTTTTTAGCAGGATGGCCAACGTGTTCACGTTCACCAGTCTTTTTGGCGGTAGTGCTGCTTTTGCAGGAGTGATCACTGAGCACACGGTTTTGACCGCTACCAGTGGTGTCATTGTTGCAGTAAGTACCATGCTGGATTTTGTAATAGATCCCAAAAAGCATGCAGCTCAATGTCGCAAGGCAAGGCGACGCTTTCAGAGGCTGTACATGAAGAAAACGACTTACAGCTTTGAAGAATACGAATGTGAAACGTGCAGGATCGCTTTGATCGACTTCCCCGATATAGAAGGCCTTCGTAGGCCTGCTTTTAACGATACCTGTGTGCAGCTCGGGCGCACAAAAGGAGTGGTTGTTCTCAACAAGTGGGAACGCTTATTGAAGCTGATCACTTAGAGCTTGATTTAAAACGAACATTACCCTCCATCGCTTGGGGAGCATTGCATTACTTCCCATGTGATATTGGTGAATAGGCGGAGCCTTTATCATAGCAATTCCCAGAAATAGAAAGCCCAGCCTCAGGCCAAAGAAGAATTGAGCAAAGTCACCCAATATCGCTATATTGGTGGCTTCTAAACTAGGGATAAGGGGAAAGCGTTGGACAAGGCCGCCTACCACAAGCGTTGGGATCAGCTCGAGCAGATGCAGCGGGAATACAGCAACCTGCCAGAGTCGGGCGTCGAAAACCTCGAAGCACTGCACAAAATGCTGGTTAACACCTTCAGAGAGTTTGTCGTTGCTTGTTATTGCGACCACTGGCGTGACGCCTACCAAGGCGCCGCGTTTCCCCTCGACTCTGATCGAGACGTACTGATAGCCCGCGCCATCAAATCTCACCACTGGACACCGGGCATTGCCACCAGCCTCTCCAGCTACGACCTTGCCCTTTCGCTCATCGACGAGCTGGCGACGTTCACGCTGACGGAAATGGCCGTTCACGTGTCGTATATGAACCTGCAGGCACTGCCCAAGGCGGATTACCAAGCACTCATTCAACCGCATGAATGACAGTTGATCTGCATCAGTCCCTCGGAAGCTTGCTCGGGAATAGAAAGCCACGCCAGTGCCCGTTACAGTGGTAATTGCAGCACCACCCACCCATAGAAAAACATCGACATATGCTGATCAACGGCAACTCTCGGGTCATTGATTAGCTCCACCTCTTCAAAATACCAAAGCCTAGACATTGGTCTTAATCCCATTGATTCGTTTTCAAATAGAGAATAGCTTTATGAATGTTGACGTCAACATAAAGACTTTCGCCCCACTCGGCATGCGCCTTGGAGATGAACCAAAGACGAGTAAGCACAAAAGTAGACCCTGCTCATCAGATACACCTCGGGATCATTCACAAGCCACTCCAGAAACCAAACGGCCTCGTCAATCGAGGAACCTGAATATAGGAGATTATAAGATGACCAATGAACTCACTGGAAAAGTTGCTGCCGTTACTGGCGCAGCATCAGGTATCGGGCTTGCCACTACCAAGGCCATGATTGACGCTGGTGCCAAAGTGGTCATGATTGATAGAGATGAGGCTGCGCTGAAAACCATCTGTGAAGAACTTGGCGAGGCTGCATTTCCCCTAGTTATTGACCTACTTGACCCACAGGACTGCGACACTCTCCTCTCACAAATCTTAGAGAAGGCAGGACAGTTAGATATCTTTCATGCTAATGCGGGTAGTTATATTGGCGGCGATTTGATCGACACCTCCCCTGCCGCCATCGACAGAATGCTGAACCTCAATGTTAATGTGGTGATTAAAAATGTCCATAACGTCTTACCCTACATGATCGAACGTCGCACGGGCGATATTATGGTGACAAGCTCCGTTGCGGGGCACTTTCCGGTTCCCTGGGAGCCAGTCTATGCTTCCTCCAAGTGGGCCATCAATAGCTTCGTTCAGACTACTCGTCGTCAGATCAACAAGCACGGTATTCGCATGGCGTCGGTGTCTCCTGGGCCTGTAAATAGTGCATTGCTCGCCGATTGGCCAGAAGAAAATCTACGCAAGGCAAAAGAATCCGGCAGCATTATCGAACCAACGGATGTATCTGATGCGATTATGTTCATGCTTACTCGCCCCCGAAATGTAACCATCCGAGATATGGTTGTTTTGCCTAGCAACTTTGATATGTAAGAAGCATTCAATCCAACAACTATTAAGGTGTTTCTTCAGCTTAATCAGATCAACCAGCCTTACAACCTCTTACAGTTTTGAATAAACACTTCGCATGAACGCTTTGATCATTTGTAAAATCTTAGAGGAATAGACATTGGTCGTATGACCGTTGACCAACCTCTGAAGGGCACATAGTCTTCAAATTGTTGACGTTAACATTAAGAGCTTTGTCAACATTGAAAAACCTTTAAGAGAAACAATAACAATCACGGAGTTAACAATGAAAATTAATAAGATCACCGCAAATTTTCGCAAAACGGCTCTTGTCGCCGCCTGCGCAGCCGCCTTTGTAGCAGGAACCGCAGCAGCCGATGAGCATACTCTGACAATCGGCATGTCCTTCCAGGAGCTCAACAACGAGTATTTTGTGACCATGCAGGAGGCACTCGAGACCGCCGCAGAGAGCCTGGGGGCTGAGGTGATTGTCACCGATGCACGCCACGATGTCTCCAAGCAGGTCAGCGACGTAGAGGACATGATCCAACGTGGCATCGATATCCTGCTGCTCAACCCTGCCGACTCCGTCGGGGTTGAAACGGCGGTGTTGTCTGCCCGAGAAGCAGGCGTCACCACGGTCGCGATAGATGCCCAGGCAGAGGGCCCAGTGGATGGCTTCGTGGGTTCCAAGAACTATGACGCCGGCTACTTAGCCTGCGAATACCTCGCCCAACAACTCGATGGTGAAGGTCAGGTAGCCCTACTGGATGGCATTCCGGTTGTGCCGATCCTGCAACGTATTGAAGGCTGCTCCGACGCGCTTAATGAGTACGATGGCATCGAGATCGTAACCAAACAGAATGGCCGTCAGGAGCGTACCCATGCGATGACAGTCACCGAGAACATCATCCAGGCAAACCCGGATCTAAATGGTCTCTTCAGCGTCAACGATATCGGCGCGCTGGGCGCTCTGATAGCCATTGAGGCCAGTGGTCAGGACATCAAGCTGGTCAGCGTCGACGGTCATCCCGAGGCAGTAGCGGAGATCCAGAAGGCTGATTCCCCGTTCATTGCCACCTCAGCGCAATATCCCGCAGACATGGTGCGTGTAGGGCTCGGCCTGGCGCTGGCTAAGCACTGGGGTGCAGAAACTGCGCCCGCGGAAATTCCCATCGACGTACAACTGATCGACCGCGACAAGGCCGCTGACTTTAGCTGGTAACCCCTCCCACCGACGATGATGACGTGTGCTGCCCCCGACGGGCAGCGCACGAGGGTATCCCTATGACTCCATTACTTTCCCTGAGACACATCTCGAAGTCATTTCCCGGGGTGAGGGCCCTCACGGATGTATCGCTCGATGTCCATGCTGGCGAGGTGCATGCCCTGCTTGGCGAAAACGGGGCCGGCAAGTCGACTCTGATGAAAATTCTCTGCGGCATCTACCGACAAGATGAAGGTGAGATCAACATCAATGGCGAGGTATGCAATTTCCATGGCTACCAAGACGCCCTCAACGCGGGCATCGGTATCATCTTCCAGGAATTCAGCCTGATCCCCGACCTGGACGCCGTGGATAATATCTTCCTTGGGCGTGAATTGCGTAACAGGTTCGGGCTGCGAGACCGGCGCAGCATGATCGCCGAGGCGCAGCACCTGCTAGACCGCCTCAAGGTCTCGATCCCCTTAGACCGCCCCATCGCCGACTTGAGTGTCGCCGACCAGCAGTTCATCGAGATCGCCAAGGCCCTGTCACTGAAAGCGCGCATCCTGATCCTCGACGAGCCGACAGCAACCCTCACGCCTAGCGAAGCAGATCACCTGTTCACCATCATGCGCAAACTGCGCGAGCAACAGGTCGGCATGGTATTCATATCACACCACATGGAAGAGATATTCACCATCTGTGATCGTGTCACCGTGATGCGTGACGGTGAGAAGGTCGACGACTGCGACGTCGTCTCGACTACCCCCGACGACCTAATCGAGAAAATGGTCGGCCGCCGTGTTGAGAATCTTTATCCCGAACAGCGTAGCGATGCCGATTATAACGATGTGGTATTAGACATTGAATCCCTGCGCCTTGATGTCAATGGCCCCGAACACTCATTGAAGCTCTACCGCGGCGAGATCCTGGGCTTTGCTGGCTTAGTGGGGTCGGGCCGCACAGAACTGGCTATGGGGCTGATCGGTGCGACGCGCCCCGTGCATGCCAAAATCCTTATAGAGGGCAAGCCAACTAAACTCCTACACCCCGCCACCGCCCTGAAGCAGGGGATCGGCCTCCTACCGGAAAGCCGAAAGATCCAGGGATTGATCCTACCGTTCTCTTGTCGCGAAAACATCACCCTGAACAATCTGACACAATTTCAGAGTGCTTTGCCACTGATCAAGCGCCGCCAAGAGTCCAGTACTGCCGCCGATCTGATGAAGGCAGTCCGCGTCAAGGCTCCCAGCCCCGAAACCCCAGTGGGCAATCTCAGCGGCGGCAACCAGCAGAAGGTTGTTATCGCCCGCTGGCTGGGCCACCAGTGTAAGGTGCTGATCTTCGATGAGCCCACCCGCGGCATTGACGTCGGCGCCAAGTCAGAGATCTACGCCTTAATGAAAGAGCTCACTGCCCGAGGCGTGTCGATCATCATGATTTCGTCCGAACTCCCGGAAATTCTTGGTCTATGCGATCGCGCAGCGGTCTTCTACCAGGGACAGATCGCCGCCGAACTGCAAGGCAACGATCTCAATTCACAATCCATCATGCATCACGCCACGGGGGGACTCAGCTCATGAGCCAGCTCGACTCAATACCCGGCAACACTCACCAGCCCCTCAAGATGCGGCTGGCCAGTTGGCGCCGTACTCCAATCTTCTACCCGCTGATCGGTTTCATCGTCGTTTTCATTGCCATGTCGACCATCAACGACAACTTTCTAACCATAAGCAACCAAGCCAATCTGGTGCGTCAGACCTCGATCATCGCCATCATAGCTGTGGGGATGAGCCTAGCTATTCTCACCGGCGGCATCGACCTCTCCGTGGGCCCGGTAATGGCCTTGTCGGGAACGGTAATGGCTGGGCTGATGGTGGCGGGGGTTCCTCCGTCGCTAGCCATCCTGCTAGGCGTATTGGTAGGTGCAGGCTTCGGAGCTTTCAATGGCTTTTTTGTTGCTTTTGCCGGCATGCCACCCATCATCGTCACTTTGGCCACTATGGGGATTGCCCGCGGGCTTGGCTTGATATACACCGGAGGCTACCCAATTTCCGGCCTCCCCCCGGAATTTGCCTTCTTTGGTCGCGGCAGCTTGGCCGGCATCGAAACCCCGATACTGATCATGATCAGCGTCTACGCACTCGGCTTTTTGCTGCTCCACCATACTGCGACCGGACGCTACCTGTATGCCATTGGCGGCAATGAGGAAGCGACTCGGCTATCCGGTATCCGAGTGTCCCGCTACAAGTTGCTGGTCTACACCCTGAGTGGCACGACTGCGGCCATTGCCGGGTTGATCTTGACCTCTCGGTTGATGAGCGGCCAACCCAACGCCGGGATCGGCTTCGAGCTCGACGCCATCGCCGCCGTAGTACTGGGCGGCGCCGCTATCACTGGTGGGCGAGGAATGATTCTAGGCACACTGGTAGGCGCCATGCTGCTTGGCGTGCTCAATAACGGCCTTAACCTGATGGGGGTATCGCCCTACCTCCAAAACGTTATCAAGGGCCTGATTATCCTGTTGGCGATCTACATTAGCCGCAAGCGGACTCCCTGAGACCCTGCTCATGCCGATCATGCATCGGCTAAATGCCAACCACAAATCGAGCGAGTGACGCTACATCATGAACTTCGAACTCCACAACCAACGCATCCTCGTTACGGGAGCGACCAGCGGCATCGGCCTCGATATCGCGCGGTCTCTGGCTGAACTCGGTGCCGAACTGGTGCTGTTTGGTCGCAACCGGGATCAGCTAGCCAAACTTGAGAAAGAGCTGGGGGCACGCACCCTGGCCGTAGACATCACCGATGAGGCCGCGGTTGTCGTGGCCTTCGCCGAGATGCCCGTCCTCGATGGCCTGGTCAATTGTGCCGGTATCTCGATCCTCGACGATGTCTTGGATTTCAAGGCGAAAGATATCGAGAACATTATGAACACGAACGTCACTGCCAGTGCCGTGGTGGCACGGGAAGCGGCTCGCCACATGATCGCGCACGGCCGTCAGGGCAGCATTGTCAACGTCTCAAGCCAAGCATCCATGGCCGCTCTGCCCGGCCACCTAGGCTATTGCGCGTCTAAAGCAGCCATGGATGCCATGACTCGTGTGCTGTGCCTCGAGCTGGGTTCCAAAGGCATCCGCGTCAACAGTGTCAACCCGACGGTGACCCTGACCCCCATGGCCGAACGTGCCTGGGCCGATCCCGCCAAGCGCAACCCGATGCTGGCCGCCATTCCCCTAGGGCGCTTTGCCACTCCCAGGGAAGTCGCCCTTCCGGTTGCCTTCCTTCTCAGCCCGGCCGCGTCGATGATCAGCGGAGCCTGCCTGCCGGTCGATGGAGGCTTCACGTCTCACTAGCCCCAAAAAGGAACCTGACATGTATATCGGTGTGGACTGTGGTGCTCAGAGCCTCTTGACGAGAATCCCGAACCCGACCGCGTCGCTGCCTATGACCAGGCCATTACGGCTGAACACCCATCCCTATGCCTTACATAACCGACCACTTATTCGAGGAAGATACTTCATGACCCAACGACTCGACGCCCTTCGTCAGCACTCTATGGTGGTCGCAGACACCGGCGACCTTGACGCCATCAAACGCTATCAACCCCATGATGCCACCACCAATCCCTCGCTAATCCTCAAGGCTTTCGATCTGCCGGCCTACCAAGCACTGATCGATCAGGAACTCGCGGCGGTCAAGTCCGAGGATAACGGCCGGCGAGAAGCGCATGCCGTAGATCGCCTTGCCGTGGCCATGGGTAGCGAGATCGCCAAGCTGGTGCCCGGCCGTGTTTCCACCGAGGTAGCCGCCAAGCTGTCCTTCGACACCCAGGCCAGCATACGCAAGGCCCACGAGCTGATCGAGCTCTACGAGCAACGCGGCGTGTCCAAGGATCGAGTGCTGATCAAGCTGGCATCAACCTGGGAAGGCATCTGCGCCGCCGAGGTGCTGGAGAAAGAGGGCATCAACTGCAACCTGACGCTGCTGTTCAGCGACGCCCAGGCCAAAGCTTGTTTCGATGCTGGCGTTTTCCTCGTCTCACCGTTCGTCGGCCGTGTCACTGACTGGTACAAAAAGGAGACTGGCCAGGATTTCCCCCCCGAGAACGACCCTGGAGTGCAATTCGTACGCGGCGTCTGCGAACGGGTCAGCCAAGGCGGCTTCGACACCGTGGTGATGGGCGCGAGCTTTCGCACTGTCGACCAGGTGCTGGCGCTCGCCGGCTGCCCCCGACTAACCATCTCACCTACGCTGCTTGAGGAACTCGCTACCGCAACGGGCACGGTGGAGCCCAAGGTGTTAATGACACGCAACGGTGGCCCTCGTCCTACCCCACTCTCAGAGTCCGCCTTCCGTTGGGATCACAACAAGGATGCCATGGCCAATGACAAACTGGCCGAGGGGATACGGCGCTTCGCCGATGATCAGGAACGCCTGGAGGAACTGATCGCCGACCGTTTGGCGACTCTCTGAGCTCGTAACCTGAACTGCAACTAGCCGCCGATTGGGAATCCTTACGCCAAGTCCGGCCAACCCGCTATGGGCCAACCGCGACCGCTTCGTGCTCTCCGAGGGTATGATGCAAGACGAAAGCTGATGACTAGTCAGTTACCGCCGGAGGATATAAGTGTGGCGGAGATCACGACCTCACGGCTGGCGGCCATGGGATCCTCAATCTGTTCAAAGAGTATGTGAAATGCCTCGTGCCCTAACCGGTAGGTGTCATGCGCAGCACAAGGCACTGACACCTCGAAGATATCAGCATAAGGCAAACGGTCGACCCCCAATACCATCACATCGTCCCGAGACACACGTGCATCATGCAGGGCACGCATGGCGCCCAAAGTAATCAGCTGATTGAACCCAAACACGGCTTCGGGGAGTTTGCCCTGACGTAGGTAATCGGCCATATCGCGATAGGCCGGTTGCAAGGTGTAGTCCCCGGGGCGCTGCTCCACCACTAAGGAGACGCCCGCCACGTCAAAGGCTGTCTTCAGGCCGATCAGCCGGTCTTGGGTGATCCGCGAGTCACGCGGCCCCGTCAACGCAAGCACCCGACGGATGTCCTTCTTCACAAGCAGTTCACCAAGCAGACTCCCGGCAAGACGGTTGTCCAGTACCACACGGCTGAAGTCGGATACGTTCAAGGTACGATCCAGCATAACCACTGGTAAGCGGGTAGCACGCAAGCGATCAAGGTAAGCGGGGCGATAGGCGGCAGCGTCGGAGACGGGCGAAAGGATGATGCCGGCTACCTGATAGCTGAGCAGAGTTTCGATCGCCACTTCCTCGCGCTGCGGCGAGCCATCTGTATCAATCAGAATGATGGTGTAGTCACGCTCCTCAGCCGCACGAGAAACTGCCTTGATCACCTCGCTATAAAAGGGATTATCCACGCTTGCTGTGACTAGGCCAATCAGCCGGTTCTTACGACTCCGAAGATGGCTAGCGAAAGCATTAGGGACATACCCCAACTCCTTCGCAGCGGCTAGGATCTTCTCCCGAGTCGCTACTTTCACCTTGTCAGGATTGTTCAAGGCACGCGACACCGTCATATTGGTCATGCCCACATGTTCGGCGATGTCGGTGATAGTAACCTTGTGGCGACTTACCATACTTTACTCTGTTGTGAATTTTATCGTTTTGATATGACCCCTCGCTGTACCCAACGAAGTAGCACCAGCGTCGTAAGGATACTACGCAAGGTCTGCTCACGAAAATGGAGATGATTTATGGATATAACCTACCGGCAGGGATCCGACCCCTGGATAGGCTATTAACCTATGCCGGTTTTCAACACACCGAGGCTATGCTGCCACTTAATCTAACCAACTGATAATTTAATGTTTATTCGTTTGGTGCAACGTGACTCAATGGCATAAAAGGCACATAACGTGCTGTTACTCACGTCAGCAGAGGTGACGCGCTCAACTGTTCAGGAGCGCTCAATCGCCTCCCAAAATATCTATTCTCACCCCTGCCGACCTAAAACAGATTAATGAGGAGGAGATTGAAGGTGCAGAGTGATGACTTTATGACCGGTGAAGAGCTTGGCAATACGCTGCTGACATCCATACGCCAAATGAAACAAGGCAAACCAGCTCGAGAGACACAAGTAGAAGTACTCAAGGCCGCAGAAATTCGCCATCGCATGGGGCTCTCCCAAGGAGAATTTGCTAAGCGCTGGACGTAAGCCCCAGTAGGCTTCGCGGCTGAGAACCACTGTGTGCCTGCTGGAAATGTACGTACACTGCTACAAGTAGCTGAAAATCATCCTGAAGCGCTGACTGACCTCCCTTAATGAAGCAGGAAAGCCTTACACCTAAGCCTGGTTCATCTATATAAACAGTTGAAATTTAGCTGCTGTTAAAAAAACCAAAAAATCACCCTCACGCCCAATGAGGCTCGCCCTACTTGTTGCTAAGTCACTGGCAGATATGGCCTCTGTTAACGTCTGATGATTTATCCCCGCCATGCCGACGCCTATCCGCTTCCTGTTCGGCTAGGTCCTCGTTGAGTCAGCGTTTTGCCTCAGGCTGCCTTTAGATATCCCTCGCGAGAGACTCCGCGCAATACTAAATTTCGCCACCTAGGGGTAGGAAGATAATCGTAAAATCCATACCAAAGCGTTTATCAAGCTAGTAGCGCCCTTATCAGGCGGATCAGATCCAGCGGATCATTAAGTCAACGACCCACCACGGCCCAGGAATGGTTCAGCGGTAAATGCGGTTCAGCCGTGCAAGTACCCCCAAGCTGACTTCGACAATCGGCGCGACTCACTTTCTCAGCGGCGATTAACGTAAATATGAGTACCACTCACCCTATCACCGCCATAATGCTGTACTATTACCTATTAATAACAAAATAATCTATTCTTATTCCTGAAATAAAAACTAACTTCTCAGGAGCTCGACATGTACAACGAAACTTCCCAACCAGTAATGCCACAAATTAACCGTCCAGCACCGGCTTTTACCGCGAAAACCACTCATGGTGACAAGTCGCTCACTGACTATTTAGGTAAATGGCTGGTTTTATTCGCCCACCCGTCGGACTTTACCCCTGTATGCACCACGGAATTTTCGGCATTTGCGAATTACGAAGAACAGTTCAAAGAGGTCAACACGGAGTTGCTGGGCCTTTCCATCGATAGCATCCACTCACACATCGCCTGGACACGCAGCATTAAAGATAACTTCGGGGTTGAAATTACCTTCCCGATTATTGCTGATCTCAACATGAAAGTGGCAAATGCCTACGGAATGATTCAGCCAGGTGCCAGCGACACCGCTGCGGTTCGCGCTACTTTTGTGATTGACCCAGAGGGTGTACTGCGTGCCATGTTGTACTACCCGATGACCAACGGCCGCTCGGTGGAAGAAGTGCTTCGCCTGGTTAAGTCCTTACAAACAAGCGATGAGCATGGGGTGGCGACACCAGAAGCTTGGTTGCCCGGCCAGCCAGTCATCGTTCCACCGCCCCACACCTCGCAAGATGCGGAAGCCCGTCAATCAGAAGGCTATGAATACACCGACTGGTACTTCTGCAAAAAGACACTTGAATGCTGAAAGCTCCTCACCCTGATATCCCTCAATTCTTAGGAGGACTACGCATGAATACCTTTAAGCTTTCAAAGCACACTGGAACAGGCAAGCCCGATGTCGCCGGTTTTTTTGACCCACGTACCTTTAGCATCCAGTACGTGGTGAGCGACCCCGCTACCAAGCAGTGTGCGATTATCGACCCCGTATTGGATTTTGACGAAAAGTCCGGCGCAACCGCGACCCACTGCGCCGATGAACTGCTGACCTATATCGAAAAAGAGGGGCTGTCGGTGGTGTGGATTCTCGATACCCACCCACACGCCGACCACTTCTCTGCAGCACACTATTTGAAAGAAAAAACAGGTGCTCCCACGGCTATTGGGCAGCATGTCACCAAAGTGCAGACACTTTGGAAGGAGATCTATCACTGGCCAGAAATGCCTACCGATGGCAGCCAGTGGGACACACTGTTTAGTGAAGGCGCCACCTTTAACATCGGTGAACTTAATGCTCGCGTACTTTACTCGCCCGGCCATACGCTGGCCTCGATTACCTATGTGATTGGCGATACGGCCTTCGTGCACGACACTCTATTCCAGCCAGACTTTGGTACCGCTCGGGCGGATTTCCCCGGTGGAGATGCCAAAGAACTGTGGCACTCCATTCAACAGATTCTATCGCTGCCCGCTAACACCCGGCTGTTTACCGGGCACGACTATATGCCCGATGACCGCGAGCCCCAGTGGGAAAGCACGGTCGCTGAGCAGCGTAAACATAACCCACACTTAGTCAACATGAGTGAAACGGGTTACCTCTCTCTACGCCACAAGCGCGATAGTGAATTGCCCATGCCCAAACTGATTTTGCACGCCCTACAGGTCAACACGCGTGGTGGAAGACTGCCGGAGCCTGAAGCTAATGGTAAGCGCTACCTAAAAATTCCTCTGGATGCCCTTGAAGGCGCCGCTTGGGATTAATAAGCCACTAATTTTCAGAACCTCTACGATAGAAGGAGCATGACCATGCAAACGCAGCCTTTAGAGACCGATGTCGAGATTACCTCGGCGCTAACGGTAGAAGAGCTTGAGCAAGTAAAAGCAAAAGGCTTCAAGACGGTTATTTGTAACTGCAAGCCTGGAGAAAGCGCTGAGTTTACGGGTGAAGACGCCTACCGTCGAAAAGCAGCAGACATTGGCCTTCAGTGGGTGCACATTCCTGTCACACCCGGTGACTATAGCCAAGCGGATATTGCCGCCTTTGCTGAGGCGTTACAGCAACTTCCCCGGCCTATTTTGGCTTTCTGCCGCACCGGTAAGCGGGCTACCCATCTATGGGCCTACGCTAAGCGTCAAACGGAGCAGTGCGACCTGGCTGAACTATTTGACGCTGCAAAAGCAGCAGGCTTCGATTTGGAAGAGCACCGACAAGGGCTCGAAGATCAACAAACCTAACAGTGCGACGACATTAGTCGTGATTACGCCATATCAGCAGGCGAGTACGTCACATGAGCATTGAGCGTTGGGTGCCACTGTTCGGCTGGCTACGCAGCTATAACCGGAAGCTACTCTCTCGGGATGCTCTGGCTGCGATAATTGTTACGCTAATGCTGGTGCCGCAGGCGCTGGCCTACGCTCTTTTGGCGGGGCTACCGCCGGAAATGGGCCTCTATGCCAGCATGCTGCCACTGGTTCTGTATACCATTTTTGGTACCAGCGCTAGCTTAGCGGTGGGGCCTGTCGCCGTAGCGGCGCTAATGACCGCTTCGGCGCTGAGTAATTTTGCTTCCCCTGGCAGCCCGGAATACATTGGGGCAGCGTTGGTGTTGGCGGCGCTTTCAGGTCTGATATTGATCGCCATGGGTGTGCTGCGGCTGGGTTTTTTAGTTAATTTCTTGAGCCATCCGGTAATTTCGGGATTTATAACGGCTTCGGGCATACTGATTGCGATTAGCCAGCTTAGACATATACTCGGCGTAGAAGCATCTGGCCATAACGTCATTGACCTTATAGGGGCGCTACTGAGCCAGTGGCAGCAGGTCAATATAACGACACTGCTGATCGGACTAGGAGTGTGGAGCTTTCTGCTAATGTGCCGCAAGCGGTTAAATACGTGGCTGACGGCTATCGGCGTTTCTGCCAGCATTGCCGGGCTCATCGTGAAAGCCGCTCCGATCTCGGCGGTGATTGTCACCACATTTCTGGCCTGGGGGCTAAACCTAGAGCAGCGTGGAGTAGCACTAGTTGGTGCGGTACCCAGCGGTCTACCTGCCCTTGCACTGCCCAACCTGGATCAATCGCTGTGGCTTAGCCTATTACCCGCAGCACTGCTGATTAGCCTGGTGGGCTTTGTGGAATCGGTATCGGTGGCGCAAACACTGGCTGCCAAGCGCCGCCAGCGTATAGATCCTAATCAAGAGTTAATGGCACTAGGCATGGCTAATCTGGGCGCTGGTATCAGCGGCGGCTCGCCGGTGTCTGGCGGTTTTTCCCGCTCGGTAGTCAACTTTGAAGCAGGCGCGGCAACACCGCTGGCCGGAGCATTCACGGCGCTGGGCATTATGCTTTCCACACTACTGCTAACCGACCTACTGGCATTCTTACCCACAGCGACCCTGGCAGCTACCATTATTGTGGCGGTCGGCACGCTGATTGACCTACCGGCGGTGAAACGTACTTGGCAATACTCCCGTAGCGATGGCTTGGCCATGGTGGCCACCCTACTGCTCACTCTGCTGCACAGCGTGGAGCTAGGCATTATAAGCGGCGTAGTGCTCTCGCTTGGGCTGCATCTATACCGTACCAGCCAGCCCCACAGCGCGGTGATTGGCCGCGTGCCGGGCACCGAGCACTTTCGTAACGTCAAGCGCCATCAGGTCGAAACCGATGAGAACGTTGCGATGCTGCGCATCGATGAAAGCCTATACTTCGCCAATGCCCGTTATTTGGAAGACACCGTCATGGCCTTGGCCGCCCGCTCACCCTCGCTTAAGCATATTGTGCTGACTTGCCAAGCAGTTAACGTGATTGATGCGTCTGCGCTCGAAAGCCTAGAGGCGATCAACGCGCGACTAAACGATTCAGGTGCCAAGCTGCACCTAGCGGAAGTAAAAGGGCCAGTGATGGATCGGTTACAACACACTGACTTCTGTCGCGAGCTAACCGGGCAGGTGTTTTTTACGACTTTTGATGCTTGGCAGGCACTGGCCCATCCCGCCGAAGCCAACTCACCACTCTTGCCAACACAACGAGAGGAGACAACGTCATGCAACAGCGACACGCCAAGATAGCCATTATTGGTGCAGGTAGCGCTGGCCTTAGCGCGTGGCACGCTGCACGCAAGCATACCGACGAGGTAGTACTAATAGAAGCAGGAACCTATGGCACGACCTGCGCCCGAGTGGGTTGCATGCCCTCTAAGCTACTCATCGCCGCTGCCAATGCAGCACACAATGCGCGCAAAGCGGAGATGTTTGGTGTCACTGCCAATCAGGTAGTGATCGATGGCGAAGCTGTTATGGCAAGAGTCAAACATGAGCGCGATCGCTTCGTCAGTAATGTACTGAAATCGATGAAAACGATTCCTGAATCCAACCTGCTGAGTGGCCACGCGCGTTTTATTGATCCACATACATTGGTCATAGATGAGCATACCCGGCTTACCGCCGAGGCCATCATCATTGCCACGGGTTCGCGGCCCACATGGCCAAAGCTGCTGGAAGGCGCTGGCGATCGGTTAATCATTAATGATGACGTGTTCAACTGGGAAACGTTGCCTGCATCAGTCGCTGTGATCGGTCCTGGCGTTATTGGCATGGAGCTTGGTCAAGCGCTTAGCCGATTAGGTGTGAGAACTCGTACGTTTGGCGTGGGGGGTGCGATTGGGCCTTTTCAATCTGAAAAACTCCGCCAACTGGCGGACGAGACATTCAATCGCGAGCTGTATCTGGATCCTGATGCCAATCTCGACAAGATTGAACATACCGATAACGCCGTTGCCATTACGTTTTTCGAACGTGACCGGGGGCAAAAACTCACCGAAACATTCGAGTATGTCCTGGCCGCAACAGGGCGTCGGCCCAACGTGGATCAGCTAGCCATCGAGCAGGCCGGACTCAAGCTGAATAAACACGGCGTACCTGAATTTAATCGCTTTACTTTGCAATGCCTAAGTACACAAAACACACCAAGCCATATTTTTATCGCAGGTGATGCAAATCAGTCGGTACCGCTACTGCACGAAGCCATCACAGAAGGCAAAATCGCAGGACGAAATGCCGCTCATTTGGATGATGTGCAAGTGGGTCAGCGTAACGTCCCCCTGGCGATTGTATTTACCGAACCCCAGATGGCAATTGTGGGTGAGAGTCGCGCTACGTTAGACACTCGTTATGGCGGCTGCGGCTGCATAGCTGAAGGCGGAGTTTCCTTTGCTGATCAAGGCCGTGCACTAGTCATGGGGGAACATAAAGGTTATTTCGAGCTATATGCGGAGCACGGCAGCGGACAGTTTTTAGGCGCGGAGCTATTCGGGCCCCAGGTTGAGCACATAGCCCATTTGCTTGCCTGGGCACTGGAGCAAAAGCTAACCGTCAGCCAGATGCTCGCTATGCCCTTTTACCATCCGGTACTTGAAGAGGGTTTAAGGTCAGGGTTGCGCGATTTACAGGCAAATCTCCAACAAGGGCCTGCCATTACTGAGCACTGTATGGAGTGTGGCCCAGGCGATTAAGGAAATGACTAAAATAACTAACCTCCCTCACTAATCAGCCTCATTCATCTTGGCGGCCAAGTCCTGCGTCTGCTTGCGGGGCTTTATTACACTAGGATAGCAATTTTAAGCGGCTAACCGCAGCGCAAAGCCAATAAGCAGCGTTCCAAACACCCATCGCTGAAATATTTGCCGTTTCTGCTGGCTGGCAAACCAGCGTTGCATCTGCGCTCCCAGGCAAGCATATAGCACATCATAGAGCAGCCCCACCCCCACTAGCACCGCCCCCAGTAAAGTGAACTGAAGTGCGACGGCACCTTGCTGGGTATGTATAAATTGGGGCAGTAACACCGAACAAAAAAGCAGCGATTTCGGGTTCAGCAAATTAGTTAGAAGCCCTCGACGCCAAGCTAGATAATAGCTGCCTTTGAGTGATGCTTGGTGATGATTACTATCAGAGCTATGCCGACTACGGATAAGTTGCACACCTACCCAAACCAGGTAAGCTGCGCCCAAGTAACGAACCACATCAAATAGCCACGGGGCGGCGGTAAATAGCGCCGCTAGACCCAACCCTGCTAATGCCACATGCAGCCCTCGGGCTATGCCTAGCCCTAACGCTGTGGCTAGCCCATGACCACGCCCCTGAGAGCTACTGGTATGCAACACAAGCAACATATCGGGACCAGGAATTAGGTAAACAATGGCTAATGCACTAATAAAAAGACCAATTTCCATCGCTGCTTCCTTAAGGTCACAAATAGTGTCTTCGCAAGCGCTATGGTACCTTTAAAGAGATGAGCGTTTTCTTGCCATTTTGACTTTAAAAATGATATTTATTGGTATTTTGTGTCAATTTTTAACAGGAAAATAATCACTCATGCCAATTGGTCAGTTAGACGCTATCGACCGCCGCATTCTTGCATTGCTCCAAGGTGATGCCCGTTTAACGAATGTGGAGCTCGCGGAGAAAGTAAACTTGTCGCCATCTCCCTGTTTACGCCGAGTGCGACGCTTAGAAGCTAGCGGTATTATCCGTGGTTACCATGCTGAGCTTGATCGGCGAGGGGTCGGGCTTGAGCTAACGGTGTTTGTGGGTATCAAGGTTGAACGTCACCATGAAGAGCAGGCTAATGCCTTCCGTGAGGCAGTAGTCAATCTGCCAGAAGTCGTCACTGCGCACTTAGTCTCTGGGGAGTCTGATTTTTTACTGCAGGTGGTGGTACCTAGTTTGGCGGCTTATGAGGCGTTTCTAACGGGGACACTGCTTCGCCTACCTGGGGTGAGTGATATTCGCAGTAACTTTGCTATCCAGCCCGTGAAAGAGTATGGCACCTTACCATTAGCTAACAACAATAAGACCTAGTTGAGAAACTTATTGATAGTGGCGCGCTCGTTTGATGCAATTTAACGCTAAACCCACGAATACCCATATGAAAAAGGTGATTAGCCAAAGCCTGGCTATTCCCCTCACCAGTAGCCGCATAAAGTCAGCCTACAGCGGCGCTTGATTTGGGTACTGTGAGCCAGTAACGCCTTAAGATATCCGAGTTGTCATCTTGTTTTAAGTTTTCTCCTTCTGAATCCACCAAGCCTAACTGTTTTCTCTGGGGTCTAGGCAATGGGGCAATGCTTGTCCTTGTCATTGAGAAAAAAGACTCCCTCATAGTGACGTCATTTTACGACCCCGAAAAATCATGGTTATTCGTCATCTCATGTGGATTTAATAGTAACCGGCACATTTTGTGCTTCACGGTTCAGACAGAAACCACCAAGCCAACTGTCTGTTGTGGGAGCCCGCTTCCAGCGGTGGTCCGACACTTCAGCGAAGGGTACCGAAGGTACCCCGGTGTTGTCAGGCTGGCAGCCTAAACGGTCGCGAGCTAAAGCTACCTCCCACAGGTCAACTGTCAGAAATAATTCCATACCGAATGACGAAGAGCCAAAATCATATGAGCTTGATATGGATCAAGCTGTGGCCATATGCCTCGTGTTTTTAAGCAGAAAGAGGGCTATCCTCAAACGATGATACTTAAGTTATTACGTTAGAGGAAATAGTTATGAAAAGTTCTTTAGTCCCAATGGCTACCGTCATCGGAATCAAGATGGCCTTAGGAGCCACACCCTCTATTGCAGACGAAGTCGAGGCCTACCGGGAAACAACATTAGGTCTCTATGCCACGGCCATTGAGGCTCATAACCTCATGCAAGATAACGATCGTGCTGTACTCATCGACGTACGCGACCCCATTGAGATCAAGTTTACTGGCTTCGCCGAGCCCACCGATATCCATGTGCCCTGGGTGCTAGCCGAGCGCGATAATTTCGATGAAGAAGCGAAGACTTGGCCAATGGTCAAAAATGCTGACTTCGAAGAGCAAGTAAGAGCAAAAATAGACGCTCTAGGCGTAAACAAAGAAGATCCGATCATTGTCATGTGTCGCTCCGGTGCCACCCGCAGCGCTCCCGCTGCCGATGTGATCGCCGAGATGGGATACAGCGAAGTCTATTCCATGACCGACGGTTTCGAGGGTGAAAAGCTCAAGGAGGGTAATTCCCAGGGCGTAAGAGCGCAGGATGGTTGGCGCAACTCGGGCCTTCCATGGAGCTATGACATTAACCCTGATGTGGCATGGCGCCCTGCCCACTAAGATTCAGATAAATGGGCCACTGCTTGATAACCAGCAGGGCCAAGATATTGATCAAACCCAACGAGGTGGCCGCATGACTACAACACATAAGACCAGCAATACGATCTTGGTACTGGCAGCTGCTACTGCTGCTATCGGTTTCTCTAGTTTCTCAATGGCTGACAGCCATGGTAGCAACGGAGCTGAAGATCAGGCCTTAGTTATCCTTACTAGCGATTCACTGCAGACCCAAAGCATGGCCATGATTCTATCCAACGCCATGCAGCAGCAAGGTACCCACCTGCATATACTGCTTTGTGATGCTGCTGGTGATTTGGCCGTCGGGGGATACGCAAGTGCGGAAGCTATCAACACGCCACCGAGCAACCCGGCAGGCCAAGTCAAGCCGGAAGACATGCTTAATATGCTTTTAGAGAGTGGCGCAACGGTGGATGTATGTGCCATTTACCTGCCCAACAGCGAAAACGAAGAAGACGACCTTCTTGAAGGCGTGGGTGTGGCGGCACCTGGCCCCATAGCGGAAATGATGCGCGATCCGTCCATTCCTGTTTACAGTTTTTGAGTACCCAAATTGAAATTAAGGAGTCAATTATGAGTCGCAATGTCGGTGGTATCGATAAAATCTTACGCATCCTGATTGGGATTGCACTGATCGTACTGGCCCTAACAGGCACTATCGGGGTGTGGGGCTGGATCGGCGTATTGCCGCTAGCCACCGGGCTATTTAACTTCTGCCCAGCTTATAGATTAATAGGCTTCAATACCTGCAAAACCAAATAGTGCCTATTAAGCAAACAAGACCATAGAAATAGCGCTTGCCATGTTTATTAGAGCAAGCGCTTTTTTATATATGTGCGCTAAAAATTACCCTTGTCGCCATTCAATTGTTTAATGCTAAATGAAACTCCGCATACAGAACAAACACTTAGCCATTTAACATTAAGGGAGCATTAAGAGATACACCCTAACCAATTGATACGTATCAATTTTTTCCTTTAACAAAAGGCGTAACCTAAGCGTATTCCGACCATTCGCCCATGCGAATGCCGTTTAATTCGCCAAGGAGGCACTATGGACGCAATACGCCGTTCGCTCTTGGGTCAAATGGTACGTTTAAGCGCCGGCGCTGCGCTGATACCGTTTTCAAGCCTTGCCCAAGCTGGCATCAATCAGCAGCCTGCCCGCCATGAAGGCGACCCCACTAAACGCTACGGCATGCTTGTCGATTTACGCCAGTGCATTGGCTGCCAGGCCTGTACGGTGTCGTGTCATATCGAAAACGCTGCACCGCTGGGCCAATTCCGCACCACGGTTTCCCAGTATGAAGTACAGCACCAGGAAAGCGGCGAGCTAGCCACCTTTATGCTGCCACGGCTGTGTAACCACTGTGAAAACCCGCCCTGCGTCCCGGTCTGCCCCGTAGAAGCCACTTACCAGCAGCGGGATGGCATTGTGGTGGTCGATAGTGACCGCTGTGTGGGATGTGCCTATTGCGTTAACGCCTGCCCCTACGATGCTCGCTTTATTAACCAACGCACTCAAACCGCCGACAAGTGCACCTTCTGTGCCCATCGTCTAGAAGCCGGTCTATTGCCCGCTTGCGTTGAGAGCTGCGTAGGTGGTGCCCGCGTGATTGGAGATATGCGCGATCCTCAAAGCCAAATCAGCCGCATGATTCACGAACATCGCGATGCATTGATGGTGCTACAACCCGAAAAACACACCCTTCCTCAGGTGTTCTACCTAGGCATGGATGAGCGCTTCACCACGCGTCCTACGGCAGAACCCGTCGCGCTCGAAGTACTCGATCCCCACGGTCAGGAGATGGGCTATGAATTCCACCATTGAGCTACTGGCACCGCGCTATGACATCGCCTGGTACCCGTGGGCGGTGCAGTACTTTTTTATGATTGCGGTTTCCTACGCCAGCCTGTGGCTAGCCGCCCCAGCACTGGTACTCGGCAAAAAAGCCTGGCTGCCTACCGCGCGTCTGGCGCTAATCGCTTGCGTTAGCACTACGCTGGTCGCGCCCGTTGCGCTACTCGCGGATTTGCACCAGCCGCTGCGGTTCTGGCACTTCTACGCTTACGCCAATAGCCACTCGTGGATGTCGATTGGCAGCGTTGTTCTGCCGCTTTATTTGGTTAGTGTGCTTGGCCTTGCTTGGCTGGCATGGCGACCCGCGCTGCAGGCGCAGCGCAGCACACCAGGACTCAGCGGCATGATAGCTACTTGGCTTTCACTGGGCAGTGGCATTACGCCACGAGCACTGGTCGCCGTGGTAGGTCTGGCTGCGCTGGGGCTTTCCAGCGGCATTATGCTTTACACCGGTGCGGAGCTGGCAATTGTAAAAGCTCGCCCGCTTTGGAACACCGTATGGCTACCGCCTATGCTAGCGACCACCGGGTTTATCGCTGCCTCCGGGCTGGTATTAGTGCTGAACCGGGTTAGTAGGCTTTGCTCGCAAACCGCTATACGACAGATGCTGTATGTGCTGCTAGTGACCTGTGCGCTAGCAGGCTTGATTGCGATTAGCTGGTTTTTGGATGGCGTGAATGCACACGTAGGCTCAGTTGCCGCCGCATTGGAATCCGTGAGCCATAGCGACTCGTGGCGCAATACCGCCCTATGGGGAGGGATTACTGGCTTAGCGCTATTTGCCGCCGTGTTGTTTTTACTGACTCGCCCTACCCTGCGCCAGAAGCACGCGCGCGTTGTCCTAACCTCTAGCCAGCCAGCACTGTTTGCCTGGGCATGGTTGCTAGGCCTCGTAGCCATACACATGGGCTGGATGTTCCGCTGGGTGGTGCTGATGGATGTTCAGCATGTGGCCCGCAACAGCGCAGGCTTTCATCACTACGGCATTCCCGCGGGCTCTTCCGGTATTTTAGGCATTGTTGGCACCTTCGGCCTCTGGCTCGCCGCTATTCTACTGATTGAACTGTTTATTCCCTGGCGGCAGGCCCAACAGGGCGGCCTTATAGCAACGCCCACTCACGCTACCCAAGATGCTTCTACTCATTCTCTCACCGCGAAAAAAGGAGCGTCTAGTCATGCCTAAGTCTACTCAAGATCCGTCACGCCGCCGTTTTCTAAAAGGCGCTGCCGCCGCTGGTGGTGCAGCCACCTTTGCCGTGGGCTATGCCGACCCATTGGCAAAAATGGCTAAGGGCATTACTGGTAGCGCGGGTGAAAAACCCAGACACAATATTCATGGCAACTCGCTGACCCCAGAATACCGAGTCGATTTAGACACTGGCGAACTCACTTTGACCCCCGACCAGCGGGTCGCCTTCACTATTTGCTACGGTTGTACGACCCGATGCGGCGTGAGAGTAAGGGTCGATGACACCCTTGGCGAAGTACTGCGGGTATCAGGCAATCCCTACCACCCGCTGTCCGCCGACGACCATTTACCCATGCGTACACCGGTGGCGGATGCACTGCGCAGTGTTAGCGCCTATGGCGGACAGGGCCAGATAAACCGCTCCACCGCCTGCGCCCGTGGCAATGCCATGATGAGCCAAATTACCAACCCTTTCCGTGTCGACCACTGTTTAAAACGAGTAGGCAAACGTGGCAGCCGTCAATGGCAGAAAATCTCCTTTGAGAAACTCATTGAAGAAATCTGCGAAGGTGGCGACCTGTTTAGCGAAGGCCACGTTGATGGACTGCGCGATATTCGCGATCACGACACACTGATCGACCCTGACAATCCTGAATATGGCCCCAAGGCCAACCAATTAATGGTGATGGAAGCCACTGACTACGGGCGCTCAGATCTACTCAAGCGCTTTACCCTCAATGCCTTTGCTACCCGCAATTATGGTCACCATGGCGCTTACTGCGGGTTGGCTTTCCGCATGGGATCTGGCGCGGTGATGAACAATATCGTCACCAACGCCCACGTTAAGCCAGATATCCAAAACGCACGTTTCATCATGTATATCGGCTGTGCGCCCAGCCAAGCGGGCAACCCGTTTAAGCGCCAAGGCCGCTTGATTGCCCAAGCCCGTGCAGCCGGTACATTGGATTACGTGGTGGTCGACCCAGCGCTCAATGCTGCCACCTCCCACGCAGCTGACAACAACCGCTGGGTGCCTATTCGTCCTGGGACAGACAGCGCTTTTGCCATGGCAATCATTCAGTGGCTACTTGACAACCAGGGGTATGCTAGCGACTTCCTAGCCCTGCCCGGCAAAGCCGCCGCCGATGCAGCGGGCGAAACCACCCACTCCAACGCCACTCATTTGGTAATTGACACTTATGAACACCCGCGCAGAGGTTATTTTCTTCGCGCCAGCGACCTGGGCCTAGCGGAAGCGGGTAGCGATGCTGACTCGCCGGTGGTAGTGGCCAATGGCGAACTCGCGCTAAGCGAAGAGGTGATGACCGCCGAGCTCTTAGCCGAACGTCCGGTTGAGCTTGCCGATGGCACCACCGTGACCGTCAAAAGCAGTCTGACGTTGCTAAGCGAATCTGCCCACGAGTACGACCTAGATACCTACGCAGAACATTGTGGCATTCCAAAGGCGACGATTATTGAATTGGCCAGCCGCTATGCCAGCCATGGCAGAAAAGCCGCTGTTAACTGTCACGGCGGCATGATGTCGGGTAACGGTTTCTACGCCGCGTTTAGCGTGCAAATGCTGAACCTACTGGCGGGCAACTACAACATGAAGGGTGGCAGCGCCGTGGGCGGCGGCACTTACAGCGGTACCGGCGAGGGCCCACGCTACGATTTAGCCAACTTTCCTGGTAAGCGCGCGCCGCAGGGGGTATTTCTATCCCGCTCGCGCTTCCCCTACGAAAAGTCTTCCGAGTATCAGCGCAAAGTCGCCGCAGGCGAAAACCCTTACCCGGCTAGAGCGCCGTGGCGCTCGTTGGCGCCGCCGACGCTCACAGAGCACCTACCCTCGGCACTAGATGGCTATCCTTACCCCATCAAAGCGGTGATTGGCTGTATGGCTAACCCGATTTATGGTCAGGCTGGCCTAAAAGGCGTCATTGTCGATAAGCTGAAAGACCCCAAACGGCTGGGACTCTTTGTTGCCGTGGATGGCTTTATCAATGAAACCAACCGCTACGCCGACTACATCGTCCCTGATTCTGTGATGTATGAGGTGTGGGGCTTTACGGGCGCGTGGAAAGGCACCCTGGGCAAGCTGACCACCGCCTGCTGGCCCGTGGTGGAGCCGCGCCAGCAAAAAACCGCTGAGGGCGAACCGGTGTCTATGGACAGCTTTTTTATCGCTGTGGCCAAACGGCTTGGCCTGCCCGGCTTTGGCGACAACGCAATTCCCGATGCCCAGGGCAATCTGCACCCGCTCAATCGCGCAGAGGATTATTATCTGCGGGCCGCGGCCAATATCGCTTTTCAAGAAGAACCCTTGCCAGAAGCCGACGATGCTGATGTTGCCCATGGAGGCATTGCCCCACTGGTGCCTAAAATCGCACGAACGCTAAAAACTGATGAACGCGCTCGAGTAGCCTATCTCTATGCCCGGGGTGGACGCTTTGAAGATGCCAGCGAGCACTTCATAGGTGAAAAATTGAAATACCAGTGGAAGCAAACGCTATGTGTTTACAACGAATCAGTCGGCACCAGCATTGATACCACTAATGGCCTGCCCAATAGCGGCGTCCCCTGCCATAAGCTACCTCAGATGGCGAACAAGCAACCCATGCGCGAGGTGTTTTCGGAGCAAGAGTGGCCGCTGTTGGCGTTCTCGTTCAAATCCAACCTGATGAACTCTTACGCTATCGGCAGTGAGCGGCTGCGTATGATCAAGCCTTACAACCCGATACAGATGCACCGCCAAGACGCAGAGCGCTTTGGTATCCAGCACGGCGATACCATTCGCATAGAAAGCCCTGGCGGAAGCGTGGTCGGGTTGGCGCTAGTCAGTGAAAGCGTAATACCTGGTGCCTTGGGCATTGAGCACGGCTATGGCCACCGGGATTTAGGCGCAACGCCACATATTATCGACGGTGAATCTCAACCGGATATGCCTTGGATGCGCGCGGGTATCAATATCAACGATCTAGGCTTTAAAGACCCCACGAGGAACGTGGATGGCACTTGGCTTGAGCCCATCAGCGGGGCCAGCGTGCGCCAGGGTTTGCCGGTAAGGGTTAGTCGAGTTTAGCTGATAATCGTTTTTCAGAGCTGATGGATCATTCTGTGGGAATTGCTGCAGAGCTTCCTACCGAATGAGTGATGAAGCTCATTGATACATTTTCAAAATCTACTTCTGACTGTTTATAAAGGGCATTTCTGTTAAGTAAGACAAAATGTTTATGGCTTTCTTACGCAAAAATCACATAATTGAATAAGGATATTCCCAAAAGAAATATATCAGCACGCGCTGAAGGAGTCTTCCATGCAAAAATCACCGTTATTGACACGAAGAGAGTTATTGAAAGTTGGCTCTGGGCTGAGTGTGGGTAGCTTACTACCGTTCAGCGGGTTATCTGCTAGCACTCTGCGAACACAAGCACATATCGTGATTGTTGGTGGCGGTGCAGCAGGCATGGCAATGGTGAACCGACTCGCCAGACGCCTACAGGGAGGAACTATCACACTCGTGGAACCTCGCGAAACTCACCACTACCAACCGGGCTGGACAATGGTAGCTTCTGGGATATGGGCTGCAGAAAAAACAATGCGCCTTAATGCACAGTTTCTTCCACGAGGAGTCAAATGGTTGCGTGACTACGCAGACAGCATTGATGCTGACAGCAAGCGTATAACTCTCGTCGGTGGCGAAACGCTGGAATACGATTTCTTAATTGTGGCCTCCGGCATTCAGCTCAATTACCACTTGATCGATGGTATGACACCAGCGTTGGTTGGGCAGCACGGGATTGGCAGTGTGTATGCAGGTATCGAGGGAGCATCACGCACTAACCAGGCAATTCAAACGTGGCTCCAGAGCGGTCATGGAAGAGGGATATTTACCGCGGCCCCAACACCCGTAAAGTGCGCCGGGGCACCGCTAAAAATGACATTCACAACACTAAGTCGTTTAGAAGACACCGGGCGACGTGACGCTTTTGATGTGGACTATATGGCTCCCGGCGCTAGTCTTTTCTCTCAACCCTGGGTCGATGAGTTCGTTAAACAGCGCTTTGATAGCCAAGGCGTTAACCGACGTCACCACTATCGACTCTCCGCCATTGACCCTCAAGCCAAACAGGCTGAATTTGCTTTTGTAGGGCCTGAAAGCGAGTTCACATCCCACCACCAACTTCGAGAAGCTGAATTCAGACGCGATGACCAGCCAACAGTCATCGCAGACTACGACTTTCTTCATGTCGTGCCTCCCATGAGTGCCCATGATTTTGTCAAACAGAGTGCTCTCATCGCACAAGACGGCCCGTTTAGGGGCGAGTGGTTAGATGTTGATATCCACACGCTGCAGCACAACCGTTACCCCGAGGTATTTGGGATTGGCGATGTGATTGGTGCCCCAATTAATAAAACAGCCGCCAGCGTTAAAGCGCAAGCACCGGTAGTCGAAGAGAACCTACTTGCCGTGATGCAAGGGAATGCGCTTCCTGCAAGCCATAGCGGTTATACCTCGTGCCCCATGATTACCGGCATAGGCAAGGCCATGCTGGTAGAGTTTGGTTACGCCGATAACTTCGCATTTATGCCTTCATTCCCTTTCATTGATCCCACTGAAGAGTCCTGGGCCGTATGGGTAATGAAAGACCGCATGCTTCAACCCGCTTACTATGCTGTGCTTGAAGGCAAAGCATAAGGAGAGCTGACATGTCCATTGACGGTATGCTGACCATATTGATGTACGCCTTAGCACCCTTTAAGTGGCTGCTCATAATGGGATTAATCGTTATTATCGCCCTGCACCTGCTCACTTATCTACGCGGCTATAAGATCACTCACCACCGTAGCCGTCTCACCAACCTATTAGCCCTATTAATCGGGCTAACAGCAATACTCTGGGTTCCTTGGCTCACTCACTCGACGCTTGGCTATGTAGCAACAGTATTTGACTGGATAGCGCTGATAGGTGCTGCCGCTGCCACGAGTGTTATTGCATTTATCATACTGCATCCCTTGAGCTATTTGATTAGCTTTCAGGACAAGGAGTGACCTTACCAATGACAGCACGTGAAAGATTAGCGTTTGCTAACCCCAGTCAAACGGCTCATATAGAGTGATGCACCGTACCTTCGCGCCTCATGATGCGACAATACGCCATCACTCTTCCTTCTACTAATGCCGTGTTACACATAGTGCCATGGGCACGACTTAACACCAAGCCTGGCACAGCACAGCGATGAATTGATTGCCTTTTTACAGAGATCTCTCGACTCGCAAAGAACAATATACCTCCCTTTTTAAGCTTTCAGTTCATCACCGTCTTGACGATATAGTATCTATCTCTACCGTATTACTGCAGTTATTATTCTATGGACTCAGGAATCAAGAAATACTGCTAGCGAATTCAAATCCCGAACCCGTTTAATGCTTTCCATGCATGGGGGGTTGTCAGTCGCTCCTCAAGAACAACCAATTGCTGGCCCAGCTTCACAAGCTCGGTACCCGCCCAAATGATCAGTGCCACCAGCAGCACTTGGATTCCTGTCTGCATATGCCGCTCGAATACGGATGGTTTCACGTCGCGCTCCTGGGGCATTACGCCGCCCTCCGTAACTTGGCGCGCTCGTACCAGGTCTGGTCGTTAGCACACAGCTCACCTTGGGCGCGCTTAAACTCCAGCAGCAGGCGCTCTAATGAATGCTCATGTTGGCCGTAGCCTGCATCTGGCAGCGATGCCCAGATATTTCGGCACCGATGAATAGCCTCGGCAATCTCGCCCGCTTGAATGAGGAGCAAGGCGCACTGTTCTCGGATTTGCTGAATGGCACCCCGGTCTTGGCTGATTGGCCCGAAATCAGGCAAGCCAAGCTGGTCACGGTAATAAGGCCAAAAGCGGTTTAGCTACTGATACCGGCCTGCGGCTGTTGAGTGCAGGCCTTTACGCACCTTCACGCTTTGGCGCGGGTGTGGTCGGCGTAATCATCGAGCAGGATCAACTTGCTAGGGATAGAGCCCACAATGACGCGGTAACCGTCATCGGTGCGTGGGTCTTGCAACATCGGCTTGCCGATCTCGGCAAACGCCAACACGTCGAGAAACGCGCAGACGTTACTGCCGCCAGCGGCTTGGGGAGTAATACGGGGCATAGACACCTGCTGTCTCACGACAGTAGAAAATAAAAGGCCCCACCAGAGTCTGGCAGGGCCTATTGGAAAATACTGCTGTTAGCTAAATTCAGTGCCGTGGCATCGAGGGCAAGGAGGCATCGTATCAGAGTGGTCATCTAGAGTGACTTTCTCATTACAATTCTTGCAAGTGTATGTACCTTTGCCAGGTTTTTCACCAGTAGTAGGCATAGATAGTGCTCCTCATCTTTTGGCTGTGAACCCCTGGGTGGGGTATTTTAATCCTAGATCACCAAATTAGATGTAGCCAACTTATAAAGCAAAACGCCCTGTCAAAGCCGAGGCGAAAATGGGATAGTGGGAATATACTAGCTATTCATGCATAGAGATCAAAACTATAAGTAAAGTTTTACCTCTACAGCCGCATCATAATCATCATCTAAGACATGAGTAACCCTCACTACTTCAAACTCTATTTCCTTAACACGTATATTCTCTTTAAACATAGGTACTCGTGACATTTCAAATGTAGTGTCTGCGCTTGAAAATGCTTCTTCGAAGCTATTTTTCGTCATCTCTGTGTCAATATTATGGTAGAACCGAATTTTTGGCATATATATCCTCTCCCTGAGTAAGCAAGTATTAAGTAGAAGTATTAGAAATAACGACATTTTTGTATTGTGTATTGAGGGTTACCCAGTGAGAAATAAAATCGCCTAACAACGCCCCGACGAGCGTACCAACAACGGTACCGGTTATGGTCTACCAATTGTGGGTATTGGCGACATCGCTTGGAATATGTGGGTTTAAAAAAACCTGGCAGCAACGGCGGCGCTCGCAGGGCCTTATAGCAAAACGCCCCAGCTCAAAGCCAGGGCGTAGATGTAGATGATGTTTTTGCTTTAAACCAAAATGATGCAGGTTGCAAATCATACCAATTGCTTGCCGATGACGATTGCAAACGAGCTAGGCGATCTCTCCATTTGATACATAGGTAGACCAATTTGTTGACATATCTCTATAAGCTCTTTCTTAGTGCTTTCATTTGCGTTACAACCTAACAGTAGCCTCTTCGGTTTGAACGCTTTAAGATGTCTGCTCTCCTCGTTGCAGAGCAAGCAATAGCGCCATTCATCCTCATACTCCCATCGCTTTGACTTTACGATAGCACTTCCAATCACTGCTTTGCTTGCATTTTTACCGTCTGGAAAAGAGTCTTTCATAAACCCCGTCACGAACAGCGGCTTCTCCCGATATACTACAGGAAGAAGGAGGCCACCTTTTTGAGGGTGAATGTCTGGTTGCCCATATTCTAAGCAATATCCTTGGTGAGAGTATGTATAATGAGCCCACATAAGTTCATTGTCACATGTGGTTGTGAAGGAACATATCATTGACCTCTCTCTAACATGCTTCTCTAACTCGCTATCTAAATCTTTAGGCAATACTTTAATTATTTCATCGACCTTGCTCACAAGCCCTTTAACTTTAGAAGTAAGCTTTCCACCTTTTTTCCGAGCACCTTGCAATAACTGGTTGTCGAAGCGACCTGCGTTTAAATCAATCTCTTTAACTCCTATTATTTTTCTTGATATCTTTAGCTCGTCTTTATCAAGTCTCGAAACAAGTAAGCTATTCAATACATAATTGATTACATCATCAGCATCGTAAAAAAGCCTAGCATCAAATGGGTCGTTGTATTCATTAGGATATGACATCCATTCATAGCCATTACGCAAAGCATCTTTATTATTATCACTGAAAGCTCTATATCTGTAGAACTCCTCTGGCATAGATTCATTCGACATCTTTACATAAACAAATGGATCTAAATCTCCTTCACTACGTACCTCATCTAAAAAACTCTCTCTAAAGCTCATACACTCACCAATATTTGTTCTAAAAGATTATGCAGCCATTCTAATAAGAACAGCAACTCGCTGAAGAACTCTCTGCTCCCATCGATCAATTATCAGCAACGCTTGACCCCATAAACACCCCCAAGTCGTTCTGCCTTTCCTTGTCCAAAATCGCACGTCAATCTCAGCACCTAAGTATTCATTAAACCACTTACGTACGGCATTAGGCGAGTGCAAACCCGGCCTCGAATACGGCCAAGTCACCTCGCTATGATGATACAGCGCCGCCATGCACAGGTATCTAAGCGCCTCAAGCTGCTGAACAGTCGGCTTACCTTTATCCTGCCCTGGTAGCTTCACACCCTCATGAATCATTTGCTGGTACAGCGCTATCTCGACAATTTCTCTATACCCCGCTAACTCGCCCTTGGTAAACGGCCCAAAGCAGTAGCGGGTCAGCGCTGCTAAGTGAACCGGCTGATTCTCAACGGCACTGATCACGCATCCGCTTCCAGTCCATTCACAATTCGTCACGTAGTTATTGCGCTGAGTCGTCTGCACCTGCGCACCCATCCGCGCTATCTACTGCGCGTACGCCATCACACTGCCACGCTGCTCGTGATACGCGTCAAAAATCATCTGTCGAGCTGAGATATATCGCATCACTTCCCCCTACCGTTGCGTTTTCGTTGCGTTGTTGCGCATCTGTTGCGTTTTGTTGCTCTTAGCGTTGCGTTTTCTTTCATCAACGACTTGATCCCATACGCTTTTCACCTTATTCAGCTCACCCCATACGGCATCGTTTTACGCAGCAGCAATGCAGGCAAACAAGCTGTTATCCCCTGGGATGATGAGCTGAGGCGTTTAGTGCAGGAGATAAAGGCCGACAATCTCGGCCGGAGTAAGCAAGGCCCTATGCTGTTCTGTAAGCGGGACGGCATGCCTTACAACAAGGATAAGTTTCACAGTCGCTGGCAGTACGGGATGCGTAAGGCAATGCATGAGGGCCACATCGAACGGTTTACCGAGCATGATATACGCGCCAAGCACGCAACTGATGCAGATGACCAAGGCTATGACGCCATGACTAATTTGCAGCACAGCGACCGGCGAACGACGGAGGTCTATCTACGTGCTAAGCGAGTGTTGACGGTAAGCACGCTAGGGGCGGGAGAGTTCCTGAAGAATTAGACATTAGTCTATTATGCACTGGTCTGGCTGGAGCAGTATAACGGTAGGTGTTCCCCTCGTTATATTTTCGCCCTTTTCCGATGCCCAGACATAAAAAAAGGAACCAGCTAAGTAGCTGATTCCCTTGAATAAGTGGCGGAGGGACAGGGATTCGAACCCTGGATAGGCTATTAACCTATGCCGGTTTTCAAGACCGGTGCATTCAACCGCTCTGCCATCCCTCCGGCTTATGGGTGCGTATACTAACAGCTTTTCCTTGGAAGTCAACGCCTTTTAGTACAAACGTAACCCGACGCGGGTAATCTTTCCGCCTTCCATATCGCTGACCACCCAATGAATGCCGTGCCAATCGACGTCGTCCCCGATAACCGGGTGGCCGCCCACGCGCAGGGCGATAAATTCCGCCAGTGTCATGTCCTGCTCACCGGGGCTGAGCGTTAGGCCATAGGCTTGGGCGATATCCTGCATTTGCGCGCTGCCATCCAGGGTAAAGGTACCGAAGAAGGCGCGCTCCTGCTTGAGCTTGGCATCGCCATTGAATAGTCGGTTAAGCGCGTACAAGTCCTCTGAGCGGCCGATCACACAAATCACATCGCCCAGCTTCAAGCGCGTGCTGCCCTTGGGGTGCAGCATGGCGTGGTCGCGGAACAGCGCGGAAATCAAAGCACCTGATGGAAAACGCAGCAGCCGGATGGGCACATCCTCTAAATCCTGGTTTTCGACCCCGTACACAAACAGCTCAAAGTCGTTTTCCGGCAGGATGCCCAGCGGGCCGCGCCGGTTAGGCACGGTGCCTACCGGCACTTCAACCTTCAACCACTTGGCCATCAGCGTCAGTGAGCCGCCCTGAATCAGTAGCGACATCAATACCACGGCGAAGGCCACATTAAAGTAGAGCGAGGCGTTTTCTACCCCACCGATAACCGGGAAAATAGCCAGCACGATAGGCACCGCCCCTCTCAAGCCCACCCAGGCAATGAAGAAGGTTTCCCGCCAACGGAATTTAAAGAACGGTTTGATGGTGATCAGCACCGCCAACGGGCGGGCAATAAAGATGAGCGCCAGTGCCACCAAACCCGCGGGCAGTGCCACGTCCCATAACTCACTGGGTGTAACCAGCAGGCCAAGTACCAGGAACAGGCCGATTTGGCTTAGCCACGCCAAGCCGTCGTGCACCGGCAGAATAAAGTTAAGGTGGCGCCCAGGCTGGTTACCAATCATCAAACCAGCAAGGTAGATGGCCAAAAATCCGCTACCGCCCAGCACACTGGTTAAACCGAATACGCTGAACCCCAGCGCCAGCGCCAGCATGGCATAAAGGCCTGGGGCTAAATCGAGCCAGCGAAGCAGCTTGGCACTCAGCCAACCGCCCCCTAGGCCGACAACCAAACCAATACCAAACTGGGAAAGGAAAAACAGCAGGGTTTCAACGGGGCCGCCAATATCACCAACAAGCAGCTCAACCAGCATCAGGGTCAGGAAAATTGCCATCGGGTCGTTGGTACCCGACTCGATCTCCAGCGTCGCCCCTACCCGTTCGTTGAGATTAACGCCGCGACCGCTAAGCATGGAGAAAACCGCAGCGGCATCGGTTGAACCTACGATGGCGCCAACCAGCAGGCCCTGTACTATCGTTAGGTCAAAAATCCACATCGCGATAACGCCAACAATGGCGCTGGTGATAAAGACGCCAAAGGTCGCGAGGGAAAGCGCGGGTTTAAAACCCACTCGGAAGGTTTTGAGGCGAGTACGTAAGCCACCGTCTAACAAAATCATGGCCAGCGCGAGGTGGCCGATGGCAAAGGCCATGGAGTAATCGTCAAACACTACGCCCAGTACGCCCTCTTCACCTGCTAGCATGCCTAGCCCAAGGAAGATCAGCAGCAGCGGCACACCCATCATCGACGATAAGCGGCTGGCCAAAATGCTGAGGGCCATAAGAGAACCGCCTACCAAAAAGAACGTATAAATTGTGTCCATGACTCTCCGTCTCTACATCAATACAGCGCTATTATTGCATGTAACCGTTGAATTTACTGTCTCTTCTCAGCGCCCCCTTATGCTCAAGGGGCTGGTCAGAAGCTTTCCCAGGCGGCTACACTTCGCCGTTACAACCCCTGGAGTTACTGACTATGTTGCGTTGCCTCTTACGCTGTTGGCACCCTATCCTGTTGAGTCTTATCGTCACCTTATTGTTTTCTAATTCAGTTATTTACGCAAATGAAGAGCGCGAAGAAAGCCCTTCAGAAACGGCGCCGCTGACGCTAGATACAGATGTTGAGGTGCCGGAAGCATTTTGGCGAAACATTGACAGCGAAAGCGTCGAGGAAGTGCCCACCACGGCGCAAACCCCGGCACCGCCGCTCGAACCACCTCCGGTTAAACACATCACGCTAATGCTGGATTGGTACTTGAGCCCGCAGCACGCAGCCTTGGTGATTGCTAAAGAGCGAGGGCTGTACGCTGCCCAAGGACTTGAAGTGGAGATTCAGTCACCGGCCGACCCCTCCATCGCTATCAAGCTGCTAACCGCAGGTGAAGTCGATTTGGCGCTGACCCGCCAGCCGCTGCTTCATATGCAGGCTCATAACGGCGCGCCAATCGTCCGCATCGCGACACTGATCGAAACCTCGCTGACGGCGGTCATTGTGACGGGCGAGGAGCAGACGGAAACCGAAAATACCTTGGCAGGGTTACACTACGGTTATACCACCGGAGAAGGCCGCGACCTGAGTATTCCGCGTTTACTCCCCCGCTCGGTACAGCAAACTGATGATTTCACCCCGCCCATCAACCTGCACTTCGACCCCATTCGAGCAATGCGGGAGGGTCAGATTGACGCGGTCGCCGATGGCTTTTACCACTACCTTCCCCAGCAGTTGGCGACTGAAGGTATTAACACCCACGTCATTCGCTTCGATGAGTTAGATATCCCCCGTAATGACGGCCTGGTGGTATTGGCCAATAGCGATACGCTTGCGCGCCGCGCTGATACCTGGTCTCGCTTTGTGCTTGCCGTTGAGCAAGCGAGCCACTGGATTATCGACAACCCTGACGCCGCCTGGGAGCTGCTGATTAGCGCGCACCCTGTGCTCGATAATGACATTAACGCCAACGCCTGGGAGGACATCCTGCGCCGCATGGCGCTGAGTCCTGCGGCGTTGGATAGCCGCCGTTACGCTGACTTTGAAACCTTTCTACACAAAATGGGCCTTACTGACGAGACGCTGCCCGTATCGCGTTTAGCGGTAGATCCACACACTTTATAACCAAGTATTAATAGCTCTCCATCCACTACCATGGCGGCCCATGAGCGAAGTAGCTTTAATTTTTGTAAAAGGTAAGGGGCGTTGTTTTGCCAATCAGGTGGGCAAGTGCCGTGGAGCGTGCAATGGTCAGGAGTCGATAGCAGCGCATACCCAGCGGGTACAGGAAGCGCTCATCCAGCTCCAGGTCAATGTTTGGCCGTGGCCGGGCAGCATTGCTATTGAGGAGCAGTCAGCGGGCGCTACAGCGCCCGCAAGCTTTGATGTGGATAGCCACCAAATTTTGAACCGTTTCCTGCATTACCCAGAGCAGCACGGCTTAACGGTCACGCCACTGTGATAAAACAGCGCTTCTTAAGTATTTGAACACGCATCTACTGCGCGTCTAGAAACGCCGTCACTGCCTGCTGGAAGGCTTCCGGCTGGTCGGCGTGTAGCCAGTGGCCGGCATTTTTGAGCGTTACCACACGAGCGCGGGGTAACACTTCACGCAGCGCGGGGATCATATCGTCAGCCACATAGTGAGAATCGCCGCCGCGTAGCACCAACGCCGGGCCTTCAAAAGGCTGCTCGCCACCGGGCACGCCGATAATGTCGCTATAACCACGCTTGATCTGATCTAAGCCCACCCGTATCGCCATCACGTTATCGTCATTGCGCACCAGATTAGTGGCCAAGAACAGCCGTGTGGGTCGCGACTCAACATGCTCGCCCAGCAGATCATCGGCTTCACGACGACTTTTGGGTTGACCTTCCCGCACATTATCGAGCGCGGCAAACACATCATCGTGGCCATGCTCATAAGCCACCGGGGCAATATCCGCCACAATCAACGACGCCACCCGCTCAGGCGCCAAGCGCGCCAAACTGATCGCCACTTTGCCACCCATGGAGTGGCCCAGCACATGAGCGCGCTCGATCGAGAGCTTGTCCAATAGCGCTATCACGTCATCCGCCATGGTGGCGTAACGCATTCCCTCTGCATGGGGTGAGCGGCCATGGTTACGCAGATCCAGCGCAATCACCCGGCGGCTGCCCTGCCACACTTTTAAGTGCGAACGCCAATTATCGGCACTCCCCAGCAAACCATGAATCACCACCAGCGGAGGTGTATCTGCGGCGGCTTCGTCGGCGGGCATATCGATAAAGTGGAGATCAACGGTGGCAACGTCAGTCATGCTAGCTCCTCAGCCTTGCGGACTCTGTGTGTTTACGCGATTACGCCGTACGGGGCTCGGCATCCACCTGGCCTGTCCAAACCACCAAGCGGCGCGTTAGCCAGGCAAGCAGCAAGCCATACAGCGGAAGGAAAAACAGCAGGCTGATAGCGAGCTTAATGGCATAGTCGACGGCGGCGATTTCTATCCAATTGGCGGCCATAAAGGGGTCTGGGCTGTTATAGAACGCCGCCGAGAAGAATGCAAAGGTGTCAGCCAGGTTACCCAACACCGTTGAGCAAACGGGTGCTACCCACCATGCCCACTGGCGCAAACGGTCAAACACTTGTACATCCAGCAACTGGCCAATCACATAGGCCAGGAAGCTGGCGAGGGCGATACGGGCGACAAACAGGTTCCACTCCGAAAGTGCCTCAATCCCGGCAAAGCTGCCGCGGGGAAATACCACGGATACCACATAGGAGACCAGCAGTGCGGGAAGCATAACGCGCAGAATAATCGATCGCGCCGGCCCTTTGCCAAACAGACGTACCGTTAGGTCGGTGGCTAGAAAAATAAACGGGAAGCTAAACGCGCCCCAGGTGGTATGAAAGCCAAACAGCGTAAACGGCAGCTGAACGAGATAGTTACTGGCGGCAATAATGCCGATATGGAAAGCCACCATCACCATTAGGCAACGGCGGTGTTGAGTCTCACTCAATGCAAACATGCTGGTAGACCTTTTTTTAATAGATAAGAGGGGTTAGGGAACCCTCGGGGTAGTAAGCGCATCGCCAAATCAACGTTGATAAAACTGGCGCTGTTCTGGGGAGCGCATTATACGGCTTATACATGATATTAAAAGCCAAGGGATGGAAGCCGCCACCCCTTGGCAATCTGCATGCCCTCGCACTTGGCTAATAAAAAGTAGCCGCATCAATCCAGCGGTGTGGCTCTATCAGCGGCACCTACCGAGCGTTCACGCATGACGGCGTGAACATCGGTCAGGCTGGTGGGGTCATCAATGGTGGAGGGAATACCAAACTCTTTGCCATCGGCAATCGTGCGCAGTAGCTTGCGCAGAATTTTACCCGAACGGGTTTTGGGTAAGCGGTCGACCACTAACACCTGCTTGAAGCAGGCAATTGGGCCAATATGCTCGCGAACCCGCGCAATGAGCTCGGCCTCCAGTGTCGCTTCATCGCCATTAAAACCATCTTTAGGAATCACCAGGCCAATCGGCAATTGCCCTTTAAGATCGTCATGAATCCCAATCACCGCGCACTCGGCCACCGCGGGATGGGCGCCAACCACCTCTTCCATTTCACCGGTCGAGAGTCTGTGCCCTGCCACGTTAATGACGTCATCGGTACGGCCCATAATGAACAGATAACCCTGCTCATCAAAATAACCGCCATCGCCGGTCAAATAATAACCGGGGAACGCCGCCATATAAGCGCTATGAAAACGCTTCTCGTCGCGCCAAACGCCGGTCAAACAACCTGGCGGCATGGGCTGTTTGATCACTACACTGCCCTGCTCCATGGGTTTGGCCTGTTCACCATCACGGTTGAGCACCTGCACATTGAAGCCAGGAACGGGGAACGTTGCGGATCCCGCTTTGGTGGGCACGGCCTCTATGCCGGGCAAGTTGGCGGCGATGGGCCAGCCGGTTTCAGTTTGCCACCAGTGATCAATCACCGGCACGTCCAAAAGGTCATCCAGCCAGTGAAACGTGGGTGGATCGAGGCGTTCTCCGGCCACATAGAGGTGCCTTAGGCTGCTGATATCGTAGTTCAGTAACAGTTTAGCATCAGGATCCTCTTTCTTAATCGCACGGAAAGCCGTGGGCGCAGTGAAGAAACTCTTCACCCGGTACTCCTCGATCAAGCGCCAGAAGCTGCCCGCATCGGGGGTTTTTACCGGCTTCCCTTCGTATACCACCGTGGTGCAACCAAGTAGCAAGGGGGCGTAAACAATGTAGGAATGCCCAACGACCCAGCCCACATCCGAGGCGGTAAAGAACACTTCACCGGGCTCCATGGCGTAGATCGCCTGCATCGAATAGGCCAGCGCTACCGCGTAGCCACCCGTATCGCGCATAACACCTTTGGGTTTTCCGGTGGTGCCTGAGGTATAGAGGATATACAGCGGGTCGGATCCCTTCACCGGCACACATTCAGCAAACGGCGCCGTCGCAACCAACTCTTCCCAGTCGTAATCGCCCTCCTCCAGTTCAGCCCGGTGCGCTTCACGCTGATAAACGACACAGGCATCCGGCTTATGGGCGCTTAATTCAACGGCTTGGTCTACCATTGGCTTATAGGGCAACACCTTGCCCAGCTCGATACCGCAGGAAGCGGCAACCACCACTTTAGGCTCGGCGTCTTCAATCCGCGCCGCCAGCTCATGGGGGGCGAAGCCACCAAATACCACCGAGTGAATAGCGCCAAGCCGCGCGCAGGCGTACATGGCCACCAGCGCTTCGGGGATCATCGGCATATAAATCACCACGCGATCCCCCTTAGTGATGCCTAGTTGCGTTAGCGCCCCCGCGAAATACGCCACTTTATCGCGCATTTCGCGGTAGCTAAGGGTGAGCTTGGCTTGTGCGGCAGGCGAATCCCAGAAAATCGCCGCCTGATCACCGCGCCCATTTTCGACATGATAATCCAGCGCAGCGTAGCTAAGATTCATTTCACCGTCGCTGAACCAACGAGCATGCTCTTTCCCAGGGCTCTGCTCATCGTAGCTGAGAATGGTTTTGGGCGGCGTATACCAGGGAATACGTTTGGCCTGCTCGGCCCAGAACGATTCAGGGTGTTCGATGGAGCGTTGGAAGGTGTGTTGGTAGCGGTTCATGGTACCCCTATCTTTTTTGTAGTAACGATCAAGGAGAATTGTTGACACTTTATAAAGGAAACCGATATTTCGCCCTCATACTATGGGCTAAATAGCGACCAAAGCGGTAGACAGGTACCAACATTGTCGACAAGATGTCGAATGACTACCATTGATTAACCGTTAAACAGAAGTTTGGACAAAACTCGCTAAATTACTGATCATTAAACAACATGGTCCTCGCGACGCGACGATGCCTCGACAACGTACAGCAATGCCTTTAAAACGACGCCTTTAAAACAATGCTTATAAAACGCTGATGTAACAGTGTAGGCAAGGAGATCATTATGTCTGCTTCTACAAGCGCCGCTACACGCCTGCTTGAACATAACTGTCGCGCTATTGAGGCGGGAACCAACCTGCTAAAAGCGTTGGCCAATGAAAAACGGCTGCAAATCCTCTGCCTTCTTGCCGAGAAAGAGCTGTCAGTGACGCAAATTAATCAACAGCTTGCGTTAAGTCAGTCGGCACTTTCGCAACATCTGGCTATTTTGCGGCGTGATGAGCTCGTCGATACCCGACGGGAGTCACAAACCATCTATTATTCGTTAAGCAGCGAAAGCGCCAAGGCCGTGATTGACACCTTGGCACACCATTACGCTGCATAACGCTTCAGGGTTTAATCTCAGCGCCGCTGCCACCCAGCGGCGTCGATTAGACCAAGCGCTTTCAGCGCTGCTTTTTCAACACCTTCTGAAATGGCCAACCCCAGTTTACGACTGACGGTTTTAGGGGCTTCTAGCTTCACTGTGAATACTTGCGCCTCGGTCATACGTTCTACCAGATAGGCTTCGCTAGTCCCTACGCTGTCGACAAGCTGTAAAGATAGCGCCTCGCTACCGTACCAAATCTCGCCTGTGGCGAGGGTGTCAATATCCATGCTGGGACGCCGTTCTGCCACATAGCCTTTAAACAAGCGGTGCGTATTCTCTAAATCCTCCAAGAACTTCGCTTTACCCTCTTCGGTATTTTCACCCAGCACGGTTAAGGTACGTTTGTATTTACCGGCGGTAAGCAGTTCGACGTCAACATCATGGCGCTTAAGCAGGCGATGAATATTGGGAACTTGTGCCACCACGCCGATGGAACCAATCACTGCGAAAGGCGCGGCCTTGATGTGCTGTGCAGTACAGGCCATCAGGTAACCACCGCTTGCCGCCACCTTGTCGATACAGACGGTTGTGTTTAACCCCGCCGTACGCAGCCGGTCTAACTGCGCCGCTGCCAACCCATAGGCATGCACCAGGCCACCCGCGGACTCAAGACGCACCACTACCTCGTCTTCCTTAGCGGCGACACCGATGATGGCCGATACCTCTTGAGCAAAATGCTCGGTTTGCGAGGCTTTCAGATCGCCATGGAAGTCGAGCACCCAAACCCTTGGCGCTGAGGCGTCGTCTTGCTCCGTTTTGTGCTCCTTGTGACGCTTTTTATCTTCACTGCGAAATAGTTTCAGCAGTTTTTTGCGCGCACCAGGGAGCGTGGCAGCCAGCCGCAAACGCCGGACACGGCGGCGTCGTTGATCGTTAAGTGGCTCGATCGTGAGTTTCAGCTCGCTCTCTTTGTCCTGCTTGGTTCGTGCAATCAGCAGCAGGCCAAAGCCTATCAGCGCCATCACGATGGTGGTTTGCACAACAAAGGTGCCTATCTCTGCTACCCATTCACTCATTGACGTTCTCCATTAGAGGATTAATTCCTTTATAGCTCGTACGTTGTATATGCGTATGCTGATAGTGACTAGCGCGCTTGATTGGAACGCCCGTATGAAATAACCTCGCTTGCCTTTACGATTGTTTCTTTTGGCTCTGGTCGCTAGCCTTAGCCTGATCTACTTAACCGAGAGATATGTTATGTCAAACAACACCCTTGAGAAGTTAAAAGCGCGTTTTAATCCGGAAGCGGCAAAGGGCATGGATGAAGTTTTCCAGTTTCACTTTACCGATGCGGGCAGCTACTACTTAAATATCCAAGATGGCACGCTGGACGTACAAGAGGGTGAGCACGACGATCCTTCTGTCAGCTTAAGCCTAACCACTGACACGCTAAAAGGCATTATGAGCGGTGAGATCAATGGTATGACGGCCTTTATGACCGGTAAGCTAAAAGCGACTGGTAATGTCATGCTGGCCACTAAGCTGACTAGCTTATTCCCTAGCGAGTAATCGTCATATCGGCACGCGGCGCCGCTTACTCTTCGCGCCAGCGTGCCAAATGGGTTTCGATTAGTTCGCGGGATATCGAGTAAGGCGGCGGCAGAGAGGGCAACTGACGAGGTGAAAACCACGCCGCATCGCTAATTTCCACCCCATCGATGCGAATGCGCCGGGTGGTGGCTTCGGCGAAGTAACCAAACATCAACGAGTGCGGGAATGGCCACGCCTGACTTTGGTGATAACGCAGTTGATCGATATGCACGCCCACTTCCTCAAACACTTCACGATGCACCGCCTCTTCCGCTGACTCCCCAGGCTCGATAAAACCCGCCAAGGTGGAGTAGCGCCCGGGTGGAAAGCGCGGACTGCGGGCAAGCAGCATCGCCTCCCCGCTGGTCACCAGCGTGATAATACACGGTGAGATACGCGGATAGTTGCGGTGCCCACAGGCGTGGCAGTGCATAGCAAATTCCGCAGTTAGCTTGGTGGCCGGTGCACCACAGCGGCCGCAGAAACGGTGATTCTCTAACCAAGCACCTACCTGCAGCGCCGTGGAAAGCAGGCTAAACCAAACGGTTGAAAGCTCGCTCATCCATTGACGACCATCAATCCAATCGTTTCCAGCTTGGGATTCCACAAGCAGCGCCACCGGTTCATCATCCCAGTAACACAGCGGCTGCATCTGCTCTGTCCAGGGTTGATAGGGCTGCAGCGGGGTCAACTCTTCACTACCGTTTAACGGTGCGGGCGCCAATAGGCTACGCGACAGCCGAATAACCCGACCAGCTTGTTCGTGATGGGGGATTTCTCGCCTAAGCATCGCTGGCCGCACCCTCCTCAAACCAGTTCAATTGATGCGCCTCGCACTTGGCCTGATGGGCCGCTCGCTCTTCGTCTGTTGGCCGCACCACGCGCAACTGGCCCGGCGTTAAAGAAAGCCGCTGAATCGACATTCCCTCATTGGAGGTATCCGCCTGCTCCTGTTCCGCTGCGGAGGCCGCGTCCAAGGTCAGCGCGGTCTGTCCACCGGTCATCGCCAGGTAGACTTCGGCGAGGATTTCAGAATCTAACAGTGCGCCGTGCAGTACCCGGTGGCCATTGTCGATATCGTAGCGTTTGCACAATGCATCAAGACTGTTGCGCTGACCGGGGTGCATCTTCCGCGCCATGGTCAGCGTATCTAATACGCCACAATGATCGCTTACCGGCCCCAACACAGGGGATTTACGCTGCCGATTCAACATGCCCAGCTCGTGGTCAATAAAGCCCACATCGAAGGGGGCGTTATGAATCACCAGCTCTGCGCCTTCAATAAATGCCCAAAACTCATCGGCAATTGCCGCGAAGACCGGCTCGTCAGCGACTTTGGCGTCATCAATCCCGTGAACGGCGACTACTTCAGCATCGATATGCCGCTCAGGATTGATGTATTGGTGATAAGTGCGACCAGTGAAGCGTCGATTGACCATCTCAATAGCACCAATTTCGACTAGGCGATGGCCATCTTTGGGGTCAATACCCGTGGTTTCAGTATCCAAGATCACCTGACGCATCATGCTCTCCTCTTTTGGTGCTCATCAATCGCTTCATTGGCCAGCGCATCGGCGCGCTCGTTGCCAGGGTGGCCGCTATGCCCTTTTACCCAGTGCCACTCGACTTGGTGGCGCTGGGTCTCTTCGTGCAGGGTCTTCCACAGTTCGGCATTTTTGACCGGCTGCTTGGCAGCGGTTTTCCAGCCGCGCTTGATCCAGTTATGAATCCACTGGGTAATCCCCTGGCGTACATATTGGGAGTCAGTCCAAAGCGCCACTTCACAAGGGGTATTGAGGGTGCGTAGCGCCATAATCGCAGCCATTAACTCCATGCGATTATTAGTGGTATCTGCTTCATAGCCTTTCAAGGTTTTCTCATGCTCGCCACTCGCCAGCACGACGCCCCATCCGCCGGGCCCTGGGTTGCCCCTACAAGCCCCATCGGTATACACCGTTACCCGAGGTAGATCTCCCGCCGCCTCTTTAGTCAATCTCCTGATCCCCCGGTCTATGTAAAACAGATTTATGTAAAACAGGCTTCTGTGGATCAGCTTTATTTGAATCAGCTGTGTGCCTATCCGTTTGCCGTGTTTTGGCTTGCGATGTTCTAGCGGGAGGCGTTTGATAAGCTTGGTAGTGGGTGGATGAGCCTGAGCGGGTAACTCCCAACGACGCCGGGGACACTGGCGCCTTCAAACCAAATTTCAAACGCTGCACTGGCGCTTGGCGCTGCTGTCGGCGTGCTTGAATCATATAACTTTCGCCCAGCGGCAGGTTATGCCGCCGCCCTAACGACTCCCAATACTCACCGCACTTGGCGTTCATCCGCCCCCTGAAACAGCAATAGTCTACCCGCTCCACCTCAAAGTCGACAAACGCCAACCAGTCCCGCAGGCGGCTAGCCGAGCGCCAGGTACCGCTCAAGGGAAACGTCTGTTGGCGCTTTCGCAACTGCCGGGTAAGACCACTCACACCGACAGGGTTAAAACCAAACAGCACCATAATGCCGTTGTCAGCAGTGACACGCGCAGCCTCCTGAAGCGTAAAGTGGGCATCGGTTAAGTGCTCAAGCCAGTGGTGGATGACCATCACATCTAAACAGCGATCCGGCAGCGCAAGCTGATCCGGTGGGCATACCAAGGTGCTATCGTTTTCGGCTAACTGACGCGTAGGCAACCAGCGTATGGGGTGCGCAATGGCCGACATGGTCATCAGTGCCGGCCCCATGCTCATTTCCAAGCTGTGGCCGCCCACACGCGATTCCACAACGGGCCCTAAGCAGGCACGCTGTGTTTCCCACAGCGAACGCCCCGCCTCTGTTTGCCAATAAGGCTGGCTACTTTGTAAGCGCTTAGCCAGTGTCGTGGCCATCGTCGAATTTGACATGAACAGCGCTTCCCTCCACAGTAACGGCTTTTTAACGCCTTTTACGCACCGATTTAGCGCTAATAAGCGCAATGTTTGATGTGTTTTTTCGTAACTTAAAGGATCTCGCCGATGATGAGCGTGACACCGATCCCCGCCCTTAGCGACAACTATATTTGGCTATTAAGACAAGATACCAGTCAAAGCGTTTGTGTGGTGGATCCCGGTGAAGCTGCCCCGGTAATCGAGTTTCTTGAGCGTGAGTCGCTCACCCTAAGCTGCATTCTGATTACTCACCATCATCATGATCATACCGGTGGTTTAGCAGAATTAATTAAACGCTACTCTCCGCACGTTATCGGCCCCGACAATCCCAAGATTGAAGGCATCGATGAAACCGTGGGTGATGGCGACGAAGTCCGCATTATGGGTCGCTTGTTTGACGTCATGGCGACCCCCGGCCATACGCTGGATCATATCAGCTACTTCACAGCGGGTATCCCTGCACTACTGTTCTGCGGTGATACCCTTTTTTGCGCGGGTTGCGGTCGTTTATTCGAGGATACCCCGGAGCAAATGTACACCGCGCTGAAAAAATTTGCGGAACTCCCTGAAGATACACTGGTCTTTGCAGCCCATGAGTACACTCAGGCAAACCTAACGTTTGCCCGTGCTGCGGATCCTGAAAACGAAGACGTCAAACACGCCTTGCAGGAGTGTGAAAAGGCGCGGGCATTGGATCGCCCCACCTTACCCAGCACGATAGGACGCGAGCTGAAAATTAATCCCTACCTCCGTGTGGGCACTGATAGCGTGCGCCAAGCGGCAGGCACCCAGGGTGTTAATAATGATGATCTCGCTACGTTCACCACTCTACGCGAGTGGAAGAACCGTTTTTAAGAACGCTATCGAAACCAAACGAATGCAACTATGACCTATCGAACGATTCGCCAGCGCTTGATGCTGAGCGCTGGCAGTACCGTAATAATGGGCCTAATGTTAGCCGCTGCGGCAAGCTCACAAGCCTCTGCGACAGCCTATGAAGGATCTACGGCATCAACCAGTAAATCAGTAGACGCTACAAAACCACGCCCCACGCCGTTCCGAATCCATTTTTGGGAGGCGCTGGAGCTGGAACCTCAGGACGCTTGGACAACGCTGCGTAAAAGCTTTCAGTGGCAAGAGAAGTCACTGCCAGACGAGGCCCAAGCACGGGTAGACGAATGGATTGAGCACTACCGTTCCAGCCCCGAAAACATTGCTACTATCACCGAACGCGCCTCTCCCTGGCTTGCCTGGATTACCCAGCAAGTTAGCGAGCGTGGCCTGCCTGGTGAAGTCGCGTTAATACCCTTCGTCGAGAGCTCCTTTGACCCAGGCGCGCGAAGTCATCGCGGCGCTGCTGGGCTATGGCAGTTTATGCCCGGCACTGGTGATGCATTGGGTTTGGTACGCAACGGAAACTACGATGGCCGGTTAGACGTTTTAACCTCCACCGAAGCGGCGCTGGACTACTTGGAAATGCAGGCCGATCAGTGGTATGAAGGCGATCTGATGCTTTCATTAGCGGCTTATAACGCCGGCGCAGGCACCGTTAACCGCGCTCGACGCCAGGCCCAAAGCCAAGGCCTAAACGGTGATTACTGGGATCTCTCGCTGCCCTATGAAACCATGCAGTATGTGCCCAAACTGAAAGCCATCGCGACCATCATTAACGACCCTGAGCAGTACGGTGTCAGCTTGCCGGAAATACATGTTGATCCGGCCTTCGCTAAAGTTAAGTTGGCCCAAGCAGTGACGCTCTCAGAAGCCTCTCAACTGCTGGGTGTCAGCCAAACCGCGTTAGCCGAATTAAACCCTGGCTTGCTCAATGGCAGCATTGACCCCCGTAGTGCTCAGACACTGCTGGTACCTGAAGAAGTGGATACCCAGATGCTAGCGCAGCTTTCTCAAGGCGGCAGTCAAACACAAGACAGCAACCAAGCGCTTGCGCAAAACAGCCGTGGCAATACCCACCGCGTTGAAAGAGGCGACAGTCTCTCTGCGATTGCGGCCCGGTATAATATTGACCAGCAAGACCTTATACGCTGGAATGCGATTGACCGCCCCAGCACTCTGCAACCAGGCCAACTGCTGACACTTTCAGGGCGTTAAACCGGGTTAACTAGTTGGCTTTGTTCACATGGGATGTCTCAAATGCCGCGTGGTTTGTTTTTTGCGAAAACGCTTCTACTCATCAGTGGCCTGCTGTCCAACGTTTCAATACTGGCTTCAGACGCCGAAACAATAGCGTCAGAGTCGACGTCTATCACCGCCACCAACACTAATGTGGTGGGTGATTTGAACACCGACGCAAACAACGTGGTTCCTATTGAAACAGTTCATGGGCTATCGCTTTACGATAGCCCCGAGCTGCCAGCCGACTTCCCCTACTTCCCTCACGTAAACCCACAGGCCCCCAAAGGCGGCACCATTACCCATACCGCCGTGGGGAGCAGCTTTGACTCGACCAATCCGTTTATTATTCGCGGCACGCCAGTTACCGGCATTTCACAAATTTATGACACCCTTATGGTCAGCAACCCCAATGAGCCCTTTAGCCTCTACGGCTTGCTGGCCGAAGGCGTGCGCCTTGACCCTGACAGGGAGTGGATTGAGTTCGACCTGCGCCCTGAAGCGCGTTTTCAAGATGGGGAACCTGTCACGGCCTACGATGTGGTGTTCTCGCTTAATCTGCTCCGCGAAGAGGGAAATCCGTTTTACGCCAGTTACTACGCGGGAGTGGAAGAAGCCATCGCCCTCAATGAGCATCAGGTACGGTTCACCTTCAACGACACTCAATCCCGAGAGCTGCCGTTAATCGTCGCCCAGTTACCCATACTCCCCCGCCACTACTGGGAGCCCCGCGAATTCAACTCCCCCACCCTTGCGGCACACCCAGGCTCCGGGCCCTATCGCATTAGCGAAGTAGACCCAGGTAGGCGAATTGTTTATCAGCGCGATGAAGATTATTGGGGTAAAGATTTGCCGGTCAACGTTGGCCGATACAATATTGATCGCATCATTTACGACTACTACCGTGACCGCGATATTGCCTGGGAAGCTTTTAAAGCGGGACTGACGGACTTCCGTACCGATGCACGCGCCGCCACCTGGGCGATTGGCTATAATTTTCCAGCCTATGAAGAGGGCTTGGTTAAGCGGCTAACAGTGCCTGATGTTAACCCCTCCATGATGCAGGCGTTTGTCTTCAACCTGCGTAAAGAGAAATTTCAGGATCCGAGGGTGCGGGAAGCACTGAGCCTGACCTTTGATTTTCCGTGGCTCAACACCAATATTTTTTACGGCACTTACCAGCGCACCAAGAGTTTTTTCCAAAACTCTGAAATGGAAGCCACCGGCTTACCCTCTGAAGAAGAACTGACACTATTGGAGCCTTTTCACGAAGCGTTAATAGCCTCTCACGGCTCTGACCGTCTCTTTACCGAGCCGCTGCCCATTGAGCAGCCCACTGATTTGCGCGAGAGGCTGCGCAAAGCGCTCGACCTGCTGCGTGAGGCAGGTTATCGCGTAGAGGACGGCGTGCTAGTCAATCAGGAGACTGGACGGCCGTTAAGCCTCGAAGTATTGCTCTATGACTCAGGCCTTGAACGGGTCGTTCAACCCATGCTTCGCAACATGGCCCGCTTGGGGGTGCAGACATCGCTGCGGATCGTTGATATTAATCAATATTTAAACCGGCAGCGCAATTACGACTATGACATAGTGATCAGCCATTTCCCGCAGTCGAACAATCCGGGCAATGAGCAGCGCGACTTCTGGACCAGTGCCGCCGCCGAAGCACCGCAAAGCCGTAACCGGATGGCGCTGGCACATCCGGCGGTCGATGCACTGGTGGAGGAGATCATTAGTGCTGAGGGCCGTGAAGAGTTGGATACCGCCACGCGCGCGTTGGATCGGGTACTGCGCTGGGGGTTCTATGTGATTCCCCACTACCACTCTGGGGAGACCCGCATCGCCATTTGGGATAAGTTTGGTTACCCCGAACCCTTCCCCAAATACGCCATGGATCTGGATGCGTGGTGGGTAGACACTGACCGTGAAGCAGAACTGCAGCGCCGCCAGCGCGGCCGTTAACTTTGGCCCGATTACAACTTCTTAAATGCAACGGCTTGTCCTCAACGGTTTCATCGTCATAAACCTCGGAGTGCTCTGTGGCCCGTTATACCCTACGCCGACTGCTGCTAATGATTCCGACCCTTTTCGGGATCATGCTACTCAATTTTATTATTGTTCAGGCGGCGCCGGGTGGGCCAATTGATCAGATGCTGGCGCGTTTTGAAGGCGCCGACGCCATGGCCAGCACTCGCTTGGATATGGGGGGCGCCGATGTCCAGGTCAGCGATGACTCCCGGGGAGCCCGAGGTATTGACCCACGCTTTATCGAGCAGCTGGAGCAGCAGTTTGGTTTTGACAAACCCGCCCACGAACGCTTTATCGGCATGATGGCGGATTACCTCACCCTCGATTTTGGCACCAGTTTCTTCCGCGACCGCCCGGTCACAGAGCTGATGATCGAGCGGCTGCCGGTTTCCATATCACTGGGGCTCTGGACGACACTGCTGGTCTATTTAATCTCTATCCCGTTAGGCATTAAAAAAGCGCTACGCCACGGCTCCCGGTTTGACGTCTGGTCGTCGGGGTTAGTGATTGTCGGCTATGCCATTCCGGGCTTCCTGTTTGCCATCCTGCTCATTGTCCTGTTTGCCGGGGGCACCTACTGGGACTTATTCCCTTTACGCGGTTTGACCTCACCCGACTTCGACCAGCTTTCAGCCTGGGGCAAGGTCAAAGACTACTTCTGGCATATCACACTGCCGGTTATCGCCGCCTCGATTGGCAGTTTTGCCACGCTGACGATGCTAACCAAAAACAGCTTTCTCGATGAGATTCACAAGCAGTATGTAATTACCGCCCGCGCCAAGGGGGCCGACGAGCGGCGCGTGCTTTACGGCCATGTGTTTCGCAATGCCATGCTGATTATTATCGCGGGCCTACCCGCCGCCATGATCGGTATTTTCTTCACCGGCGCGCTGCTTATCGAAGTGATCTTCTCCCTGGATGGGCTGGGCCTGCTCGGTTTCGAAGCGGTCATGCAGCGGGATTACCCGGTGATTTTCGGCACCCTATTCCTGTATACCGTGATCGGCTTAATCCTCAAGCTGATTTCCGATTTGACCTACGTGTGGGTAGACCCGCGTATCGATTTTTCGACTCGGGAGTCGTGATAATGGCCTCTTTATCATCACGTTTATCGCCTATCACTCGCCGTCGACTGTCCGCTTTTAAAGCCAATCGCCGTGCCCGGGTGTCACTTTGGTTATTTGCCACGCTGTTTATTCTTAGCCTGTTTGCCGAGCTAATTGCCAACGACAAACCGATCATCATGCAGTACGACGGCCAGTGGTACTTTCCCATGCTGGTGGACTACCCAGAAACCGAGTTTGACGGCTTTCTACCGACCCGAACGGACTATCTGGATCCCTTTGTTCAGCAACAAATTGATGATCATGGCTGGGCGCTATGGCCCATTATTCCGTTTTCATATCAGACCCTGGACATGAATATGACCCGCCCTTCTCCGGCCCCGCCGGATAGCCGCCACTGGCTGGGCACCGATGACCAAGGGCGGGATGTGACCGCACGGGTGATTTATGGCTTTCGACTCTCGGTAGCCTTTGCACTGGCACTCACCGCAGGATCACTAGTCGTCGGTGTGGTAGTGGGCGGTGTGCAGGGCTACTTTGGCGGCAAAATTGATTTGATCGGTCAGCGATTCACTGAAATTTGGTCCGGCTTACCGGTGCTCTTCCTGCTGATTATTTTAGCCAGCTTTGTTCAGCCGGGATTTTGGTGGCTGCTGGGGATTATGCTGCTCTTTTCGTGGCTGGGCCTGGTCGATATCGTGCGTGCCGAGTTCCTGCGTGCACGCAATTTGGAGTATGTGCGCGCGGCCAAAGCCATGGGCTTGCCGTCACGTTTAATCATGTGGCGTCACGTGCTACCCAATGCCATGGTCGCCACGCTGACGTTTATTCCGTTTCTGTTTACCGGCGCCATTGGCACCTTGACCGCTCTGGATTTTCTCGGCTTCGGCCTGCCGCCGGGTGCTCCCTCGCTGGGTGAGCTTGCTGCCCAAGGCAAAAATAATCTACACGCCCCTTGGCTGGGCATCACGGCGTTTATGACCTTGGCGATCATGCTGTCACTGCTGGTATTTATCGGCGAGGGCTTGCGCGACGCCTTTGATCCCCGCCACGTACAACAGCGCCAAGCAGGCCCAGCTCAGGAGACTCAGCATGCCTAATCCCCTGCTGCGCATTGAACACCTTGATGTCACTTTTGATAGCACCCCGGTGGTTCACTCACTCTCACTCACCCTCCATGCAGGTGAAACCCTGGCCATTGTCGGTGAGTCCGGCTCGGGTAAATCGGTATCGGCGCTGTGCATGGTGAATTTGCTGCCCAGTAATGCCAGCGTTCAAGGCGAACGCTGGCTAGGTGATACCAATCTGGCCACTTTAACGGAAACTGAGTGGAACACGGTGCGTGGCAATCGCGTCGGTTTTATCTTCCAGGAGCCGATGACCTCGCTCAACCCCCTGCATCGGGTGGGCAAGCAGATTGGTGAGGCCTTGCGGCTGCATCAAGGACTGCGGGGCCAGGCGGCCCGGGAACGCTGCAAAGAACTGTTGGAACAAGTGAAACTACCGCGCCCGGACGAATTGTTGGATGCCTGGCCCCACCAGCTCTCGGGTGGGCAGCGCCAGCGGGTGATGATTGCCATGGCGATTGCCAACAATCCCTCACTGCTGATTGCCGATGAGCCCACCACCGCGCTGGACGTCACGGTACAGCAGGAGATTCTCGCCCTGCTGCGTGAACTACGCGATCATCATGGCATGGGCATGCTGTTTATCAGCCACGACTTAAACCTGGTGCGCCGTCATGCCGATCGCATTTGCGTGATGTACCAGGGGCGCATTCAGGAAATCGGCCCGGTGGAGCAGGTCTTTCAGCACCCTCAAAGCGATTACACTAAAGCGCTACTGGCCGCTGAGCCGGAAGGTAGGCCCCAAGCTATAGAGCATACAGCGCCGCTACTGACCGCTCGTCAATTAAGCGTGAGCTTTAAACGTCCTAAAACTGGTTTATTTAAGCGCCAGCCCTCCGCTTTTATAGCGGTACATCCAATAGATTTCCAAATAGCACCAGGGGAAACCCTGGGCATTGTCGGTGAATCCGGCTCGGGTAAAACCACGCTGGCCTCAGCAGTCATGCGGCTGGTCACTAGCCAAGGCGATGTTACCCTTGGCAACGATAAACTAAGCTCTCTAACCGGCGATGCGTTACGCCGCCAACGTCACCGCTTGCAAATGGTGTTTCAAGACCCCTATGGCGCGCTTTCACCGCGTATGCCAGTGTTTGATATCGTCAGCGAGGGGCTGCGCTTTCACTACCCCCATCTCACCACTGAAGAAGTCACCCAGCGGGTTAATCAAACGCTGCACGAGGTAGGTTTGCCCGAGAGCTGTGCCGCGCGCTACCCCCACGAGTTCTCCGGCGGTCAGCGCCAGCGCATTGCCGTGGCAAGAGCGATTATCTTAGAACCGGAACTATTGGTGCTGGATGAGCCAACCTCGGCGTTAGACCGTACCGTGCAGAAGCAGCTAGTCGCCCTGTTGCGCGATTTGCAGGCACGCCGTCAGCTAAGTTATTTATTCATAAGCCATGACTTAGCCGTTGTGCGTGCCATGGCACACCGTATTATGGTGCTCAAGGATGGCGAAGTGGTCGAACAAGGCCCCTGCCTAGAGGTGCTTTCAGCGCCACAGCACGCTTATACTCAAGCGTTGATTGCCGCTGCGCATCTGACTAACTAATTTTAACCAGCCACGGTACTTGCTATTGTTGGTGTCAGAACAAAGATAACGGTATAAATATTCAGATAAAATAAAGCCGCTTACCCTTTTGGGAAGCGGCTAATAGAAACCTTAAGCAAGGACTCAGAAAAGCGCGATTTCGTCGGCGGTTAATTCTCGCCACTCGCCGGGCGCCAGGTTGGCATCCAAAGCCAAATCACCGATAGAGCTGCGGTGCAGTGAGTTCACGTGATTACCCAAGGCGGCAAACATACGCTTCACTTGGTGATAGCGCCCTTCGGTAATGGTGAGTTCTGCCTGGGTGGGCGAAAGCAGCCTGAGTGTTGCGGGCTGTGTCGGGGTCTCCTCTACATCCAGCATCAGGCCATCGGCGACTTGACCAATCGCCCACTCCGCCGTCGCACCTTCCATCGGTTCCGCTAGCTCGGCGATATACACCTTGGCGCAGCGATGGCGCGGTGACGTGACACGGTGCGACCACTGGCCATCATCGGTTAATAGCAGCAGTCCAGTGGTATCCACATCCAACCGCCCTACCGGCTGTAACCGATCGGCTTTGGGCAGATCTATCAGATCTATCGCGCGCTGATAGAGTCCGCGGCGGGCATTGCATTCAACGTCGACGGGCTTGTGCAGCATAATGTAGCGCAAGCCAACCAGCGCCAACCGCTCGCCGTTGAGCACCACCACATCGTTATCGGTATCGATCTGGGTCGCCGACTGCTTGATCGGCTCGCCGTTGAGGGTTACCTCACCATTTTTGAGTGCCCGCTTAGCCAGGCTACGGGTTAATGGCGTGGTTTCACTCAAAAAGCGATCAAGGCGCATCATTAACCCACTCCTGGCAGCAGTTGAAAGTGGTCGGCATCTTGCCAGGCAGGAAATTTTTCACGAAAAGCATCAAGGGCAGTTTTATCCAGCGTGCCCGTCTCTATAAACGGGGTATGGGCAGGTTGATCAATGAGCGGTTCGCCTTTGAAGTCCACCAACAGGGAATCGCCACTATAGGCAAGCCCTTTGGCATCTTCTCCAACGCGATTAACGCCAATCACATAGCTTAAGTTCTCTACCGCACGGGCTTGTAGCAGCGTACGCCATGGATGACGACGCGGTGCTGGCCAGTTGGCGATACACAGCAGCGCATCATACTCGAAATGCTCCCCTTCTGCTGGTTGCTGACGCATCCACACCGGAAAACGCAGGTCGTAGCAAACGCTCAGCAGCAGCTTAAAGCCATTGAGCTCTACCACTTTACGCTCACTGCCCATACCGTAGCGCTCATGCTCACCGGCCATACGGAATAGGTGACGCTTATCGTAGTGGGTTAACACCCCCTCCGGCGTTGCCCAAATCAAGCGGTTATAAAACTCACCGTCCTCTTCGATCGCCACGCTGCCGGTCATCACGCAGTTGCGCGCCTTCGCCTGGGCCTGTAGCCAGGCAACGCTTTGACTTTCCGCCATCGGCTGGGCCATTTCGCGGGAATTCATGGTAAAGCCAGTGGCAAACATCTCAGGCAATACAATAAGATCCGTGTCGCGGCTATCCAGCTCGCCCAGCAACTTCTCAAGATGAGCGTGGTTGGCCTGGGGATCTTCCCAGCGCAGATCACACTGCACTAGCGTGTTCCTAAGTTGACTCACTTAACACCTCCAATTCGTCAGTCTCAAGACAACGTTTATGCTAGATTAGCATCTTTAAATAATGAGGCTGCTATGCTTCCTACTCCAACACGCGACCCAGATGCCGTCAAAGGCGTTATGTATGGGCTAACCGCCTACACCATGTGGGGCTGCTTTCCGCTATTTTTTGCCCTGTTTGACGGCATTCCCGCCTTTGAAATATTGATTCACCGTATCATTTGGGCGTGTCTATTTCTGGTCGGCTTGATTACCCTTCTGCGCCGCTGGCCGCCCGTTGTCACCGCATTGGGGGAACCCAAGCGGCTTGGTCGGGTGTTGGCCTGTGCGCTATTGATTGCGTTTAACTGGGGTATCTATATTTATGCAGTGGAGTCGAAGCAGGTATTGCAGGCGAGCCTGGGCTACTTCTTAACGCCATTAGTGAACGTCGCGCTAGGCATGCTGGTACTTCGGGAAGTGATGGCCAAGCTGCAGCTGGTCGCCTTGGGCTTGGCCAGCGTGGCCATTGCCACGCAATTTGTGATGCTGGGTGAACTGCCCTGGCTTAGTCTACTACTGGCGTTAAGCTTCGGCAGTTACGGCCTGTTTCGTAAGCAGGTGCCACTGGACGGATTATCGGGACTGTTTGTGGAAACCCTGTTGCTATTCCCCCTCGCCCTGATCGCCTTGACCTGGTTAAGCTGGAACGGCAGCTCGCATTTTCTTCAAGATACGTCATCGACTGGCCTGCTGATCGCCAGTGGGGCTTTGACCGCGCTGCCGTTAATGGCCTTTGCCGGCGCGGCACGCCGGTTGCGTTTGGCAACCCTGGGCTTTTTGATGTACATCAACCCCAGCATTCAGTTTCTGATTGCCTTAACCGTGTTCGGCGAGCCCCTGGGCCTTATTCAGTTGGCAACGTTTGTGCTTATTTGGATCGGGCTCGCGCTCTACTCCTGGTCGGCGTGGCAGTCACGCCCGCGCTACGCTGCGGCTAGTTAGTGCAAGCGGTGGCACTGGAGCGGTCTCTGACTGCAACGCAGGGGGAGCCGCTATATCACGCTCAGGCTGGTAGCCAACTCGGAAACCGCCCCAGTGCTTACCCTGGACATACACCGGTACCGAGAGGTCGTGCATGATCTCGCCGGTGTCGCGCTTGTAGGTTTGCAGCAGTAACGGCTTTTCATGAGCACCACAGCGGCTGCCAGTTGAGTCATCGAAAATGCGTTTGTTGCGGCAGAATTTTAGATCGTGGGCGTAATCACCGGTTGGCGCGAGGCTAACTGCCTTGTTATGGGTAGGCACATAGCCTTTACGGTCACAGGCAATGGCGTAGCTCAAACCTAGCTGAGTGAGCAAAGGCTCCTGCAGATCAGGTAGATACCTGTCGGTGAAACTATCAAAGCCGGTTGTATACTGTGGCGGCTGCGTACCCGGAATCTGTTCATACTGGGGCTGGAACAGGTGGGTATCTGAAAGCTCCCCGCTGGCTATCGCTTTTTCCAGCAACTTGCCCAATTTATTGGCGGTTAATCGTGCAGCGTGGAATACCTGCTGGTGGCGACCCTCCAGATGCTGTTGAGCCAGTTCACCATCGACCCCTTCGGCAGCCTCCATCAATGCCCGGGCCTGCTCGGCCAAATCATGCATATTACGATTGCCTTCATCGACATCATCTTCCAACTGGCTCAGGCTGTCCGCCACGGTTTGGCTATGCTGGCGTGTGTTCTCCATCGCATCGGCAACCCGGGTAATTTCGCTCTGCACTTGGTCGAATTCTTGAGTCATCGTACCCAGACTGTTGCCGACCACTTGTAGCCCCTTGGAGCGCTTGCTGATACGGGTCATTAACTGGCCCATAGTGGCGACGACCGACTGGCCGCTCTGATGCATATCCTTAACCAGCTCATCGACACTTTGCGTTGCGGTAGAGGTCTTGAGTGCCAGGTTGCGCACTTCGCCGGCGACGACTGCAAACCCTCGCCCGTGTTCACCCGCTCGGGCCGCTTCAATTGACGCATTGAGCGACAGCAGATGGGTTTGTTCGGCGATATCCTCAATCATGGAAGTAACGTTACGTACACGCTCAATTTTATCGTTCAGCGCGGTCAGCATTTCCAGCGCTTGGTTTGAGCGGTCGGCAACATCGCTCATGTCCTGAATAATATCGTCCAGTTCATCATGGTTGTGATGACTGGCCTCCCGGGCGCTCTCTGCCAGCGCCGCCACTTGGCTGGCGCTGGCACTCACCTGCATAATGGCTGCATTAATGGCCGTCATGCTCGATGAAGCTTCACGAGCCATGGTTTCTTGCTTTGAGAGGCGCTGATCCATCAGATCGGCATAGTGCGACACTTCTGCCGAGGCAATCGCTGTGCTGCTAGCGCGGTTCATTAACCTGTAGGCCATGGCGCGAAGCGAACGGTAATCACGCAGTGGCTTAAAGCCAAGCCGATGCTGTTCCAGGCGACGTTGGTCGGCTCGGTAGACGCCTTCCAGTACGCTGAGTAGCATAGCGCCACCGCCTAGCGCGGCGAATAGAAGTGCCAGATAACGCCAGAGCCCTCCTTGTATGGCAAGCCCTATCGACAGCACTACAAACAGCACCGGAACACACAATCGCAGTAAGCGCATGAGCTGTACTCTTTTATTGATGTTATTGAGTATCGAAAATACTACTTCTGAGGGGTTCAACCCCCTTTGCGACTAAGCTTAGCGTGTAACGCTTATGAAAGAAGTAGCACTTTGGGGGAAGGAAGTAGCACTTTTGGAGAAGACACAAATCCTATAAGCGCTTGGTCATCATTGGGTTACCGCAGTAAAAATGAATATAAGCACTGCAATGAAATGGAATATCCCTTACTCTCTTGGTTCTGCCACTTCTACAACACCAGGACCCCATGCTAAAGCGCTACTTGCCGATCCTGACATGGCTCCCCCACTACCATAAACGCCTATTGGGGGCAGACCTTTTGGCGGGCTTGATCGTCACCGTGATGGTCATTCCCCAATCGCTGGCCTATGCGCTGCTAGCCGGGCTACCCGCGGTAGTGGGGCTCTACGCCAGTATCCTGCCTCAACTGATCTATACCCTGTTTGGCACCAGTAAAACCCTCGCGGTCGGGCCGGTGGCAATCATCGCGCTGATGACCGGTGCTGCGCTCTCCTCAGTAGCAGCCGCGGGTACGGAGACCTACTTACAGGCAGCGCTGATCCTGTCACTGCTTTCCGGTGGCATGCTGGTCGTGATGGGGCTGCTGAAAATGGGCTTTTTCAGCAACTTTTTAAGCCACCCGGTTATCTCCGGCTTCTTAACGGCGTCGGGTATTTTGATTGCGGCCAGCCAGCTTGGCAGCCTACTGGGGGTTGAGAGCAGTGGCTTTACCCTGGTGGAACGTCTTATCACCCTGGTACCAAACTTAACCACCTTTAACTTACCCACCCTACTGATTGGCAGTGGAACCCTGCTGTTTTTGATTGCCATGCGGCGCCACGGTAAAGCCGCCCTGCTCACGCTGGGTCTGCCACGCACTCTGGCGGACTTGATCGCCAAAGCGGGGCCAGTCTTTGCGGTCGTGATTACCACCCTGGTGACCTGGCATTGGCAGTTGGCCGATAAAGGCGTCTCCGTGGTAGGGCAAATTCCCGGTGGTTTACCCTCGTTAAGCTTTCCTTGGGCGGACTACTCGCTATGGCGGGCGCTGCTAATCCCAGCGCTGCTGATTAGCCTGGTCGGCTTTGTGGAGTCGGTCTCCATGGGCCAGATGTTGGCCGCTAAACGGCGCCAGCGCATCTCTCCCAATCAGGAACTAGTGGGCCTGGGCGCCAGCAATTTAGCCGCCGGGTTTTCCAGTGGTATGCCGGTAACCGGTGGTCTGTCCCGCACCGTTATTAACTACGATGCGGGTGCGCAAACACCTGCCGCCGGTGCCTTTGCGGCGCTAGGTATTGCGCTGGTCACCATGTCGTTTACCGGTTGGCTCTACTATCTGCCCATCGCGACCCTGGCCGCAACAATCACCGTCTCAATTTTGACACTGGTAGACATCCCCATGCTGCGCCAAACCTGGCGCTACTCCCGCAGCGACTTTGCCGCCATGGCGGTGACAATTCTACTCACGCTATGCGAAGGCGTTGAAGCCGGCATCATTAGCGGTGTGACACTTTCTATTGCGCTATTTTTGTACCGCACCAGCCGCCCCCATAGCGCCTTGGTAGGTCGTGTGCCCGGTACCGAACATTTTAGAAACACTACCCGCCACGATGTCGAAACGGTCAATACCGTTGCCCTCTTGCGCATCGATGAGAGCCTCTACTTTGCCAATGCACGCTATTTGGAGGACACCGTTTATAACCTGGTGGCGAGCCAACCCGAGCTTGAGCACGTTGTGCTGATCTGTTCGGCGGTCAACCTGATCGATGCCTCGGCCCTAGAGAGCCTGGATGCTATTAATGCGCGCTTAAAAGACTCCGATGTAAAACTGCATTTATCCGAGGTAAAAGGCCCGGTGATGGATCAGTTGAAGAAAAGTGACTTCCTAGAGGCGCTTACCGGACGGGTATTTCTAAGCACCTACGCCGCTTGGCGAGAATTCTCGTAGCTGGATAGCACTCACCATTACTCTGAAAACCAGGCAATTGCCTGGTTTTTTTATGCCGGTTGTTTACTAACGGACGCCGCTGCTAACAACGGCATTGACAGCCACCCAGCGGCTTCTCTACTATCACTCGACCATTTAGCAAAATACAATACCGCATAGCAAAACACTCTAAGTTAAATAGCAACCAGCCATAACCATCAACGTCACTACAACCACAATAAAGGAGCATCCCAATGCGCCCCTTCGCTCACCGCCTACTTGTTGCCGCCTTACCTCTATCGTTACTCGGCGCAGCAGTCAGCCACGCTAGTGAAATTGAACTGCCCGGCACCATGGCCTGGACGGCTTATGGCACCAACTCAAGTGGGTATGCCCAAGCCGTCGCCATCGGCAATATGCTGCAGAACAAATACGATTCGTCTGTACGTATTCTGCCGGGTGATAACGATGTATCACGCATGACGCCGCTCAAGCAGGGGCGCGTTGACCTTTGCGCCTGTGGGATCGCCAGCTACTACGGAGCGGAAGGTGTGATGATGTTTGCCGACCGTGACTGGGGCCCTCAGCCGCTGCGCGTGATTACCACTTCCACCGCCTCTTTTGGTCTCTCCCTTGCGGTCGCGGGCGACCTGGATGTTGAAACGCCCGCTGACTTGGCGGGCAAACGCATCGCCTATATCCGTGGCGACGATGCGCTCAATAAAGGCACAGAGGCGTACCTCGCCTTTGGCGGTTTAACCTGGGATGACGTAGAGCGGGTTGATTACCCCGGCTACGGCCGCTCGTTCGACGGCATTATCGCTGGCGATGTGGATGCCTCCTTTACCACAACGGTCACCCCGCCCGCCCAGCAGTTGGCCAGTAGCCCTCGCGGCATTAGCTGGCCAGTGCTAGACCCCAACGACGAAGCCGGCTGGGAGCGTATGGCTGCGGTGGCGCCCTACTTCCGCCCTCACGAAGTCACTTCCGGGGCAGGCGGCATCAGCGCCGAAAATCCGGTGCCCAGCGCTAGCTACCCTTACCCTATCGTGGTCGCCAACCAAGACCTGGATGACAACGTGGCTTATGGTCTGATCAAGGCCATGCAGGAAAATTTCGACGACTATAAAGATAACGCCCCAGGGGCTCTTGGCTACGCCTTGGAGCAGCAAGACCTTCAGTGGGTAGTGCCGTTCCACGATGCGGTCGTGGAGTACTACAAAGAGATCGATGTATGGACCGATGAAATGCAGGCCCATCAGGACAAGCTCGTTGAACGCCAGAACGTGCTTTTAACCGCCTGGGAAAGCTTTATGCAAGACGCGCCCAGTGATGACGAGGCATTTACTGCCGACTGGATGGAAGCCCGTGCCACCGCGCTTAGCGATGCCGGTTTCGAACCGATCTTCGAGTGATACGCCACGGGGCGGCAATTGCCGCCCCCTGCTGATTGACGGATACCCCCCCATGACCACAGATACCTCGCCTGCCAATAATCAGCAGGTTAAAGAAAAGATCAGCCAAATTCGTCAGCTTCCTACTGCACTGCGCTGGATTCCCGCCACAGTCACCGTCATTTTGATGGCGATGACCCTGGATTATCTGTTTAACGTTGGCTTACTGACTTTCGTTACGGGTCTGGAGACGCAGTTCTACTACGCCGTTGTGGCGCTGCTGCTACCGCTGGTGTTTTTGCTTTGGCCCATGCGCAGTCGCCAACAAGAGCAGCCCATTCCCTGGTATGACTACACGCTGAGCGTCATCACGCTTATCGTTGGCGGCTATTTTGTTTACAACGCAGTGCCCATTTTGGAGCGCGGCTGGGCCTTTTCTGCACCCGAAATCGCCATTTATGCCAGCTACGCCTACTGGCTGCTGATTATCGAAGCAGCACGCCGGGCGGGTGGTTTACCCATTGCGATTATTGCCGGGGTATTCTCGCTCTATCCGCTGGTGGCCGATATCGTCCCCGGCCCTATCCAGGCGTTTCCTTCCACCCTTGAACAAACCGCCATGTACCACACCATGAGTACCGAAAGCATCATGGGGGTGCCGCTGCAGGCGTTCGCGGGCCTGGTGATCGGCTTTTTGGTCTTTGGTGTCGTGCTGCAGAAAAGCGGCGGCGGTAAGTTTTTTATTAATCTGGCCTTTGCGCTGCTGGGTCATGTACGCGGCGGCCCTGCTAAGGTGTCGATTTTCTCCAGTGGCCTGATGGGCTCCATGAGCGGCAGCGTGATCAGTAATGTATTGACCACCGGCGTGCTATCGATTCCCGCCATGCGTCGTATCGGTATGAGCCGCTCCTTTGCGGGCGGTGTAGAAGCCTGCGCCTCAACCGGCGGTGTATTGATGCCCCCTGTTATGGGTGCCACCGCTTTTGTCATGGCGATGTTTTTGGACATTCCCTACTCCGCTGTGGCGCTGGCCGCCGTGATTCCTTCGATTCTGTATTTCCTGGGTCTGTTTATTCAGATTGATGCCTACGCGGCGCGCCACGACATTAAAGGCCTACCCGCCGTTGAATTGCCTTCGCTTTGGCAAACCCTCAAAGAGGGTTGGTATTTTATTTTTGTCTTCGCGTTATTAGTCTGGATGCTGCTGATTATGCAGCGCGAAGCCGTAGCGCCTTTTTACGCTACCGCGCTGCTGTTAGTGCTGAACCAGCTTTCCAAGCATAACCGCTGGGGCTGGAAAGACGTGGCCGATACGCTGTCGTCTGCCGCCAAGCTGTTTGCCGAGCTGATCGCTATTTTGGCCGGCGTGGGCATGCTAGTCGGTGCGCTTTCGATGACCGGCCTTTCTGGCACCATTGCTAACGACTTTATCAATATTGCCGGAGGCAGCGTGCCGTTGCTGCTGATTATGGGCGCCGTGACCAGTTTCGTGCTCGGCATTGGCATGACCGTGACTGCCGCCTATATTTTCCTCGCCGTTGCGCTAGCCCCCGCGCTGATTCAAGGCGGAGGGCTGGATCCCATGGCGGTGCATATGTTCATCCTTTACTGGGGCATGCTGAGTTTTATTACTCCGCCGGTCGCACTCGGTGCCTTTGCCGCCGCCACCGTGGCCGGTGCCCGACCCATGGAAACGGGCCTCCAGGCCATGCGCCTGGGTAGCGTAATCTACTTTATCCCCTTCCTCTTTGTGCTTAATCCGGCGTTGATTATGCAGGGCGCACCGCTGGTGATCGTGGCCGTGTTTATCCAGGCCGTGCTCGGCATCATTCTGTTTGCCTCCGCCATGCAAGGCTACTTGATGGGCGTTGGGCGACTGGGCTATGGCGCGCTGCAGGAGATCATTATTCGCGCCCTGGTACTGGTTGCGGGACTATTACTGGCACTGCCTGGCGGTGGAATGATCCCCCTTAGCCAGTGGGAACTGATCGGCCTTGCGCTTGCTGCACTAGTGCCCGGCGTGTTGATGGCGCGCTTAAGCCAGCGCCACCATCGGCGTACGCAAAGCGCCTCTGCTGCTTAATAGGTGTAACGCCAAGGTTATTTTCAATTCACTATCATGCGAAATACGAGAACCTAATTATGTCCGTTCACTACCAGCGCCACGGTGATATAGGCGTTATCCAAATTGCTAACCCGCCGGTTAATGCCCTGGGTCAGGCCGTGCGCAGCGGCTTAGTCAACGCGCTCAAAGAGGGTATTGCCGACGCCGATGCTAAAGCGCTGGTCGTGCTGGCCGATGGCCGCACGTTTATTGCCGGGGCGGATATTCGTGAGTTTGGCAAGCCGCCCCAAGCTCCCCTCCTGCCCGATGTGATTACCCACCTGGAAGCCTGCCCCAAACCGCTGATCGCCGCCCTGCACGGCACGGCCCTGGGCGGCGGTTTGGAAGTAGCACTCGGTTGCCACTACCGAATCGCGCTGGCAGGAACCCGCGTAGGGCTACCAGAGGTAAAGCTTGGCCTACTGCCTGGCGCCGGTGGCACCCAGCGTTTACCACGCTTAGTGGGCGTTGAGCGCGCGTTAGAGATGATTACCAGCGGTCGCTTTGTGGAGGCTGAAGAAGCGCTTGAGGCGGGGATTATCGATGCTATCAGCAATGCCCAAACGCCTCTTGAAGCGGGTTTAGCCGCCGCCCAGGAAGTGCTGGCAGGCGCCCAAACGCCCCGCATCACCGGCCAACTTCCTGCCCCGACGGCGAACCCCCAAGCCATCACTAAGACGTTGGAACATCTTAACCAACAGTCTTCCGAACTGTTCTCGCCGTTTCGCATTGTCGAAGCGATTCAGGCCTGCGTGGAAGCCGAATCACTTGAGGCTGGATTACGCCGCGAGAGAGAACTGTTTCTAGCCTGTATGGACTCCCCCCAGCGCGCCGGGCTTATTCATCTGTTTTTTGCCGCACGCAGCCCCCATCTGGTGCCCGATATTGAGAAAACCAGTGCTTTTAAACACGTGGCGCTGGTCGGTGAGCATCCGCTCTTTGAACGTCTGCAGAAGGCGGCGCAAAAGGCAGGCATAAGCTTAACCAGCGCGTCCCACGAGGCCCCCGAACTTTGCCTACTGGCGCCAAATGCTACTCAGGATTCCCTCGCGAATTACCCTGTTGTCGCACTGGAAGAAATTGGCATCGACAGCGATACGGCACTAAGCCTGATCATTGCTGAAAATGGCCAAATAGGTGAGCTAGTCAATGTAAGCGCAGAGCCACTTACTCAGCAGCGAGTCGCACTCACGCTTAAAGCGTTGCGGCTAAACATCGTGGTCAGCCAGCAAAAAAGCATACTTCGCTCGATGCATGCTGCGATTCAGCAAGCTTCAGCCAGTGAAAAGCAGTCAGCGCTTGAACAGGCAAGTATCAATATAGCGGAACAGAGCTTCTGCTACCGGGAAAGTGACATCGATTTACTCGCGGTGGAAGCGTTTGGCTACCCGCGTCACCTAGGAGGGCCACACCGCCAGGCCACGCTCTCAACTGTTGCTAAGGATGTATAGCCCATGAACCTCACCTTTAGCCCCGAAGAGCAGGCATTTCGCGAACAGGTACGCCGCTTTCTAGCCGATGCACTGCCCAGCGATATCAGCCAGCGCGTGCGCTTGGGCCGCCACCTGCGCGCTGATGACTACCTGCGCTGGCAGAATATTCTTAGCGAACAGGGTTGGTTGGCGTCTAACTGGCCAAAAGAGTTCGGCGGCCCAGGCTGGGGGCCGGTACAGCGGCATATTTTCGACGAAGAGTGTGCTGCTGCCCATGCACCTACAGTCGTACCCTTCGGCGTTAACATGGTGGCTCCCGTCATCATGAAATTCGGCAGTGTCGAGCAGCAACAGCTCTATCTGCCGCGCATTTTGAGCAATCAGGATTGGTGGTGCCAAGGCTACTCAGAGCCCGGCGCTGGGTCTGATTTAGCGGGTCTAAATACCCGCGCCGTTCGCGATGGCGACCACTATATCGTCAATGGTCAGAAAACCTGGACTACCCTGGGTCAGCACGCCAACATGCTGTTCTGCCTGGTACGCACCGACCCAGACGCCAAGAAGCAGGCGGGCATCAGCTTTCTGTTGATTGATATGCAGACACCGGGTATCACCGTACGGCCAATTATTACCCTTGATGGTGCCCACGAAGTTAACGAAATCTTTTTAGATAACGTGCGCGTACCCGTAGAGAACCGGGTCGGTGAAGAGGGCCAGGGCTGGACATGCGCTAAGTTTCTGCTCACCCATGAGCGTACCGGGATTGCCGGACTTGGTCACGCCAAGCAGGCGCTGCGCCACTTGAAGTCCCTGGCGAGTCGGATTCAACATCGCGGTAAACCGCTGCTGGAGCTACCCAGCTTCCGTCAGCGGGTGGTGAAAGCGGAACTCGAACTTATGGCGCTGGAAGTGACTAACCTGCGCGTGATTGCCGCTGCCCGAGATGGCGGTGTACCCGGCGCAGAAAGCTCGCTGCTAAAAGTACGCGGCTCGGAGCTTCGCCAAGAGCTAAGCGAGCTTACCCGGCGCGCCCTGGGCCCTGCTGCGTTGCCGTTCTTCCCCGACTTCCTGCATGGCGACGACAGCCTGGATGAGGAACGCGCCCAAAACGCTTCCGCCAGCGCTCAGTACTTCAATCGTCGCAAGCTATCGATTTATGGCGGCGCCAATGAAATACAAAAAAGTATCGTCGCCAAAACCATTCTAAATATGTGAGGTCACCGTGGATTTTGCTTTAACCGACGAGCAGCGCATGCTCGAAGAGACGCTCACCCGCTTGGTGGCCGACCAGATTTCTCCCGAGCAGCGCCGCACTATGCTGGCCGCTGCTCCAAACGGCTCTTCTGCACTATGGCGCACCTTTGCCGAGCTGGGGCTGCTGCATATGCCCTTCAGCGAAGAGGTTGGCGGACTAGGCGGCGATGGCACCGACCTGATGATTATTATGCAGGCATTGGGACGAGGCTTAGTGCCCGAGCCCTATCTGGCTGGCCTAGTGCTGCCCGGCCAACTGATAGCTCTTACCGCCAACAGCGAACAGCAAACCCGGTGGCTAGCCCCACTGCTTGAAGGTGAGCATCAATTGGCGCTTGCCTGGCAGGAGATTGGCGCCCGCTACGACGCCTTTACGGTATCTACCCAGGCTACCCAGCAAGGCGGCCAATGGCAGTTAACCGGTAGAAAAGACGTGGTACTGAACCTGGAGTCCGCTGCGGCTACGCTGGTCAGCGCTCAATTAGCTAACGGCAAGCTAGGGCTATTTATTGTGCCCGCTGATGCACCGGGCACATCTACGCACCTCTACCGCACTATCGACGACCAACCCGCCGGTGATCTGACCCTGGACAGCGTCACGCTGCCATTAACTAACTGCCTGAGTGAAGATATTAGCGATGTACTAGCGGAGGTACTGGCCGTTGGCCGGGCAGCGCTCTGCGCCCAAGCCATCGGCGCAATGGAGGAGGCCTGCGACCAAACGCTCGCATATTTAAAAGAGCGCAAGCAGTTTGGCGCACCGCTTTCGACCTTCCAGGCCCTGCAACACCGTATGGTGGATATGCACTTGCACCTGGAGCAGTCCCGCTCCATGGCGATTTTAGCCGCCACTAGTCTCGCGCTCCCTGCAAGCGAACGGGATTACAAAATTGCCGCGGCCAAAGCCTACTGTGGTGAATCAGCTCGCTTTATTGCCGAACAGGCGATCCAGCTGCATGGGGCGATGGGTATGACCGAAGAGTGCTATGTCGCTAACTACGCCAAGCATCTGGTGATGTTCGATCACTACCTGGGCGACAGCGACTACCATCTCGAAACGGTCAGCGAGCTGTTAAAGGTTGCCTGAGAACGTTGCCAGAAAAGTTAATTAGGGAGCGATACATGTCAGATTACGTCGGCAAGTTAGTGACTGTCAGCGCTATTGAAAACGGTATCGTCGAAGTCGCCATTGCACGTCCAGAAGTACGCAACGCTCTGAATGAAGCCACCGCTCTGGCACTCAATGAAGCGCTGGCGGCGGTGGCGGACAATGAGCAAGTTCGCTGTGTGATTCTACGCGGTGAAGGTAGTGCATTTTGCGCCGGCGCTGACCTGGCAGAGTTTGAGAAGGCAACGTCTCAGCCTGCGAGCGAACGGCTGGAAACGCTCTTTCTGCCTGCCCTGCGTAGCCTAATGGCCATGAATAAGCCGGTGATTGCAGCGGTTAGCGGTGCGGCTGCGGGCATCGGTGTTTCCTATGTGCTCGCCAGCGATATGGTGGTGATGGGCCACTCCGCCTACCTGAAGCTTGCCTTTATCAATATTGGGCTCATCCCTGACGGCGGTGCCTGCTGGCATCTGGTGCGCCAGCTTGGGCATGCTCAGGCGTTTGAAATGGCCGCCTTGGCAACCCCCATTTCGGGTGAGCGCTGCGTCGAACTCGGATTGGCTAACCGCGTCGTCGAAGATAACCAAGTGCTAGACGAAGCTTGGTCGTTGGCGCAAGCACTGGTGAGTCAATCGTCCCAGGCGTTAAGCGCTACCAAACGCGCCTTACGGGAAGCTGCCCAACGCCAGCTAAATGACACGATGCAATTAGAGGGCGAGCTTCAAGATCAGTGCAAGGCGTCGGAAGATTTTCACACCCGGGTGGCGGCGTTTCGTCAAAGCCGCCGTAAATGATCTAACGCTTTCTGGTAATCCTGGCGCAGCGTGGCCACTTCTTCGGCCACGCTGTGCATAGAGGCAATAGCGCCTACGCCCTGCCCCGCGCCCCAGATATCCCGCCACGCTTTTGCCTTACTGCTCCCCCCTGAGCCATAACGCATAGCGGTTTTATCACCTTCAGGCAGCGCATCAGGATCCAATCCCGCCTGCTCGATACTTTGCCGCAGATAGTTACCGTGCACGCCGGTAAACAGGTTGGTATAGACAATGTCGCCTGCCGCTGCGTCCAGCACCATCAGTTTATAGGCCGCTTGAGCGTTTGCCTCTTGGGTGGCGATAAAGCGCGTGCCCATATACACCAAGTCCACGCCTAGCGCCTGGGCGGCAACGATCTGTTCACCTTTGCTAATCGCCCCCGCCAGCACTAACGGGCCATTGTAAAAGCGGCGCACCTCCGCCACAAACGCAAAGGGGTTTAACCGCCCGGCATGGCCGCCCGCGCCGTGGCAGACCAGTATCAGCCCATCAACTCCCGCATCGATCGCTTTCTTGGCGTGCCTCAACGTGGTCACATCGTGAAACACCAGCCCGCCATAGGCATGCACCTTTTCCACCACTTGATTAGGCGCGTGCAGACTAGTGATGACCAGCGGCACCTTGAACTCGGCGCATAACGCGACATCGTGCTCTAGACGATCATTGGTGGGGTGCACAATTTGGTTCACCGCAAAGGGCGCTGAGGGTTGTTCGGGGTGCTGCGCGTCATAGTCGGCCAGGGTTTGAGTGATCTGCTGTAACCACTCACGTAATACGTCAGCAGGTCGGGCGTTGAGCGCGGGGAAAGCACCCAGAATGCCCGCTTGGCACTGGGCAATCACCAGTTCTGGCCCGGAGACGATAAACATGGGTGAACCGATCACCGGCAGGTTTAATGAAGCGGTTAGACGCGTTAGCATGGGAAGCTCGCTGGTTGTTATTGTGAGGCAATACTGCAAAAGGCTCCACTGAGCCTTTCAAGAAGATGTCACACTACAATGGCATGGTCGGAACAACCCTACGCGGGGGCGCTGTGAACCCATCCATGGGCGCTACTTTCGCCATCTGACCGCCAGGGATGGCGGAAATGCCGGAAATGTCGGGAACTTTTTTCCGGCCATGGCGAAAGACCCCCGCTACGGGTTGTTCCGACCAATACGTGGATGCCAGAAGCATTTACAGCTTGCTCTCAAGCTCGGGCAGGATC
>NZ_JAINWD010000040.1:0-51862 GCF_021021315.1 Halomonas sp. IOP_14 | reverse complement strand
GCGGGTGCTGCGCTTAATGTTTGAATTCAGGATCTCAAGGCAATGCATTCGGCCGCATCGTCAGGTGTTGCCATCCTGTATGCAACTTTCATTAGGAGCTCCATTTTAGTGCTTGGTTGTAGATCTAACGCCGTTCAGCACGCGCGGCTACGAAATGAAGGCGTCGCCGTGACTGACCTGGTTAGGAGTTCTTTAGCCAGCCTTGATCCACGGCGTACTCAACCTTTGAAATAAACCAGTCGTATATTTCTGGGTTTTCCTGCTCTATGAACCCATGCATTTTCAGCACTTGGCTCTTCCGTATGCCATGGTCTCTCCAGGCACGACCCTCGCTCGTTACATTGTGCAGAAAGGGTAATAGACGGTCGATGACTTTCAGAAGCCTTGCTTCCTTAGTTTCCCCAGTCTCTTGCTCTTCCCAGAGCTCTGGAAGAGCTCCGATTGGGTTACCGGGATGAGAAGCCAGTTTCTCGATATATTTACGCTCTTCAATGTGGGCATCATTGCGGTTTGCGCTATAGAGAAATGTATCTCCTGCACCAATCTCACCAAGATCATGCACCAGGGCCAGTTTAAGTAATTTTAAGAGGTCAAAGTCTTCCTGTGACTGCTCCGCAAAAGCCCAGCAAGCCATCGCTAGGTGCCACGAATGTTCTGCTGAGTTCTCAGCTCGCTCTCCACCGTTGATGTAGGTTTTGCGGTTTACCGATTTTAACGCATCAAACTGAAGTAAAAATTCCGATATCTGAGTGACTTTTTTGGTCACGTACTCCTCCTAACTCCGAGCACAGCGGCGACCTTGGAATGGTGACGAAGGAGCCATGTAAAGGGTATCCGGCGGTCGCAGGCCGCGTACTGATGCGAATTGTTATGGCGAACCTGCACTTAATGATTAGCGAAAAGAACTAAAAGCAAGCCAATTGCGCCTGGCAATGCCTGCACAAATAGAATTTTCCGGCTTGCTGTTGCTGCACCGTAGATTCCGGCCACAACAACGCACGCCAAGAAATATAACTTGAAATCGTATCCTGCCGCACCTTGAAAGATACCAACCAAAAGACCGACTGCAATAAAACCGTTATAAAGACCTTGATTCGATGCCAAAACTTTTGTCGTTGCGGCTTGCTCTTTGGAATGACCAAAGACTTTAAGGCCCATCGGCTTATCCCAAAGAAACATCTCCAATATCAAGAAATATCCGTGGAGCAAAGCTACCAATAACACTACCAAATCAGTAATCATTGCCATGTGCACTTACCTACTTTTGAGACATAATTGAGCTTATGTAGCCACCAAAATTAACTCTACCCCATTGATTCTTCAGGTAGCAAAGAAAATTTCGGCAGTACACCCAAGATTCGGGTGCTTGCGTGTTTTGCTCAACTCGATAACGCTGTATATATAAGCACACATTTTGTAGGGAGCGGCCCCTATGAAACTGATGGAGCGGGTGAAGGCTACCCTCAGAATCAAACGCTATACGGATTCAATATCTCGACTTGCCCCACTGATCACCATTGTCCATTCGGGAAAGCTGCTCAGGAACGATCAGAATGTAGCTTCCCACCTTTGGCCCAATGCTCATCATCAAAATTTTGAAGGAAGATTGTTACTGCCTCAGGGCTGGTTCCATATGCTTCTGAAAATGCTTCGGTTATACGCTTAACTAAGAGCTCACGTTGCTCTTTAGTCCTGCCTGGAGACTGCTGAACGGTTACGATTGGCATATAGATCTCCTAATAAAATCAAAGATATATATAGGTTTAAATGAGGCACCCTGAGCAACCTTATTCAACCTGACGGCTCTTCCACTGAAGTTCTATCAACTATATTTTGACTCTACTCCACTCTTTCACAACCAAGCAAAGCCTAATTCGGCAGTATCAACCTTCCCCTTGCATTTCCCCCACCCGCCTCCTGCACTCCACCAACAAAAAGCTTGACGGGGTGCCAGTGATATCAGGCTGGGATCGCGCAAGGTGAGCATTTTGCTGCCAAGCGCTGATCCCGCTAAACCTGATCCGGCTAATGCACTGCCTGTGCAGACACCGGAGTAGGGGGTTAAATATCACAGTCAACGCATTCTTATATCTTGTCTGTTACGCCTCAAGGTGATGCCCTTCCAGGCTTCGACAAAGCGCTGCCAACCTGTCGACCGCCTGCATCAACACTTCATCCGGCACTGTCAGCGCCAGCCGAATTAGAGATGTAGCACTCTCGCCAAAGGAAGCGCCCGGCATCACCGCCACACCCTGCTCTTCGAGAAGGCGCCAAGCGAAGGCCTCGCCGTCCATACCTGTTTTGGAGATATCGATCATCAGGAACATGCCGCCCTGGGGCAGGCTTGAAGACAGCATGGGGATTTGGCTGATGGCTTCGTGCAGTAGTTTGGCGCGACGTCCCAGCGCTTCGCGCAGACGCTCGGCGGTATCGAAATGCTGGCGCAGGGCTACCTCGGTCATGTCAGCGATAAATGGCTGGTTGCCAAACAACATGGTTTCAGAGATGGGCAGCAAGCGGCGCGAGAACTCCACCGGCCCAATTGACCAACCACTACGGAAACCAGTTGCCGCATGGCTCTTGGAGATCGATGACACCACCACGGTTCGCTCTCGTAGGCTGTCGATTTCCAGCGGTGAGACAAAATCACCGTCGAAAATCAACGCTTCATAAACCTCATCACAGAGAATCCACAAATCGTGCTTGATACACAGCTCGCCCAGCTGCACCAAGGTCTTACGATCCAACACCGCGCCGGTAGGATTGTGCGGAGTATTGAGCATTAGCACCCGACTTTCCGGAGTAATAGCGTCGGCCAGATCATCGGGCTGCATGATAAAACTATTCGCCATACGCAGCGGTACCGGTTGTAAATGCGCACCTGCCGCGCGAATAACCCCTTCATAGGTGGCATAGTACGGGTCGCCACTCAACACACCATCGCCTTCACCGACCAGTGCCAGAATGACAGCGAACAATGCAGTTTGGGTGCCGGGAAAACACAGCACGTTCTCTTCGCTGATAGAAGGAAGGCGTGGTGCATAGGTGTCGATAAGCGCATCGACCAATCCCGGTTCACCACGCCCGTTAGAATAGCGCGTTCGCCCCGCCCGCAAAGCATTGATGCAGTGTTCGACAAGAGCCGGATCTGTGGTGATATCCGGCTCACCGATGCTCAGTTCAATGACCTCTTTGCCTTTGGCTTGATGCGCTCTGGCGGCATTGTGCACCGCCCATTTGTCACCGCCAAGTTCATAAAGACGGTCGGTAATCGCTGCGTAGCGCATGAATAAATCCCTATTGTGTTGCGGGTTGAGAAGACGATTTGTCGACAGCGACATACTGCATCAGTGTGTTATTGGGCAGCGCTAGAATGCCTTCGGCGGCGCTCAACGCGATCTTAGGTAGCAACGCTGTGTCATATAGGCCGTGACCCAGCCCCCCTTCAAGCCACAGGCCATCAATCAGCGCATTCAGCGCAATAGCGTAGTGTTTACAGGTAACGGGGTCTGCCGGACGCTCCAGCGCTAAAAGTACCGGATGGATCAATGTTTCCAGCAAAGCCAGGAATTCTCGATAGCTTTCGCGGTGGATATCGGAATATTCCGGCTCGGTTCGCACGCGACCAATGAAGGTTGCCCACAGTGCGACCTTTCGAGACGACAGGTTCGGCGAGGTTACGTTAGCGACGATAAAGCGTGCCAAGCGCCGCTCTGGCACTTCGCCCGCTTGCTCAGAAGATTCCTCGGCTTCACCCGTCAGTTGGCCAATCAGGTAGGCATAAGCAGCACTCACCATGGCATCTTTAGAGCCGAAGTAATGCCTAATCAGCCCAGCCGTTACCCCTGCACGTTCGGCCACACGACGCGCGCTGGCACCATTCATTCCGTGCTCAGCAATACATTGCAGCGTGGCTTCGAGTAAGCTGCGCCGCCGTGCATCCATAGACCAGCGCTGAAATGATTTCCTACTCATAATTCCCTTCGTTTCCGCTAAGAAACATCCGCCTAGGCATTTAATGCCACGTAAATTACTTCACAGGATCTACTTCGCATTGTTTCCAGCACATAAGTTAAGCAACTGAATAACCTTGTGAGATCAATACAAAACCTGCCTCAACAGTCGATCACCAACAGCAACCGACTCACCTTTCGTTGAACATTGATGCTTTGAATCTGACCGTACTTGGCTTACAGTTATACTGTCGTATAACAAGGAACTAATTGCAAGCGCCTGCTAAATGATGAAGATGTTTCCCCTCCGGGAGGCAGATGGGCGCCCCCAGAGACGAGACAATCAATGGCAAACGTACCTGCAATAGAGATCCGTGATCTTCACAAACAATTTGGCTCTCTCAAGGTCCTCAAGGGTATCTCCCTGACCGCACGCCAAGGCGATATCGTCGCCATCATTGGTGGATCAGGCTCGGGAAAGTCCACACTACTTCGCTGCATTAATCTGCTGGAGCGCCCGACCTCGGGCGAGATAGCTATCCAGGGTGAACCCTATCGCATGAAGGACGCCCGCCATGGCGGTCTTGAAATCGCAGACCGTCGCCAGGTTCAGCGTATTCGCGCTCACCTCGGCATGGTTTTCCAGAACTTCAACCTGTGGCCACACCGTACGGTTCTGGAAAACGTGATCGAGGTGCCTATTCATGTGTTGGGCATGAAGCGCGACGAGGCCATTCATCGCGCTGAGGAACTACTCAACCGAGTGGGACTTGGCAGCAAGAAAGACATATATCCGGCCGTCATGTCCGGCGGGCAACAGCAGCGCGCAGCGATTGCTCGCGTGTTGGCCGTCGACCCGCTGGCCATGCTGTTCGATGAGCCCACATCAGCACTCGACCCGGAGCTGGTCGGCGAAGTGCTAACCGTGATTCGTGACCTAGCAGCCGAGCATCGCACCATGCTGCTGGTGACTCACGAGATGGCGTTTGCGCGTGATGTGGCCACACATGTGGTGTTCCTGCGAGAGGGCATAATCGAAGAACAGGGCCCTCCTGATCAGATTTTTGGTGACCCTCGCTCACCGCATTTGAAGCAGTTCATCAGTTCGGTGGCCTGACCGCCACCGATATCCCACCACTCCTGCAAACAATCTGGAAGACAACCCCGAAAACAACAGAGGTAATCCCCATGTTCAAGACATTCACTGCTACCGCCGGCCTTATCGGCCTGAGCATTTTCGCTGCCCCTGTGTTGGCAGATAGCTACAAGATCGGGCTATCCGCAGAGCCTTATCCTCCCTTTTATGCACCAGATGCCAGCGGCAACTGGTCGGGCTGGGAAATCGATTTCATCGAGGAGCTGTGTGACCGCCTGGATGCCAAGTGCGAGATCAAGCCAGTGGCCTGGGAAGGCATCATTCCGGCCCTGAAAACCGGCAAGATTGACATGATCATCGGTTCAATGTCGATCACCCCTGAACGTGCCGAACAAATCGCTTTCTCGAATAAGTATTACTCCAGCCCCACCGGCATCCTGGCACGCAAGTCCACTGACATAGAGCCTACTCCCGAAGGCCTGGAAGGCGCCTACCTGGGCATTCAGTCGGGCACCAACCAAGAGCAGTATGCACGCAAGCATTTCGCGGATAGCGCCACCCTTAATGTCTATCAAACCCTCAACGAAGAGCTACAGGATCTGGTCGCTGGCCGTATTGATGCCATCGTCGCCGATACCCTGGCGGTACAGACCTTTATCAACTCTGAGACCGGCCAATCCTGCTGCGAATACCGCGGCGAGGTGGCCAGCGACCCTGAACTCATGAGCGAAGGCATGGGAGTAGGCCTGCGCCAGAGTGATACCGAACTTCGCGAACGGGTCAATTCAGCCATCGACGCGATGCGCGCCGATAGCACCTATGAAGAAATTAGCGCCCCTTACTTCGACTTTGATATCTACGGCAGCTAATCCCCACCAGCAAAGGCCGCCCACCCAGGCGGCCTTTGCTTTCCAATTTCACAAGGACAAGCCACTATGACGACTGTCTTCGATTTAAGCTTGTTGGCCTATGAGCCTCCCGGCTGGGGCAAGGTGTTGCTCGTCGGGTTCATGCGCTCGATCCAGCTGGCGGCGGGTGGCTATTTGCTGGGTATCCTGATCGGCATCGCAGGTGCCGCTGGCAAACTGTACGGCAACAAGGTCGTTCGCGACCTGTTTGAAATCTACACTGTGGTCATTCGTGCCGTGCCCGAATTGGTGCTGATGCTGCTGTTCTACTATGTTGGCACCGATCTTTTAAGCCGTGCTTCAACCGCCATGGGGTTTGGCAGCGTCGATATCGACGGCCTGACCGCCGGGATTCTGGTAATAGGCTTGGTACAGGGCGGCTATGCGACCGAAGTCTTTCGCGGGGCCATTCTCGCCGTCCCCCGCGGGCAGACCGAGGCGGCCCACGCCTTTGGCATGTCGCCCGCCCAGGTGCTGCGTCGGGTCACGCTGCCAGCAATGACACCACATGCCCTGCCCGGCATGGCCAACCTGTGGATGATTGCCACTAAAGACACCGCCCTGCTTGCCGTCATCGGCTTCAGCGAGCTCACACTGGTCACCCGGCAGGCCGCTGGCGCTACGCAGCATTACATTATGTTCTTTCTGGCCGCGGGCGTGCTGTATCTGGCGCTAACGCTGATATCAAACGTGGCCTTGCGCCGCTTCGAACGCTACGCACGGCGTGGTCTTGTCTCTACACGCTGAACTCAAGGAATGCCTGTGTCTGACCCTCAAACTCTGGCGTCGCTTACCCGCCCGTCGCGAACGCCCACGTTAACCAAACTGCCGGGCCTACTTGAGCCTCACCGTATTATCCTGCTTTTGATATTCATCGTCGGTCTGGTGGCCGCGATTCAACTGATGGACTGGAGCTGGCTACCCCGCTACTTGCCCAAGCTCTGGGAAGGCCTGCAGATGACTTTGATCATGCTGGTATCCAGCGTGGTGGTGGGCTTTCTGATTGCTTTGCCTTTAGGGCTTGCGCAGGTCAAAGGAGCGTGGCCGCTGCGATGGCTAGCCACCGGCTTCTGCACCGTCATCCGTGGCACGCCACTGCTACTGCAGCTGTGGCTGTTCTATTTCGGGCTGGGAGCGCTGTTCGGCCAGTTCCCGGAAATTCGTGACTCCTGGGCCTGGGACTACCTGCGCCAGGCCTGGCCCTATGGTTTTATTGCCCTCACGGTTTCATTCGCCGCCTATCAGGGTGAGGTTATGCGCGGTGCCTTTGCCGGTGTACCGCATGGCGAGCTGGAAGCCGCCAAGGCTTTCGGCATGTCGCGTCGCAAGGTTTTTAGCCGCGTATGGTTTCCGCGTGCTGTTCATCGTGCTCTACCAACGCTGACGGGCGAGATCATCCTGCAACTGAAATCCACACCGCTGGTTGCCACCATCACCGTGATGGACTTGTATGCCGTCATCACCCAGGTACGCCAGACCACTTACCTGACTTACGAACCGTTACTCTTCCTGGTCGCCGTCTACCTCTGCCTGAGCGGCGTCTTGATCGTTGGGCTGCGCTGGCTGGAAAACCGCGTACCACACTAACGGTCACTGGCCTGTGCGAGCATCACGTTTGTCAACGCTAATTCAGGACGTGGTATAACCGAAAAGGGGCCGTCCAGCAGCCCCTTTTTGCTTGTATTGATATTCGTATAGTTCTGATACTGGCTTGCTTGCCGTGCTGGCAACCGCGCCGATTTAGTCTTTATAGCTTGGATCCAGCGCCTCAAGCGTGCGCAGGTGCGCGGCCCATTCGAGTTCAAGATCGCCGTCTTCATGAATAGTCTGGTCGTATTGGCGCGCCACGTGGCGCGCCACCTCTTCTGGCACCAGCCGTAAGGGCTGGCCAGTAGACTGCGCCGCCACCTGTAGCTCACAGGCACGCTCAAGATAAAACATATTGTTGAACATCTCTGCAGCCGACGCACCGGTCGTCAGCAGGCCATGGTTACGCAACACCAATGCGGGGTTGTCGCCAAGGCTTGCCACTATTCGCTCACGCTCAGCCAGGTTCAGGGCAATGCCTTCATAATCGTGGTAAGACACCCGTTCGTGAAACTGCAGCGCAATCTGGTTAAGCCGTGTTTCAAGGCCCGACTCCAGCGACGACACCGCCACGCCAGCGCGCGTGTGAGTATGCATCACCCAGGCCGCATGGTGGCTAGCAGTATGAATCGCGGAATGGATGGTGAAACCAGCCGGATTCACTTGTTCTGGGCTGTTATCAATCTTATGGCCATCAACGTCAATCTTCACCAGCGAAGAAGCCGTAATCTCCTCCCAACGCCAACCGTAAGGGTTGATCAGGAAACGTCCCTTCTCACCAGGCACCCGCGCGGTAATATGGGTGTAGATCAGATCCGTCATGCGATAGTGGGCGGCCAGACGATAGCAGGCTGCCAGCGCGATGCGGGTTTCTTGTTCGGCGTTGCTCGTCGTGGTGCGTTGAGACTTATTGAGACTCATCAGGTGTTCCTTTGCAGCAAAGTGATTGTCATGCAACGTGGTTAGCGTTTACGTCAGTAACCGCGCGCCCGATCAACGCCCATGGCAAGCGGCTGCCCATCGCGAAGGGCGCGGGCGGTGTCGACAACCTGCCCTGCGACCACCTCTGGCAACGAATCACTAGCAATGTGTGGCGTGATGCGTAGGCACTCATGCTGCCAGAAGGGATGATCCGCAGGCAGCGGCTCTGCACGGAACACATCCAGGCTCGCCCCACCCAAATGGCCGTGTTCGAGCGCTAGGAGAAGATCGTCCTCGACCAAGTGCTCACCCCGACCGATCTGCACCAACCAAGCGTCTTTGGCGAGCTTCGCGAACAGCGCCTTGTTAAGCACGTTTTCAGTGGTAGCCGTCAGTGGCAGCACATTGATCAGATAATCGGCGCCATCCGCTGCCGCCATGACAGCCCCGTCACCTGTCAGATAGGTCACGCCTTCAACCGGGGCTTGTGGCTCGCTGCGGCAGGCTACGTGTACAGAAAAGCCAAGCGCGGCCACCGCTTTCACCACGGCGCGCCCCATGGTGCCGTGTCCCAGCACCGCCACCTTTCTTGATGCTGGCGCGCGCATCGTCAATGGCGCCCAATGCGCCTTGGCAGCATTTTGCTCCAGGGTGGTGAACTCACGCTCACGATGGAGCACCTCATGCGCGGCAAAACCCGCCATCAAGTCGGCCTGATGTGGATCCCGCACCCGGGCGATATGTACTTCATCGCTCAGGCCAGGATGCGCCAGCAGGGCATCAACACCGGCACCGATAGACATCGCCAGCTCAAGATTAGGATAGCTCTCGAAAGCCTCGTCATTGGGCAACCAGCAGATCGCAAAACGCACATCTTCGGGGTTATCGATCTCATGGGGATGGCGCAGGACGACATCACTCGCTTCATCGCGCAAGGCGTTACCATAAATGGCATCAAAGTCGAGCGAATCACTGAGATAGACGCCTAAAATCGAGTTCGTGTTGGTCATGCAACTTCCTACGGTTCACATTCGAAATAGCAGTGGCTGTAAAACAGCCACTTGTTACTCAACTGTATAATAATTCACGTACCGATGCCATGAAACGCCATTACAGCACCTAAACTCTCATCGCTGTAATGATGCTAATAAATTGTTTCCCGATAACTTTCCATGTCATACACCCTTGCATCTCCCCCACCCGCCTCCTACACTCCACCAACGAACAGCTTGACGGGGTGCCGGTGAAATCCGGCTGAGATGGCGCAGGGCGTAGCAATTAATGCTGCCGAGCGCTGATCCCGCAGAACCTGATCCGGCTAATGCGCTGCTACTTACACAAGTTCGCAGCGAGGGTACCGGCGTAGGGATCAAGCGATGGCCACGGCTGCTCTCTCACGATCGCACGCTGCCCTTCTGCGCCACTCCCTCGATCTTTTTCGCCCCCCCCTCCGGATCATTACCACCGGAGGCATCATGGGCTACCGCTTTACTGATCTCACCACCGCCTGCCAAGACGATTGGCGCGCCTATATTGAGCACGATTTTGTGCGCCAATTGGGCACCGCCACGTTGTCTGAGGCGTCGTTTCGCCACTATTTAAAGCAGGATTACCTGTTTTTGATTCACTTCGCCCGTGCCTACGCGCTGGCTGCTTATAAAAGCCCCACACTCGCCGATCTGCGCCAGGCCCACGAAGGCTTGAAAGCCATTGTGGATGTGGAGTTGGGCCTGCACGTGGGCTTTTGTCAGGAGTGGGGGATTTCCGAGCAAGAACTGGTGGAGCTTCCCGAAGCCAGGGCCACCCTGGCTTACACCCGCTATGTATTGGATACCGGCAACCGCGGCGACCTGCTGGATTTGCACGTGGCGCTAGCCCCCTGCCTGGTGGGCTACGGCGAAATCGCCAACTGGCTAAACGCCCAGCCTTCCACCCTGCGCGGCGCGCAAAACCCTTACGACGCCTGGATAGCCATGTACGAAGGCGAGGAGTTTCAGGCCGCCATGCAGGCGGAGCTTGAATGGCTGAATATCCGCCTTGCCGACATTACCTCCGCCCGCTTTGCCGAACTGAGCAAGATCTTCCGCGACGCCACCCGCCTGGAAATCGACTTCTGGCAGATGGGCCTAGAGCTGATAGACCAAGACCTCACCCACTAATTCAGCAAAACAACACAAGGAAACGACAGTAATGACTAAGACCGTAACAAGCAAAACCAGCCACTTTTTAGCCGAAACCGCCCAGGTCGATGCCGCCGCCATTGCGCCGCTGCCCGGCTCACGTAAGGTATATATCGAAGGTTCGCGCCCGGATATCCGTGTGCCGTTCCGGGAAATTTCACTGTCGCCGACCAAAACCACCGGCATTGATGAAGAGAACCCGCCACTGCTGGTGTACGACACTTCAGGCCCCTATAGCGATCCGGATGCTAACAATGACCTGCGCCGCGGTCTGCCGGAACTACGCCGAGCCTGGATTGAAGAGCGTGACGATACCGAATTTCTATCAGGCCCCACGTCTGATTACGGCAACCGCCGCGCCAACGACCCGACGCTTGCCCAGCTGCGCTTTGATCTAACCCGCACACCACGCCGAGCAAAACCGGGCAAGAACGTGACCCAGCTGCACTACGCCCGCCAGGGCATTATCACCCCGGAAATGGAGTTTATCGCCTTGCGCGAAAACCAGCGCCGTCAAGCGCTAGGTACCGCTGAAGTAGAGCGCATTCTGGGCCATCAGCACAAAGGCCAGAGCTTTGGCGCCAGCCTGCCGGAAGAAATCACCCCTGAGTTTGTGCGTGATGAAGTCGCCAGAGGGCGGGCGATTATTCCCAATAACATCAACCACCCAGAAAGCGAGCCGATGATTATTGGCCGTAATTTCCTGGTCAAAATTAACGGTAATCTGGGTAACTCAGCGGTGACTTCTTCTATCGAAGAAGAGGTAGATAAGATGACCTGGGGCATCCGCTGGGGCGCGGACACCATTATGGATCTCTCCACTGGGCAGAACATCCACGAAACCCGCGAGTGGATTTTGCGCAACTCGCCGGTGCCGATTGGCACAGTGCCTATCTATCAGGCGCTGGAAAAGGTCAAAGGCGTGGCCGAAGACCTCACCTGGGAAGTCTTCCGCGATACGCTGATCGAGCAGGCCGAACAGGGCGTGGACTACTTCACCATTCACGCGGGCGTACTGCTGCGCTATGTGCCGCTCACCGCCAAGCGGGTCACCGGCATTGTCAGCCGCGGCGGCTCGATCATGGCCAAATGGTGTTTGTACCATCACCAGGAGAGCTTCTTGTACACCCACTTCGAGGAGATCTGCGAGATCTGCAAGCAGTACGATGTGGCGTTCTCCCTCGGTGATGGCCTGCGTCCTGGCTCAGTGGCCGATGCCAATGACGAAGCACAGATGGCGGAGCTAAAAACCTTGGGCGAGCTGACCCATATTGCCTGGAAGCACGATGTGCAGGTGATGATCGAAGGCCCCGGCCACGTGCCCATGCACCTGGTGAAAGAGAACATGGATAAGCAGTTGGAATACTGCGACGAAGCGCCCTTCTATACCTTAGGCCCGCTGGTAACCGATATAGCCCCCGGCTACGACCACATTACCTCGGGCATTGGGGCGGCGATGATCGGCTGGTTTGGCTGCGCCATGCTCTGCTACGTCACCCCCAAAGAGCACCTGGGCCTGCCCAATAAAGACGACGTCAAAACCGGCATCATTACCTACAAGATTGCTGCCCACGCGGCGGATCTCGCCAAGGGCCACCCGGCAGCGCAGCGGCGGGATAATGCACTCTCTAAGGCACGCTTCGAGTTCCGCTGGGAAGACCAGTTCAACCTGGGGCTAGACCCGGATACTGCCCGAGAGTACCACGACGAAACCCTGCCCAAAGACTCCGCCAAGGTGGCGCACTTCTGCTCCATGTGCGGACCAAAGTTCTGCTCCATGAAGATCAGCCAGGAGGTGCGTGATTACGCCAACGAACATGGCCTAAACGGCGATCAAGAAGCGGTGATGAAAGGCATGGAAGAGCAGGCAGAGAAGTTCCGCAACAAAGGCAGTGAGCTGTATCAGGAAGTTTAAAATAGCGACTTACTGAACAGCATTGTGACTATATGTGGCCCTTGAGTCTTAGCAAAACTCAAGGGTCACATTAATATCTAATCGCCACAGGCCAGCCACTGAATTTGCTCTAACAGTATTTAAAAGTAATTACCGTCCAAGTAGATTAATTATACATTGCTCGTGTATGATTCTCATTTGCGCAGCGCTCTGTTACGGCGTTCTATTTAAAACCAACACCATTCAAAGAACCGATTCCAGATGAAAACCAAACTTTCCTTGGCGGTAACCGCGGCTCTGCTCAGCGCAGGCATGTTAACCGGCTGCAGCGATGATAACGAATCAACGTCAGCAGCCACACAGGAGGAAGCGCCGAAAAATAATGCAGCTCCCATGCTGAAATATATTCCGGCTGACTCTCCCTACTTCATGGCAACACGTGAAGCAATGCCTGAACAAGATGCTTTTGATCGTTATCAACGCATGCAGCCCAAGGCTAGCATTGAGTCTAGTCTGGATGAGCTACGCGAGACACTGCCCGAGATAGACGATGAAGTGATGCATTCGTTGATGACGGTATTGATCGCCATGAGTGAAGAGCTAGTCGATGTTGAAACGCTGGACGATGTCCATGCGCTGGGCCTGAAAATGAACCCTCAGGCCGCCCTCTATGGGTTGGGTGTCTTGCCTGTTTTACGTATGCAACTGCAGGATGAAGATGCCTTCCGCGAAACGCTGCAACGCATTTTGACCAAAGCAGACATTAACCTGAGCACGGCCACCACCAACGACACTGAATACTGGGTGCTGACGCCTGAGGGGCCCGTCAAGGCGATTCTAGCCATTGACGACCAGCAACTGCTGGTGTCTGTGGTACCACAGAATGCTAGTGACGAGCTGCTAGCACAAGTGCTGGGCAACACCCTGCCCGACAGCAGCATCGGTGATACCGATGCACTGGCAGAGCTTGAAAAGCGCCATGGCTTTACACCTTACGGCGCGGGGAAAATCGACTCCTCACGCCTACTTAATGAGCTGAGCACCCCCACTCACTCAGGTACTCAGGCACTGATGGAAGCGGTTGATGCCGAGCAATTGGATTTATCCGCCTGCCAGGCAGATATCGACCGTATCACGAACCGCTTCCCTGGCCTTGTAATGGGCTCGCGCGAGAACGATCTTGACCGCATGGAAATGAACCTGATTCTAGAAACCGATGAGGATATTGTCAGCGACCTGCGCACTCTGACGACTCAGGTGCCGGGCCTAGGTAGCACAGAAGGTATGGCCAGCTATGGCTTAGGTCTGAACATGCCGCTGTTGGTTCAGACCGTTCAGAAATATGCTCAGGAAGTGCGCCAGAACCCCTTCAGCTGTGATGAACTACAAGATCTGAACAGCTCCTGGAATGAGATCAACATGGCGATTAATAACCCGATCACCATGATGATTGGTCAGTCACTATCTGGCTTCAGAGCTCGTATCAACAGTCTGACAATGACAGACGGCGAACCTACCATGACGGGGCTCCTGACGCTTGCTTCACAAAATCCTCTTTCCCTGCTTTCTGCCGCAAGCTCTTTCGCGCCGGAGTTAGGGACTCTAGGGCTTGAACCCGGTGGGGAAGCCAAGCAAGTCGAGAGCATGATGCTGCCCCCTGAGGCACCGGAACTCTACGCCGCCATGTCTGACACGGCTATTGTACTGGGCGCTGGTATCAGTGATTCGGCGACACTGCAGAAAGAGCTGGAAGCCCCTGCCTCAGAGCGCAATCTGCTTGTTCATGGACACATAACAGGCGAGTTCTACCATTCACTGGCCGACTTTGTGGAACAGATACCATCAGATGATTTGTCAGCGTCCGATATTGATATGCTCAAGCAATATGGTGACATCTACAAAAACATGGAGTACTGGTTCAGAGTAGATGACGCTGGCGTGGAAATGAGTTTATCGCTGGAATTAAACTAAGATCAGGCCGCTTCAATAATGCGAAAAACCTGCTAGTGGGTTAGCGGTTTTTTCGTTTGAGCAAGACAACTGTTTAAAACCACTTAAACGCCAACAGGGGGCCGAAGCCCCCTGTTGGTATCAGTGTTACATAACTAGCGCTGTTTTTTCTGGCTCTCCTTGGCGTCGCCTTTGCCTTTTTGCAGTTCGCCTTTAGCCTGCTGGGCCTTACCTTTGGCTTCAGTTTTAGCGCTTCCTGTTGCCTTGCCCGCGGCTTCTTTCACTTTTCCCGCTGCTTTGTTGGCCGTTCCTTTCGCTTTATCTTCTTTACCAGTTGCCATGACGAACACCTCTAATCCGTTAGTAGGGAAAACGCCGTGTGTGAAAGGTGCGAGTAGCACGGCTAATCACACGTCGACACATTCATCAGAGTAGCCTTTATTAAAAAAGTTGCGCTAATTAATTTAGGCCGGGTTGTTGGCGGGTAACCGCGTTGGTGCCCAGCGGTTCAACACGAAGTGCAGGGAAGCCATAGCCAGAAGCGTAAGAACCAGTGCCACACTCATGGAAGAGAAGCGATAGAGCGCGCTATACACCAGATCCTGCTCCGGGCCTAACGACTGGCCAAACAGAATCCCCAGAGTGGTCAGTCCACCAAAGCCAATCCCTGAACCGCCCCCTTCATGGATATGCTCCCGAGCGAAAAGCATTAACCCCAGCCAGTAGAGCAACACCACCAGCAGGAAATGGTGGCTCTGTGTATATAAGAATAACTGCATTAATAGAGCCAAGTTGCACCCTAGTAGGGTTCCTATGGCTCGCTTACCGGCTGATACTTTCGCTCCAGAGTACCCCAGCGTAAACAGCACCAGGATGGTCGCCATCTGCGCAGAGAGCGACCCTTGCAAGTCGAACATCTGAAACACTACAAATGAGAGCGTGGCGGTTAATCCACCGATTAAAGTTTCATGGCGAATTTGCGAGGGTGTTTTGGTAACCCTGGGCGGCGGTTTGCGGGCTTCCACGTCGGGAAACAGCGTATGCATCAGCATGGCAATAAACACCGCCAAACCACTGGCGACGATATTACAGGCCAGTAAATCGCTCAAGTCCACATTGGGGTAGCTGGCGAAGTGAAGCAGAATGCTGAGCGTCAGCACACCGTTGGCGCCAAACAGAAACAGCGGCCCTTTCGCCATCAGGTTAAAGCGAAACAGAAAAATGCCCATCACCACCAGGGTCATCACCACCGGTATATGTTTGAGTAACCCCACCACCAGGCTGACTTCAAGCACGTTAAGCGATACGTTGGCTAAAAACTGGCGAATAATATGGCCATTCAGAATCGGCACCATGCCCAGCAAGAACATCGGGAAAACAGTAAAAAACACCCCGTAGTTCCAGCCCATTAGCTGGCTGACCACAAACCCCAGCGTGCCACCACCGGCCACCCGCAAGCACTGACGCAGGCCGTTTTGGGTTAACACCGGGCGAGCAGTTCGCTGGGCATTAGCCCCGCCGCGCCTCCCCCACCAACCTTTAAACGGGGTCAACAACAGGCGCTTAATATACGGGCTCTTAATAAACATAGTGCAACCAGCTGATCAGATGTGCCTGTAACCACACAAATGGTTTGGCCAAAGCAGCATCTCCTGGCTGAAGCTGCACCGTGGCGCGGGCGCCGCTGGGTAATAAATTCGCGATTGGCTGAGTTAGCACCAGGTGTACACGCATCCGCTGGGCATCGCGTATCCAGCGATCGGTGGTGGGAATATCAGCCAGTTGACCATCGGCAGCCAACTGTCCTTCACGAACACCGGCATCCATGGCGAGCACTTGCGCATCAAATACCTGGCCTGGCCAAGCATCAAACACTACTTGCGCTGCGTCACCAGGTGTCGCATGGCGCAGGCTCTTTTCGCGAAAATCGGCAATGACATCTATCGCATCCGCCACTACTGCTACCGCTGGCTGCCCCGCCTGAACGTAGTCGCCTACATCTAGCTGCAGGTTGGAAACACTTCCGGCTTGCGCGGCGCGCACCTGGGTATGAGCAAGATCCAACTGCGCCTTGGAAAGCGCATTGTCTGCTTGGCGCAAACGCAGATTCGTCTCACCGGCCTCGCCCAGTTGCACTTCCAGGCTGACGATTTTAGCCCTGGCTGCCGCCACACTGGCCTGTGCGGTACGCTCAGCAGCCACCTGCTGTTCGTACTGTTGGCGCGATACGCTCTGCTGCGCCACAAGGGTTTCAGCACGCTGAAGTTCTCCCCGACGCTCGGCAGCCGTTGCCTCAGCGGACGCCAGCTCCGCTTGGGCAGAGGTAAGCTCTGCTTCCAACCGGGCATTCTCCCGCTCGGCCTGTTCGCGATTAAGCTGCGCCTGCTCAACGGCTAATCGAAATGGCGCCGGGTCGATCTGAAACAGCACATCGCCTTTTGCTACATGCTGGTGATTACTGACCAGCACCTCACTCACTGGGCCGCTGAGTTCGGGCGCTATTCGCGTGACCGGCCGCATTACTCTCGCCTCGGGCGTCATAGGCATAAAGCTATCGGCCACCAGAAAATAGATAAAAAGCAGTACAAAGGTAGCAAGGGCTACCCTCACCCATCGGGCAAATATTTGATCGGGGGTCATGCAGAGCTCACTTGTTAGCCACCAGGAAACCACCTGGCCAGCGCCTCTCAACGGGCGCGCATCGTGTAGGGAATCACATAGGGGACTTTAGTCTAACAATCAATTAGCGCGCTAACAATATATCTATGTCTATCTACTGCTACATAAACGCTCTCTACAAGCCTATAAACAAAAACCCCATGGCATAAAGGCCATGGGGTTTAGTCATTCGCTACGCTGTTACGCTAAGGATTTAGAACCGGTAGCGTAAACCTACGCTTGCAGCATCAAAGGAGTAAGCTGATTTATCCAGGTAGCGCATATAGTCCGCGCTGAGGGAGAGGTTTCTGGCCACATCCATCTCAGCGCCTGCGCCGTAGGAGAAGTCGCTTTCGCTGTCGCCGCGGTCAAACTCTACTTCCGTAAAACCCGCCAGGCCATAAAGACGTACTTCAGGTGCTATGGGAATAATCCCTTTAGCATAAGCACCCGCTACATAGTCTAATTCGGCACCACCGTCGGAACCGCCCGTACCTAAATGACCTTCAATGCCAAAGTAGTCATTGAACTGGGCACCGCCGCGCAGGCGTAAGCCTACGTCATCACGGGACGAGCCTCTGTCTGGATCCAGACTCCAGAACATGGCATCAGCGCCCAGGTAAGCTTGCGGATAACCGGTAGACTGTTGTGCTTGAGCAGTGGTTGCAAATGCGCCTGCACCCACCAGGAGTACCGCCGATGTAAGTGACAACATGGACATCTTCATAGCTTGCACCTCAGTTAAAAAACAGTGTTTCCTTACACATTTGTATTGTGATTCATAACTATGAAGAACGCAAACATTTACCGCCCCTTGGATAAGCTCAGCACGACAATACCGCCAACGACGACTGCCCCACCTACCAACTGGCCGGGGCTAAGCATTTGCCCCAACACGAAGTAACCCAGCACCAGGGAGGCAACCGGCTCGATATTCATCACCGGTGCGTTGCGTGCCATATCGAGTCGCGGCACAAAAATAAACAGCGTCGAAAACGCCGAGCCATACAGCAGACCAAGCAGCGTCAGCCCTAGCCAGCCGGTACTGTTATCCGGCAGGCTCATACCCCCTGGCACTACACCGGCGATTCCGCCAATGATCATGACAATAAACACGGTCTGCATGGTCAACAGGCTGCGCAGGGTGCTGCCCACTCCTGCAAGGCGGTGCTCGGTAACCCACAGCGCGCAGGCAAATACGAAGGCCGCCATTAATCCAAAACCAATGCCTGCTATCCACCCCGGCCCCATGCCATCGGCGCTGGCAATCCATGAGGGAATATCCAGCACCACCAGTAAGCCGATTAAAATCGTGCCCATGATCAGACAGCTACGCAGAGTAGGACGCGGGCCGCCCAACGCCCAACTGAGCAGCGCCAGCTGAATAGGAAAGGTATTGACCAATAGCAGTGCGATCACCACAGGCAGCCTGGCCACCGCCGAGTAGAGGCTAACGCTTTGGATCGCAATCAGTAGCCCCACGGTCAGTTGCCACGGCCAAGATCCCGCGGGCAGCCACAAGCGCTTTTGCTGCACGATGACTAGCGCCACTAAAATCAGGCAGGCAACCCCCGAGCGGGTTAATACCGCCAGTAACAGACCGGTGCCATTATCAAACGCCAGCCGAGCTGAAACGTGATTGGCGGCGAACATGGTGGCCACGGTCATCATTAACAGAATGGCCAAATGGCGCGGCAGTAGTTTCGGCAAAGAGGACGCTGACATAAGAACGGTACGGCTCGTTATAGGGGTGAAGGTGTAAGATGGCGAGTAGCCAGGTAGGCAAAGATCCCAGCATGCCAAGCTTTTGCCTAGAAGGCTAACGAAAGCCTGACGCTGCTTTTGCGCGCCGCAACATGTTAAACTAAAGTCTACCCCTTTGCTCAATAACCTCCTAGCGAAAAGGTTTTTATGAACGCACCGGTGCTGGTCATTAACTGCGGTTCCTCCTCTATTAAATACGCGTTGATTGATTCCGACCCTCAGGCACCGCGACTTGAGGGCATAGCGGAACGCTTGGGTAGCGAGGATGCACGCCTCAAGGGCAAAAACAGCGCCGGTGATCGTTTCAGCCAACCACTTCCTGGCGCTGACCACACCCAAGCACTTAACGCGATCCTTGAGCGTATGGAGGGCCGATTACCAGCGGCGGTGGGCCATCGCATCGTGCATGGCGGCGAGCACTTCACCCAGGCCGCACTCATCGACGCTAGTGTCATTGCGGCTATCCAAACCACCGCAGCACTTGCCCCCCTTCATAACCCAGCAAATTTAGCGGGTATTGCGGCGACCCAGAACGTCTTTCCTGAGCTGCCCCAAGTGGCAGTGTTCGATACCGCTTTCCACCAAACCATGCCGCCGCGTGCTTACCGGTACGCACTGCCAGAAAGCCTCTACGCTGAGCATGGCATTCGCCGCTACGGCTTTCATGGCACCAGCCATGCTTATGTTAGCCAGCGGGCGGGCGAACTGAGTAGCCGTGGCACAGGCGGCTGGCTGACTGCCCACCTGGGCAATGGCTGCTCCACCAGCGCGGTTTGGAACAATCAAAGCCAGGATACCAGCATGGGCCTTACCCCACTGGAAGGCTTGGTGATGGGCACCCGCAGTGGCGACGTTGACCCTGGCCTGCACGCCCACCTGCACCGCCAACTGGGCTGGTCGCTAGACAAAATCGACGACGTGCTCAATAAAGAGAGCGGCCTACTGGGCCTTTCAGGCTTAACCAACGACATGCGCGAAATTGAGGAGGCTGCTGAACAAGGGCACGCCACCGCACAGCTGGCGGTAGAGGTATTCTGCTACCGGATCGCTAAATCTCTGGCGGGGCTCTCCTGCGCCCTGCCCCAGCTTGATGGGGTTATTTTCACCGGCGGTATCGGCGAAAACTCGCCGATTGTACGTCGCCGTGTGCTCGCCCTATTGCCCCACTTCGGCTTTGCGCTGGATAACGACGCTAACGAAGCGACTATCCGCGGCAAAGAGGGCAAGCTAGATAGCGCCAGCCATGAAGGCCCCCAGGTGTGGGTGATCCCTACCGATGAAGAAGGCCGCATTGCCATGGAAACCCGCCACTGCCTAGAGACACGTGTATGACTCACCCCGACCAGCCACAAGCGATTCTGTTAGTGCCGACCAGCCAGGGCGTCGGGCTTACCTCCGCCTGTCTGGGGTTAATTCAAGCGCTGGATACCATCGGTCTGAAAGCCGGGTTTTTAAAGCCGTTTATGCAGAACGAGCTGAACGGCCCAGGCCTGGATCGATCCACCGCATTGGTTTCCCGGGCACTCAATCAGCGCCCGCCTTCGCCGATTTCCCAGGCTCGCCTTGAGCGCTTGCTGCGCGACGACCAAATCGATGAGCTGATGGAAAATGCCGTCGAGCTCTATGAACAGGTTGTTCAACAGGCCCACCGCGATGGCAGCACCCTAGACCTAGTCGTGGTAGAGGGCGTAGTGCCCACTCAGCACACCACCTACGCCACCCAAACCAACGCCCAGCTCGCCAACGCGCTTAATGCGCGAATTATTCTTGTCGGATCCGGTGATTTAAACGAGCCCCAGGCGCTGGCCGAGCAGCTTGATATGCACGCCCGCAGCTTTGGCGGGGTTAGCTCCAGCCGCACGCTGGGCGGCATTTTGATGCGCATGAAAAATCTGCCCTACGCGCAGGAAGATGATCTTTCTGCAGCACCGGGCACCTTCAAACCGCAGTTGGAAGAGTCAGTGCTCGCTGAGCTGCGCCAGTACTCCCCCGCCCTGGCGACCGATAAATTCCACCTGATTGGTGTGGTGCCTTACAGCAAAACGCTTAGCGCCCCGCGCACCCTGGATGTGGCCCGGGCGCTTAATGCCAAGTTGTTGAACGAAGGCGAGGCGGCCAGCCGTCGGGTACTCTCCACCAGCCTCTGCGCCCGCAGTGCTGCCAACGCACTGCATATTTTCACCCCGGGTAGCCTGGTAGTGGCCTCCGGTGACCGCGACGATGTGGTGCTGGCCTCAGCGCTGGCGACCATGAACGGTATTCAGCTAGCGGGCGTACTGTTGACCAACGGCTTTATGCCCAACGACAGCATGATCGAGATGTGCCGCCCCGCGCTCAAAACGGGTCTACCGGTCTTGGCAGTAGAAACCGACAGCCTGACCACAGCACAGCACCTCAGCCAGCTAAGCAGCGAAATCCCTATGGACGATTTCGAGCGCGCCGAACAGGTGGCCCGTTACGTCGCAGCCCATATGGATCTTGAGTGGTTGAAAGCCCACCTGAGCAGCGGTTATACCCGCCGCCTTTCACCTTCAGCGTTTCGCCACCAGTTGGTTAAACTTGCCCAGCTGGCTAAAAAGCGCGTAGTGCTGCCGGAGGGGGACGAACCGCGCACCGTAGAAGCGGCAATAATCTGCCAGCGCCGCGGCATTGCCGACTGCGTACTGCTGGGTAAGCGCGACGATATCGAAAATGTAGCGCGCAACCGTGGGCTGACACTGCCAGAATCACTGACGATTGTTGACCCTGAAAGCACCCGTGCGAACTATATTGGCCCGATGGTCGAGCGTCGTCGTGGCAAACTCAACGAGCTAACCGCCGAAGCGCAGTTGCAAGATAACGTGGTGCTCGGCACCATGATGCTGCAGTTAGATGAAGTCGACGGACTGGTTTCCGGCGCTGTACACACCACCGCCAACACCGTGCGGCCCGCCTTCCAGTTGATTAAAACCGCGCCGGAGTATAATCAAGTCTCGTCGATCTTCTTTATGCTGCTGCCCGAGCAGGTGGTGGTCTACGGCGACTGCGCGGTGAATCCCGACCCAGACGCTGAAACCCTGGCCGAAATCGCCCTACAAAGTGCCCGCTCCGCTGAAGCCTTCGGTATAGAGCCACGTGTCGCCATGATCAGCTACTCCACCGGCGACTCCGGCACCGGCGCGGATGTGGATAAAGTCCGCGAAGCCACCCGGATTGCTAAAGAACGCGCGCCGCACCTGGCCATCGACGGCCCGCTACAGTACGACGCCGCCGCTATCGAGAGCGTGGGCAAACAGAAAGCCCCCGACTCGCCAGTGGCAGGTAAAGCCACCGTGTTTGTGTTCCCCGACCTCAACACCGGCAATACCACCTACAAAGCAGTGCAGCGAAGTGCCCGCGTCGTGAGCGTTGGCCCCATGCTGCAAGGGTTGAACAAGCCAGTGAATGACCTTTCCCGCGGCGCACTGGTCGACGATATCGTTTACACCATTGCACTAACCGCCATTCAGGCCAGTCAGCGGGAAAGCTGAGTTACAGAAACTTTCCCTAGCCAATAAAAACGCCCCAAGCAGATAACTGCTTGGGGCGTTTTATTAACGGCTTAACGGTATGTGAGGGCTAAACCCACATCGGCACCATCGATTCCAGCACCATGACTAAACTCATCGCGGTGATGGTAAGGATAGAGACGCCAAACACCTTTTTGGCCCAGCGCACATCGTCATCTAAACGGTAGCCGCGCAGTGCCAAGTAGAGCCAGTAGCCGCCCATGGTCAGCGCCACGCACAGATATCCCGCGCCCGCTTGGCTGGCCAGCCCTAGCGCCAACGAGGCGGGTATAAACGCCACGATGTAGCCCAGGATATGGTGTTTTGCCATTTTCACTCCGCGCACCACCGGCAGTACCGGAATCGACGCGCGGCGGTAATCGGCGTAGCGGAAGATCGCAATCGCATAGGAGTGCGGCATCTGCCACAGACAGAAAATCACCAGCAGCATGATCGCACCGCTGTCGAACTGCCCCGTGACTGCACAGTAGCCCACCACTGGCGGCATGGCACCGGAAAGGCTACCTACCAAGGTGCCGTACTCTGAGCGGCGCTTCATATAGAGGCTATAAAGCCCCACATAAACGCCCCAGCCAATGACCGCCAAGGCAACGGTTAACCCGTTGGTGCCCAGCGCCAGACACACCACTCCCGACACACCCAGCAGTGCCGAAACGCCCAGTGCCTGGGTAATAGAGATGCTGCCTCTTACCAGAGGGCGATGGCGCGTACGCGCCATCAATGCATCAATATCGCGGTCAATAACGTTGTTACACGCACAGCCCGACGCGATGATTAACGCAATCCCCACCATGACCGAGACAAAGCTGAGCCACTCGAACTGGCCTTGGGCGGCGAGAAAATAGCCGCCTAGGGTGGCAATCAGGTTGCCGCCGATAATGCCCGGCTTGGTCAGCTCGAGCAGATCCCGCCAGCGGCTGGGCGCTGAGATTAGCCGATCATCATGTTGAGATGCAGATGCTGCATGATCCACAGCGAGCCTCCTACCACTAGGACGAGAATCGTCAGTGTGAAGACGAAGGACATCAGATTCCAGCCTTCGTCGGCTTTGGTACTCATATGCATAAACATGACCAGTTGCACCAGTATCTGCAACACCGCGGTCACGGCTATCACAATCACGGTAGCCAATACGCTAAAAGCGCCACTCATCACCACCGCAAAAGGGATAATGGTCAGTATCAGCGACAATACCAGTCCTGTCACATACGACTTAACGCTGCCATGGGCATTGGTTGAACTTGCACTCATCTCACAACACTCCCATCAGATAGACGAATGAGAAGACACAGATCCAGACAATATCGAGGAAGTGCCAGAACAGGCTTAGGCACAAAATCCTCGGCCGGGTCATATCGTTCAACCCTTTGGTGTAAAGCTGTACCAACATCACCAAAATCCAGATCATGCCAAACGTAACGTGCAACCCGTGAGTACCGACTAGGGTAAAGAAGGCCGATAAAAAGCCGCTACGGTCCGGACCGTACCCTTCATGGATCAGATGCTGGAATTCATAGACTTCCATCCCCAGGAAGCACAAGCCCAGTAGAAAGGTAATAATCAGCCACACTTTCACTTGGCCAACACGGTTGGCATGCATTGCCAAAACGCCCATACCGAAGGTGAAACTACTGATCAGCAGTGCAAAGGTTCCGAAAAGGATCAAAGGTAATTCAAAGATATCAGCGCCAGTTGGCCCACCCGCCGTGCCCTTCATCAGCACGGCGTAAGTGGCGAACAGTGACCCGAAGATCACCAAATCGCTCATTAAGTAGACCCAGAAACCAAACAATTTCGTGCCCGAGGCATCGTGATGCTCTTCTTCGTGCTCTACCGGGTGGTGCGAGCTATGATTTAGCGTATCAGTCGACATTACGCTTGCGCCTCCACGCGTTGTTGATGCTCACGTTCGATTCGCTCAACTTCAGCAGCGGGAACGTAGTAGTCGATATCGTCGTTAAATACCCGTGCCATAAAGCTGATGAATACACCCACGGCGCCGACGCCGGCTAACCACCAGATATGCCACACCAGCGCAAAGCCGATGACCAGCGCAAAGAAGCTGATAACTGGCCCGGCCACGGTATTACGAGGCATATGAATATCGGTATAGGGGGCTTCTTCAAGCTGCTCTTCGCTACGCTGCTTTTGCGACCAGAAGCTGTCGATATCGCCCACTTCCGGCAGACGTGCAAAGTTGTAGAACGGCGCTGGAGAAGAGGTTGACCACTCCAAGGTGCGGCCATTCCAGGGGTCGCCGGTGACATCAGCGTTCTGTTTGCGGTCACGAATACTCACCCAGAACTGGATGATGGTGCAGACAATGCCCAGCATAATGATTACCGCGCCTACCCAAGCCAGAATCATCCACGGCTGCCATTCGGGGTTGGCGTAGGACTGCATGCGGCGCACGGCACCAAAGAAGGCCAGTACGTAAAGCGGCATAAAGGCGACGTAGAAGCCGATAAACCAGCACCAGAACGACCGCTTGCCCCACTTTTCGTTCAAAGTGAAACCGAACGCTTTGGGGAACCAATAGGTAAGCCCCGCCATCATGCCGAACACCACGCCGCCGATAATAACGTTGTGGAAGTGCGCAATAACGAACAGGCTGTTATGCAACACAAAGTTAGCTGCGGGCACCGCCAGCATAACGCCGGTCATACCGCCTAGGGTAAAGGTGATAATAAAGCCCAGCGTCCATAGCACCGGCGAAGTGAGTTCCAGGCTGCCGCGGAACATGGTGAACAGCCAGTTGAACACTTTCACCCCGGTAGGAATGGCGATGATCATTGTCATAATGCCGAAGAAGGCGTTGACGTTGGCGCCCGCCCCCATGGTGAAAAAGTGGTGCAACCAAACCACAAACGAGAGCAAGGTGATCGAAATGGTCGCCCACACCATGGTGGCGTAGCCGAACAGCCGCTTACGGGCAAAGGTCGCAATCACTTCAGAGAACACGCCGAAGGCTGGCAGAATCAGGATATAAACTTCCGGGTGGCCCCAGGCCCAGATGAGATTGACGTACATCATCATGTTGCCGCCAAAATCATTGGTAAAGAAGTGCATACCCAAATAGCGATCCAGCGTTAGCAGCGCGATGGTCGCGGTCAAAATTGGGAAGGAAGCAATGATCAGCACGTTGGCGCACAGCGAGGTCCAGGTGAAGATCGGCATGCGGAACATCGTCATGCCTTTGGTGCGCATTTTAATGATGGTCACGAAAAAGTTAATACCGGTCAGCGTGGTGCCTATACCGGATATCTGCAACGCCCATATCCAGTAGTCGACCCCCACCCCGGGACTAAACTCGATCCCCGATAACGGCGCGTAAGCGAGCCAGCCGGTTTTGGCGAATTCGCCCACCACCAGCGAGATATTGACCAGTATCGCGGAGACCGCAAACAGCCAAAAGCTTAAGTTATTCAGGAAAGGGAAAGCAACGTCGCGGGCACCAATTTGCAGCGGCACCACCAGGTTCATCAAGCCGATGACCATGGGCATGGCGACAAAGAAGATCATAATCACGCCGTGGGCGGTAAAGATCTGGTCGTAGTGTTCGGGGGGTAAATAGCCCGCTGCATCCCCGGCGGCCATCGCCAGCTGGGTGCGCATCATTATCGCATCCGAGAAGCCGCGCAGCAGCATCACCAGAGCGACGATGAAATACATAATGCCGAGCTTTTTATGGTCAACGGAGGTAAACCACTCGTTCCACAGCCAGCCCCACTTACGGTAATAGGTGATTAAACCAAACAGTGCGATCCCACCAATGGCCATAAAGGCCGCGACGACCATGATGATCGGCTCGTGGTAGGGAATTGACTCTAACGTGAGTTTTCCAAACACGGCTTAACCTCCCACTTCTACGCTAGAGGAGTGGCTGCGCATGGCATTATCCTGACTAGCATGGTTGTTAGTGACATGACCTGATTCGGCCGCGTGATCGGCAGTCTTCTCATTTTCGCCATCGTGGGAGTCAGCATGATCGCCGCCCATCTGATGCTCGCCGCCGGTATGGAAGCTTCGTAAGATGCTTTCATACAGCGATGGTGAAATGGCTGAGAAGTACTCAACCGGATTCGATTCGCTAGGTTCCGCCAACGCTTCATAACCTTCTGGGTAGGTCAGCGTTTGTGGAGCAGCGCGTACCATTTCCACCCAGGCGTCAAAATCCTCGGGGTTGGTCACCTTGGCTTCAAAGGTCATGCCAGAGAAGCCCGCGCCACTGTAGTTGGTGGAACGACCAGGGTAGCTACCAATTTCATCGGCGATGAGATGGACATCGTTATCCATGCCCGCCATGGCATAAATCTGGCTGCCAAGATGGGGGATAAAGAAAGCGTTCATCACTGAGCCTGAGCTGACCCTAAAGCGCACCGGTGTATCTACCGGAAAGGCCACTTCGTTAACACTGGCAATACCCTGCTCGGGGTAGATAAACAGCCACTTCCAATCAAGCGCCACCGCCTGTATTTCGATCGGCGCCACATCGCTTTCCAGCGGTTTGTGGGGATCAAGGCTATGGGAGGTCTTCCAGGTCAACAGGGCGAGCACCGCGATAATCGCACAGGGCACGATCCACACCACCGCTTCAATCACGTTGGAGTGCGCCCAATCAGGCGTGTATTTAGCCAGGCTATTACTACGCCGGTAACGCCAGCCAAACAGCAGCGTCATGACAATCACAGGAATAACTACAATCAACATTAGGCCAAAGGCGGTCAGAATCAGTGTGCGCTGCTCAGCGCCAATCTGGCCTTTTGGGTCTAGCAGCGCTGAACTACAGCCTGCTAGAAACAGACACAGCGCAAGGAGCACTAGAGTGCCTCGCCTGCGCCAAAGTGAGCGTCGTTGCATGGTGTGATCTCGTCAGAGGTTGTTTAAAACACTAGCTAGCCATGTCGCCCTTCTACATAGCAGGCTAACTACCACCCCATACTCTTCCCAAAACATGCTCTGCATGGCGCTCTTGAAAACGAGCTAGGAAAACGCTCTCAAGGACAGTGCACACGTGACGCTGGGCGCCATTGCTCCGGGAAAAATATGCGTCGCCGGATGGGAATTGGCGACGAGCCTCGCTGGCCTAAGCACTAAAGGCTTAAGCAGTTAAGACTAAAGTATTTTCTATTGATCGAGATCATGAAAGAAGTGGCGCATTGCCGCACCCAAGGTATTGACTGGGATGAGCAAGGGGGAAATCGCTTACGCCACTGTGACGGTGGGAACCACTATCTCAGGTACAACGCGGCCATTTTTTTTAAGCAACTGCGGGGCGCCCTCTTCGTCGGTAACCACCACATCAAAATCGTCCAGAGCAGCGAAATAGGCCGGGCGAACTACGCTGAACTTACTGGCATCTACCACCAACAGGCGCTGCATAGCGGTGGCAATGGCAGCCTGTTTAGGCGCCACTTCGTGAAAGTGAAAGCAACTAACACCACGCTCTAAATCCACCCCTGCAGCGGAGATCAGCGCCTTATTAATGCCTAACCGCTCGATAGCAGCAGTCATATTGTCGCTACCGAATGACTGCGAGGTGGCATAAAACAGCCCGCCCAGTAGCACCAAGCGCACGTTGGGCAGGGCGGCAACGGCATTGGCAACATTAAGCGCATAGGTCACTACCGTCAGCTCTCGGAAATGACTTAACTGGCTCAGCAGCGGCATTAGCGTTGAGCCGCAGTCGATAAACAGCGTATCGCCCTCTTCTATGTAGGCTAACGCCCGCTGACAAAGCCGATACTTGGCCTGGTAGTGGCTAGCCTGCTGTTCGGTCAAGTCATAAATAGGCGTTACGCCAGGGTAGTTTGCCATCACTAGGCGTCCACCCAGCAGGCTAATGGCAGTATCCTGAGTCGTCAGATCGCGACGGATGGTCATTTCGGAAACATCGCATAGCTCTGCGGCATCGCGCAGATGAAGAGTACCGCCACTGGCAAGCGCTTCCTGAAGCTTGGCAAGGCGCAGCGCACTACGGCCATTCATGGTGGGCATCTCCTGGCAAACCCCTCTTGTTGTGATTTTCGCAACGAGAGCATCGGTGTTGCGTCCATTTTCATTTCTATGCTGAGCGAGCGGCGGCGTAATTTCCACTGCTACGACGGCTATTGGTGCTATTAGTGCCACAATGAGAGCCATATGACATTTAAATAGCGTTGATGTGACAACTCTTGCAAATCAACGTTAGAAAAATAACACTAAATGTTATAATTTTAACATTAACGCCAGCCCGCACGACTACAACCTCGGATAGCCACACCCAAGTGGCTCCGCGACAACCAATGTTGAGGCTCTCATGACTGCTCGTACACACTCTCGCCCCCCTTCGTCTAAGATCGCGCTTGGCGCTGGCGTATTAGGGGCCATACTCACTACGCCGCTAATGGCAGACGAGGCTGCTCAGTCGCATCCTCTAGATCGACTGTGGTCATTCGCCAACGTTTCGGTTAACTACCTGGACTGGTCAAACGGCACCGAGGCGCGCACCGCTTCCAACGCGGCGAAAAGCGACTTTATGTTTCTCGAAATCGAAGGCGGCGCTGGCTTTAGCTGGGGCGAGTTCTACGGCTTCTTTGATTTCGAGAACCCCACCAACGACCAGTTCGATGAGTCCAGCGGTGGTAAAGACAACTTCCGCACCGCGGGTAAAGTGACCTCACACATTTACCTGGGTGACAGCTCGCTGTCGATTTACGCCCACCTGTATGACTTCCGTGATTACGGTTATGACAGCCGCGAGCAGGATCAGATTCTTGGTTTGGGTTACCGCACTACCTTCGACAATGGCCTGTGGTTCAAGCCCTTTATCGGTGCTGCGCGGGTACAAAGTAACAGCTATACCGGCATGAACGGCTATATGGCAGGCTGGGTCGCGGGTTATGATTTCACTGCACTCAACCAGGACTTCAGCGTCACCAACTGGCACGAACAGACCTTTGGTCGCGACGATGAGTATCTGGAGCAGAACTACGTGGGCGATACAGCGGGCAGTGTAGGCACCAACGGTGCACTGAGCCTATGGTGGCATCCGAGTGATTTGATCACCACTGGCATTCAGTATCGCTACTCTGACAATAAGTTGGGCACCCCCAACAATTATCAGAATGCGATGATCTACTCCGTCAAGCTCAACTTACTATAAACGCGCTTCTTACTCGCGGACTCGAAGGATCTCCTTATGACACTCCTTATGAGCTTGGTGGGTATGGTCACTCTGGTGGCCATTGCCCTGATCTTCTCCTACGACCGTAAATCGATCCGGCTACGTACCGTGCTGGGCGCCTTTGCTATACAAGCGGGGATTGGTGCCTTTGTACTTTATGTGCCGTTTGGCCAAGCGGTACTACAGGCCATCTCCTCCGGCGTTAGCCAAATTTTGGTGTATGCCAACGATGGTATCGGCTTTCTGTTCGGCGGCTTAGCCGATGTGGATAATGTCGGCTTTGTATTTGCGATCAAAGTACTCCCCGTCATTATCTTCTTCTCCTCGCTGATCGCCGTGCTCTACTACATCGGCATTATGCAGTGGGTGATTCGCATCCTCGGTGGTGCCCTGCAAAAAGCCCTGGGCACCTCTCGCACGGAGTCGCTTTCTGCAACGGCAAATATTTTCGTCGGCCAGACCGAAGCACCTTTGGTGGTGCGTCCGTTTATCGCCCGCATGACGCCTTCGCAGCTGTTTGCCGTTATGTGTGGTGGTCTGGCATCGGTCGCCGGTTCAGTATTGGCGGGCTACGCCGCGCTGGGTATTCCCATGGAGTACTTGGTAGCGGCCTCCTTTATGGCGGCGCCGGGCGGGTTGCTGTTCGCCAAGCTGATCATGCCGGAAACCCAAGACGTTACCGACAGCGACAGCGTTACCAAGGTGGAAGAAGAGATTGAAGCCCTGGAAGATAAACCTGCCAACGTACTGGACGCTGCAGCATCGGGCGCTACCTCGGGCCTAATGCTCGCGGCCAACGTGGGCGCCATGCTACTCGCCTTTATCGCGCTGATTGCGTTGATCAACGGCATCCTGGGTGGCATTGGCGGCTGGGTGGGCTTTGACTCGCTGAGCCTGGAGCTGATCCTGGGCTGGCTGTTTGCCCCGCTTGCCTTCCTGTTGGGTGTACCCTGGGAAGAAGCGACGCTGGCTGGTTCATTCATTGGCCAAAAATTAGTGGTCAACGAGTTTGTCGCCTACATCAACCTAGCGCCTTACATTGATGGGGAACAGGTGGTAGCTGCGACGGGTCAGATGATGACACCGCACACCATGGCGATCCTCTCTTTTGCGCTGTGTGGCTTTGCGAACCTCTCCTCCATTGCGATTCTGCTGGGTGGCCTGGGTAGCATTGCCCCTACCCGCCGCAAAGAGATTGCTCGTTTTGGCGTCAAAGCCGTATTGGCCGGTACACTGTCCAACTTGATGTCGGCCTCGATTGCTGGCTTCTTTATCGCCCTAAGTAACGTCACTGCTTAACGCAGCGGGTTTTACTGAAGGTGGCGGGCACTGCGGCTTTATCCGCAGTGCCCGTTTTTATCTTTTACTGATTTGTGAGAATTCCATGACTGCGACCGCCTCTCCCCATATCGTCCAAGCCGCCCGCCAAGCACTCACCCTCATGGATCTGACGAGCCTGAACGACAACGACACGGACAGCACCATTGAAGCGCTCTGCCAGCAGGTGAAAACGCCCTTTGGCACCCCTGCCGCGGTCTGCGTATACCCACAGTTTATTGTCACCGCCCAGCGTGCCCTTACGGCTCACAAGCTAAACGAGCAGGTGAAGATCGCCACGGTCACCAATTTCCCTAATGGCGACGACGACATTATGGCCGCCGCCCGTGAAACCCGCGATGCGGTTGCCTCCGGCGCCCATGAAGTTGATGTGGTATTTCCCTACCGCGCGTTGATGGCAGGCGACGAAGAGACCGGCCTTGAGCTGGTAGAAATGTGCAAAGCCGCCTGCGCTGGTCAAGCACTGCTCAAAGTGATCATTGAGTCCGGCGAGCTCAAAGAACCTGCGCTGATCAAACGCGCCAGCGAACTGGCCATTGAAGGCGGTGCGGATTTCATTAAAACCTCGACCGGCAAAGTAGCTGTTAACGCTACACTGGAAGCCGCAGAAATTATGCTCAAAGCCATCAAGGCCAGTGGCCAAGACGTTGGTTTTAAAGCAGCAGGTGGCGTCAAAACCGCCGAAGACGCAGCAGAATATTTGGCTCTTGCTAACGATATTATGGGCTCAGGCTGGGCGACGCCCGCTCACTTCCGCTTTGGTGCCTCTAGCCTGCTGGGTAATCTGCTGGCTACGTTGACCGGCAACACCAACGCGGCCACCACTGACGGAGGTTACTAATGTCTGCCAACGCGACTAAACACACCCTTCTTCCCCAGGAGCTGATTCGCCTAAAGCGTGATAACCAGCCGCTGCCCGCGGAAGAGATTAAAGCCTTTGTGCAGGGCATTGCCGATGATCGCATCAGCGACGCCCAAATTGGCGCCTTCACCATGGCCGTGTTTCTCAACGGCATGAGCCGTGAAGAAGTCGTTGCGCTGACCACCGCCACCCGCGACTCTGGCCACGTGATGCAGTGGAGCGATCTAAACCTGCCCGGTCCGATCGTCGACAAGCACTCCACCGGCGGCGTGGGCGATTTGGTTTCGTTGGTGCTCGGCCCCTGGGTCGCCGCCTGCGGCGCCTTTGTACCGATGATCTCCGGTCGCGGCCTGGGCCACACCGGTGGCACCCTGGATAAGCTCGAATCGATCCCCGGCTACGACCCCTACCCTGCCCCTGAGCGCTTCCGCGAGGTGGTGAAAACCACCGGCGTAGCGATTATTGGCCAAACGGGTGATCTCGCCCCCGCCGACAAGCGCATCTACGGCGTGCGCGATGTGACCGCCACCGTGGAATCGATTCCGCTGATTACCGCCTCTATCTTGGGCAAGAAGCTGGCCTCCGGACTGGATGCGCTGGTAATGGACGTTAAAGTCGGCAGCGGCGCTTTTATGCCTACGCCGGAAAAATCCCGCGAACTGGCCAAAAGCATCGCCAATGTGGCCACCCAGGCAGGCACGCCCACCACCGCCCTGCTCACCGATATGAGTCAGCCGCTGGCGCCCTGCGCCGGTAACGCCGTAGAGATCGTTGAGACTCTGGCCCTGCTGCGTGGCGACCGCCCCAACAGCCGCGTGATGCAAGTCACCCGTGAACTGGCCGTGGAAATGCTGATCGCCGGCAGGCTCGCAGGCTCACGTGAAGAAGCACTTACTCAGCTTGAGAAGGCGCTAACCTCTGGCGCAGCTGCTGAAGTATTCGCCCGCATGGTGCACGAACTCGGTGGGCCTAGCGACTTTATGGAACGCTCCGAACACTACCTAGCCAAGGCCGAGGTAATCAAGCCGGTATATGCCGAGCAATCGGGTATCGTGCAACGCATCGATACCCGTGCGGTGGGCATGAGCGTGGTGGAACTGGGTGGTGGTCGCCTGCGCAACGATGCCAGCGTCGATCACAGCGTCGGTTTCACCGACATCGTCGAAATCGGTGAGAGCGTGGATAGCCAGCGCCCCATTGCCATGGTGCACGCCCGCAGTGACGCCGCCGCCGAGCGCGCCGCCGAACAGCTGCGTGCAGCGTTTACAATTGGCGAAGGTGCCGCCAACGCCGACACCCTGCTACAAGACACTTTCCGTGGAGAAGCCTTATGAGCCGCGCGATTGTACTGGTACTTGACTCCTTTGGGATTGGCGCCGCCCCGGATGCCGCGACCTTCGGTGATGAAGGCTCCGACACCTTGGGTCATATAGCCGCCGCTTGCGCCCGTGGTGAGGCGGATAACGCCAACCGTTCTGGGCCACTCAAGCTGCCCAACATGGCCAAGCTGGGACTATTTCATGCCCACCGCGATGCCACGGACAGCGTTGCCGAAGGCGTCACGCTGCCGGAAAGCCTGGAAGGCGCTTACGCCCACGCCAAAGAAATTTCCAGCGGCAAAGATACCCCCTCCGGCCATTGGGAAATTGCCGGTGTCCCGGTACGCTTTGAGTGGGGCTACTTTCTGGATAAAACCGACAGTTTCCCCCTTGAGCTGCTCGACGCCATCGTGCAAGAAGCCGATCTCACTGGGGTGATTGGCAACTGCCACGCCTCTGGCACCGAGATCATCTCTCGCCTGGGTGAAGAGCACATAGCCACCGGCAAACCCATCGTTTATACCTCGGCGGATTCAGTGTTTCAGATCGCCGCTCACGAAGAGCATTTCGGCCTTGAACGGCTTTATAAGCTGTGCGAAACCGTCCGCGAACTGCTTGAGCCCTACAATATTGGCCGTGTGATTGCGCGTCCGTTTATCGGCGAAGACAGCACCACTTTCACCCGCACCGGCAACCGCCGCGACTACAGCGTTGAGCCGCCCTCACCCACCGTGCTGCAAAAGCTTGATGATGCCGGCGGCGAAGTAGTCTCGATTGGTAAAATTGCCGACATCTACGCCCACTGCGGCATTACTCACAAGGTAAAAGCCAGCGGCCACGATGCACTAATGGACGCCACGCTCAAAGAGATCGCGCGCACCAACCAACGCGACGAAGGCGAGCGCGCCATGATCATGACCAACTTTGTCGATTTTGACTCGGTCTATGGCCACCGCCGGGATGTGCCGGGCTACGCCGCCGCGCTGGAAGATTTCGACGCCAAGCTGCCTAAGCTCCTGGCTGCGCTAAGCGAAGATGATCTGCTGATTCTCACCGCCGATCACGGCTGCGACCCCAGTTGGCACGGCACCGAGCACACCCGCGAGTACATCCCCATTCTGGTACACGGCCCCGGCTTTACCCCCGGCCCGCTGGGCGAGCGCGGCACCTTTGCCGATATTGGCCAAACCCTGGCCGACTTTTTCCTGTTACCGGCCATGGCCGATGGCAAAAGCTTTCTACCCGACGCCGCTTAAAGGAGACCTTTGATGGCAACCCCACATATTAACGCTGCTCCCGGTGATTTTGCCGATACCGTACTGATGCCCGGCGACCCGCTGCGCGCCAAATACATCGCCGATACTTACCTGGAGAACGTGCGCCAGGTCAACGACGTGCGCAGCATGTTCGGCTACACCGGCACCTACAAAGGCCGCGAGATATCCGTGATGGGCCACGGCATGGGCATTCCGTCGGTCTCCATCTACGCCAAAGAGCTGATCACCGACTACGGCGTTAAATCGCTGATTCGTGTGGGCTCCTGCGGCGCGGTGCGCGACGATGTCAACGTCCGCGATGTGGTCATCGGCATGGGCGCCAGCACCGACTCCAAGGTCAACCGCATGCGCTTTAACGACCACGACTTTGCTGCTATTGCCGACTTCGAACTGACTCAGCACGCGGTGGCTGCCGCCAAGGCCAAAAACGTGCCGGTCAAAGTGGGCAACATCTTCTCTGCAGACTTGTTCTACAACCCGCAAACCGAAATGGCTGAAATGCTCAAGCGCTACGGCATTGTCGGCGTCGAGATGGAAGCCGCAGGTCTTTACGGCGTCGCCGCTGAGTTTGGCGCCCGCGCCATGACCATCTGCACCGTGTCGGATCACATCCTGAAAGGCGACTCGCTCTCCAGCGCCGACCGTCAAACCACCTTCGACGATATGATGCTGATTGCTTTGGACACCGTGTTACGCGACGACGCAGCCCACGCTTAAGAGGAAGTTGTGATGAGTCAGCAAACGGATGAAGTATCAGAAGAGATCGTTGAGAAGTTATTCAGCGCGCGGGCTAACGCCTATGTGCCCTACTCAGCACACCCGGTGGCATCAGTAATGGTGACGCCGGATGGCCAGCAGTTTGCGGGCACTAACGTAGAAGTGGCGCACTACAAAGGCCTGTGTGCCGAAGCCTCGGCCATTTCCGCCATGATCACCGCAGGGCAACGCCAGTTAGCCATCGTCTACGTCATGGGCCCAGGCGATCACTTATGCACGCCCTGCGGCGACTGCCGTCAGCGCATCCGCGAGTTCGCCACGCCAGAAACGCAAATCAAGGTGCTATCCGGCAGCGGCGAACTACTGAAAACCTACACCATGGAAGCCCTGCTGCCCGACGGTTTTGGGCCCGAGCAACTGCCGCCGCGTTAATATTCCTACACAAAAGAAGCCGTTTCGCTTTATTTAGCTGACGGCTTTTCCGTGGACAACTGTTGATACGCTTCCACAGCAGCCACCACTTCTTCGGGTGGAATGACGCCGTCTTTACCACGAATAACCGCACGCGAAACACCTTCAGCAACCGTGGCACCGCTGGGGTTGGTAAACCTGTGCCGCATGTAAAAGTACTTCTCGTCCCAATGCTCCATACTCATATTGCAACGATAACGCTGACCAAGCTTGAGTGACTTATAGTAGCTCATGTCATGATACGAGATGATGGGCATCCATTTTCGACGAAGCATGATTCGAGCCAAGCCTGTGCGAATGAACAAGTCAATGCGGTTAAGATCGCAGATCGTCATGAACCGGCCATTGTTCATATGGCCATTCACGTCGATATCATTGGGTAAAACAAGCCCCTCAAGGGTATTTTCAAGGGCATTAAGGCGCATCCAACCGCGTCGACGCTTCGCAGTCAGTAGTAGCCAGATCATTCGAAAATATAGATTCACTGTGTTGTCCCCATAAAAAATCAATCACGTTATCGAGCCAGCTTGGCCAGAACTTGCCTTCACGCATCTGGTAGAAACCTAGATGCCCTCCAGTTGTGGAAAACCGAGCGGTAAGGTTATATCGCAGTAATTCTGGATACGTGGTCGTAAGAATTGAGTGCAACATCTTGTCAAGGAGTGACACATGACGTAATAGAAAGCGGGAGAACCGATGATATTAATTGCTGCACCATGTTGTTTAATGAAATTATGGTGCAATACCGTTGGTTTTATAATTCTGTCAGTTCTCGTTAAATAGTTAGTGTTAATGCACCCAATCTTCATAAACCAACCCTGGAACACGGCTAAATTCACGCACGTTGTTGGTAACCAGGGTGCAAGTCGAGGCCATTGCATGCCCTGCAATGGCCGAGTCGTTTGAGCCAATAGGCGTGCCTGCTTTAGCTAACACCCGCATTATCTCAACGGTTGCATCCACGGCTTGCTTATCCCAGGGCAATACAGCATCCAATCGCTTCACGAATTCATCAACAAGAGACTTGTGCTTAGCAGATGCTTTCTTGCCGATTTGACCATAGCGCATTTCTGCATAGGTAACCGTCGATACAACTATTCGATTCCCCTGCCCAACCTCAGTGGCTAGGCGACTGATAACCGATGCTGCTTGTTCGCGCATAATGAATGAACAGATACAGGTATCCAGCATATAGGTCGTCACAGATCGAACCTGCCCTCATCACTCACAACGTTAGGACGCTCAATTAGAAAATCGTCATCCGCTTTGGGTAGTTCAGAGAAGGATACCCACGAGGGGCGTACAGGCCGCAATGTGATGACGTCGCCTTCACGCGTGATTTCAAGCTCTCCGATACCCTCATATGCCATATCGTTAGGTAACCGGACGGCTTGATTTTTGCCGTTTTTGAAAATGGATACTGTACGCATAAAAACCCCCTACAAATGCCTTATCTGTACAATATAGCCACCCATACTTGCATATGCAAGGCATATGCAAGCACTACTCCCCGACGCCTTCGGGCTGGAGCAGCTACCCCCGCGCTAACTCGTTTCGCGCACCACCAGCGCCACCGGCAGCGATACGTGCCGGGGCGCTTCTCCCGCCCTTGCTTCTGCCAGTAGTGACATGCTCGTCGCGGCTATCTCGGCAATATCCTGGCGAACAGTGGTGAGCCCAGTGGCGAGGGCGGGCAGGTCATCAAAGCCTGTCACCGCGACCTGAGCAGGCACCTCGATCCCGCGGTCTTCCAGCGCGGCCACACAGCCCAACGCTAGTTCGTCGGTGGCGCATACCAGCGCATCAAAAGGCAGTGATTGAGTGCCCTCTTCGTCTAAATAGCGATTTAGATAGCGATAGCTGTTAAGGGAGTCTGACGCGAAGCGGTGCGGTAGGCTGATCAAGCGTTCAGCAAACCCAGCCTCTGCCAACGCCCGCCGGTAGCCCTCCAAACGGCTATGGGGACGCGGCACCTCTAGCTCGCCGCCCATAAACGCCAGCCGCCTGCGACCCTGGGTAATGAGGTGGTGGGTCATCTCATACAGCCCCTGCCGATCGTCCGGGGCGACGGAAAAGCCTTCCCCGGCATCACCTATGCGCACAAAAGGAATCGCAGCGGCCTTAAGCAGCGCTGGGCGCTCATCGTCTGGGGCTTCACCAAGCAAAATAGCTGCCCCCGCGCGTTCGGGTAATTCAGCGGTTTGTTGGTGATTAAAGAACACCGGCACCATACCCTGCTGATGAAGGGCCACGGTAAGGTGCTGGTAGAGCAAGATATAGTAAGGGCGCAGCTCGATATCCTGACGGCCAAGAGAGATGCCTACCACCGCCGTTTTACCGCTTATTAGCTGACGAGCCGCGGCGCTGGGTTGGTAGGCCACTTCATGGCTAATCGCCAAAATCTTCTCACGCAGGGCGTCACTGAGCCCTGGCTTGCCGTTCAGGGCCCGGCTGACCGAGGCAATCGATACTTCGGCCCGCCGGGCAATTTCTCGAATGGTGGCCGTTTGGGCGCTTTGTTTGCTCTTTATCACCGAATCTCTCAACGACTATTTCCCGCCCTATCACTCATCTGGAAGGCTGTCAGTGTGCCGAAAAACGCCCTGTGTTGCGACGCTGATTACACTGCAATTTCCAGGCTGCGATCTTCCTGACTGGAGATAACACAGGCATCAAGAACGGTTTGAATCGCCGCCCCGCGGGCAAAGTCCGGCTGGTCGTTTTGACCACTGCGGATGCTTTCAACAAAACGCTGATAGATACTGGGTGTTGGCGGTGCCTTCACTGTGCTCCAGCACGCCGGGTGAACGTCATCGTCCAAACACACCTGCACGTCGTCTTTTGAGGCGTCTAAATCGACGCGAATAGCACCTTTATCGCCGTGTACACTCAGGGTTAACGAGTTGTGATGCCCGGTCGCCCAGCGGGTGGCTTGAATGGTGCCCTTGGCCCCATTGGCAAACGTCACTCGCATTAGCGCGGCGTCGTTGGCATCCAACAAATAGTCACCAATCCGGTTGTCTGGAGCTTTTTCAAAACAGGTCAGTTCGCAGTTAACGCGAGTAATATCGCCGACCGGAAAGCTGGCAAAATCAACAATGTGAACGCCCACATCGCCCAGTACACCTTTGCTGCCATGGGCTTCCGAGAGCCGCCATAGCCACTGGCTCTCCTGATCCCAGCGCCCCCACTCATTGCTGACCAGCCAACTTTGCCGATAGCTGGCATCTACGTGGCGAACTTGACCAATCGCCCCAGCGGTAATCAGCGCGCGAGCGTGTTGAATGGCCGGGGCATCGCGATAGCTAAAATTGACCATATTGATGACCTTAGCGGCCTGCGCCGCTTGGGCCATTTCATGCGCATCATCCGCATTCGTCGCCAGCGGCTTTTCGCACAGGATATGCTTACCTGCGGTGATCGCGGCCAATGACGTGCGCTTATGAACACCATCTGGCGTGACGTTGCTAACGGCTTGGATATCCTCCCGCGCCAGCATAGCTTCCAGGTCGTCATACGCATCGGCGATACCAAAACGGCCAGCAAAGTCGCGGGCCTTGGCCAGCTCCATATCGCACACCGCCACCACTTCCACTCCCTCGATCCGGCTAAAGTGCTTGGCGTGTTCACCCGCCATACTGCCAGCGCCAATAATCGCTAAACGGATCATTTGAAGCCCTCCTCGCCAGGTTTATGCAGCCCTTCGCCTTTGATTTCCACCGGGTTGGGGGCCTGGTCGGCAGGAACATTGGGGCAGCTATCGATCCAGCGGGAGCCTTCCGGGCGCGCCCATTTCACAGCGTTCTTCAGTACGGTTTTTACCTGTTCGTTGTAATAGATCGGATAGGTTTCGTGACCTGGGCGGAAGTAGAAAATCTTGCCGTTGCCGCGCTTGTAGGTCAGCCCTGAACGGAATACCTCACCACCCTCAAAGGCGCTGATAAAGATCACTTCATCGGGGTTGGGCACCGCAAACGGCTCGCCGTACATTTCAGTATGCGGCAGCTCGATATAGTCGCCCAGGCCCTGAACGATAGGGTGACCAGGGTTAACGACCCACAGCCGCTCGCGCTCTCCCGCTTCCCGCCACTTGAGTGAGCAGGTCGTGCCCATCAGGCGTTTGAAGATTTTTGCGTAGTGCCCAGAATGCAGCACAATTAGCCCCATCCCCTGCAACACGCGCGCCTGCACGCGGTCGACGGTTTCCTCCAACACATCGCCATGGGCAGCGTGGCCCCACCACAGCAGCACGTCGGTATTTTCTAGGATCTCTTCACTTAGCCCCTGTTCAGGGTCTTGCAGAGTGACCGCACGGGCATCGAGCCCTTCAGCTTCGTTTAACCCTTTGGCGATGCAGTTATGCATACCTTCTGGATAAATTCGCGCCACGACTTCATTGGTTTGTTCGTGGACGTTTTCACCCCAAACGGTAACGTTAATGGTCATCTATTCTCCTTAGCCGTAGCCGGTTAACAGCACAAAAGCAGCTTAAAAGTGCTGCATAACCCACAAAGTAAACGCTTACCCCGTCAACGTAAACGTTTACTCATGTGCAACTTTAGTCGCTAACCCGTTTATAGTGTCTAGACCATCACCATTGGCATCGCGACGAAGTTATCCGTATTCTGAAACGCAACCTCGCGCTTTAGCGTGACTCACGATGCGTGTTTAATTATTTGCTTCTAACAACAGGCTGTTTCTAAAAACAGGAGAACGCCATGGCTGGTTTACTACCCAACGTCGACCCCGACGGCTTGCTTGAATACTCGGTGGTCTACACAGACCGTTCGCTGAATCACATGTCACAGCAGTTTCAAGGTGTGATGCGGGATATTTCAGCCACGCTGAAAGAGGTGTACAACGCCCAAGCGGCCGTTATCGTGCCCGGTAGCGGCACCTTTGGCATGGAAGCGGTGGCGCGCCAGTTTGCCGTTGACCAGAAAACCTTGGTTATTCGCAACGGCTGGTTCAGCTACCGCTGGACGCAAATTATTGAGATGGGTCGCTTAACCGACCAGCACACGGTGCTTAAAGCACGGCGTCTAAAGGCCGATGACCCGCGCTCGCCTTTTCAGCCAGTGCCCATTGAGGAGGCCGTCGCGCAGATTCGTAGCGAAAAACCTGCCGTTGTGTTCGCCCCGCAAGTCGAAACCTCTGCGGGCTTGCTACTTCCGGATGACTATATTCAAGCGCTCGCCGAAGCCACTCACGAGGTAGGTGGCCTGTTTGTACTGGATGCCATCGCCGCGGGCACTCTGTGGGTGGATATGCAGGCACTCGGCATTGATGTGGTGGTAAGCGCGCCGCAAAAAGGCTGGAGCGGTTCGCCCTGCTGCGCCATGGTAATGCTCTCGGAACGTGCCACGCAGCGCTTGAGTGAGACCCAGAGCAACAGCTTTGCCTGCGATTTGGGCAAGTGGCACAGCATTATGCAGGCCTATGAAAATGGCGGGCACGCCTACCACGCCACCATGCCTACCGATGCACTGCGGCAATTACGGGACATTATGCAGGAGACCCGTGTTTATGGCTTTGCCAAGGTAAAAGAGGAGCAGCAGGCGATTGGCCGGGAAGTCCGCGCCATGCTTAAACGCCACGGTTTTGTGAGCGTTGCTGCGGAAGGTTTTGAAGCCCCAGGCGTAGTGGTGTGCTATAGCGACGATAGTGGCTTAGTGGGCAAACTTGCCCAGGCGGGCGTGCAAGTGGCGGGCGGCGTACCGCTAATGTGCGATGAGGGCGATAACTTCCAAACCTTCCGCATCGGTCTATTTGGCCTCGATAAGCTGCACCACACAGAGCGCAGCGTGAACAGCTTAGAGCAGGCGATTAAAGCAGTGGTGTAAGGTAAAGAAGGCAGAGCCCGCTATTTTAATAGCGGGCTTTAGGTCACATATAGCCCACGCCCCGCGGCATCATGCCCAGATGATTTTCAACTTGGGTAACCCCAGGCACGTTTTCCGCAGCAACGGTTACCGCCTGCTTCTGTTCAAGGGATTCGACCAGCCCCCATACCTCCACAGCGCCGCCATCCACAATCACGCTAATGCCTTCAACTTGTACGCCGGTATTATTCTCAACTTCTTTGAGAATAGCCTCACGAATTTGACGATCATCCGTGGGCGACTGGGTTGGCGCCACTGCGGCATTGGCGATACCCTGGAGCAAGTTAGCACGGCTAACAATACCCACTAACTTGCCATCACGTAGCACAGGCACCCGCTTGATATGATGTTTTTCCAGCATTCGCGCAATGGTATGCAGCGGCGTGTTCTCTTCCACGGTCATTGGATTCGGGGTCATGACCTCGTGGGCTTTACGACCATGGGACTTAACATAGTCGCCAGCATCCTTGCCGCCGGTAAACAGCGATAACCACCAGGAGTGTCCGTGATCACTGTCACTTTTTACCCGGCGCATTAAATCACCTTCGCTGACAATGCCAATCACCCGCCGCTCACTATCTACGACAGGCACCGCACTAATACGGTGCTTGAGCAGCAGTTGCGCAATTTCACGTACTTCGGCGTCAGGCCCCACACTCACCACTTTGGGCGTCATAATATCGATAGCTTGCATTGTACTCCTCCTTGAGCTCAACCTTTAAAGACTGAGCCGCAGATGCAGATTATCCTGCTTGTTCTTTGAGCCTAGCTCGCTGCTGAAGATTTGCCCATGCTGGCTAGCGATCTCAAAGAACGCATTGAGGCTGCGTTGACCTGGCGCAGTTTATTGGCACTTTTGTTATTCGCTTTCCTTCACCACGCTGCTCTCTTCGACTTTCTCGACATCGACAATGCCCGAGCGGCTAACGACAACCTTCCAGCGGGCCAAGTAAGGGCTATCCTCACTGCCCGTCTCCCGAACCACTAAGTTAAACAGATGACGGCGCTCGACGCCCTCGCGAACTGCTTGGCCATCTTTTAAACGGTAGATGTGATGCTTGCCCTTACTCATTAGTCGCGTAAGCATGGAGATATCCAGATTGAGCGTTTCGCGGGTATGCTCGTAGCCGCTCAAAAAGCGCGTAGGCGACATACGTGAGCTTGAACGATAGTGCAGCACCACTTCTTCACGCTGGGCTACCGTACGGCGGCGCATCTGCTTGATATCATCGCCCAGCGATGCGTAGCGCTTGTAGTCAAACCACTCCAACTGGCGGCCCACCACGGCGTTGCGCGTGGGGTCTAAATACTGGCGCCGCCACTTGGGACGGCCTTTACGCAGCCAGCGCCACAGGGTATTGCGCAAATCATCCTTAAACACTTCGCGCAGGGCGTAGAGCAGCGCCATGGCTAATACGAACAGCGCGGTGATATCTCCCAGAGCATTACGCAACTGCAGCACGCCTAACGATACAAAGGCCATTACCACGGCGGTGGCAAGCGCTTTGACCGCTTTTTGCTCGCCGCCACCCAGCTCCAATGCCTCTTGTTTCAGGGTAATCGGGTGCTCAATCAGGCGCCGCAACAAGCGCATTTTATTCGACATCCGCGTGGGATCAGCCATCACGCGCTCGGCGTTGTACTGCTGTTCGCGGCGATACTCGCCCTCCCGGTGACACACGCTAATAAAACGTCGGCGAATATCGGTAAACTCTCCGCCGCGGGGCATGTGTGCCACCAGCGCCAGCAGCTGTTGTTCGGTAAACCAGGAGAGGTAGTTATCGATATTGGCAAAGTACTTATATAGACTTTCGTCATCAGGCTGGTGGCGACGCAGCCGCTTGAGAATACCATCGCTCAAGTCGATCATCTCATGCAGTTGGTCACGTAGGGCAACGGCACTCTCTTGCACCTCACTGTTCTCTTCGCGCTCCTCTTGGCGAGCATGGCGCAGCTTATTGGCATTCACCAACATTGCTCGAGTAGTGCGCTCCATCGCTTCCACGTATTGATAGGCGTAGAGACTCAAGCTCAACCGATACGAGTCGCTGCCGAGCCGATTACGGCTGGCCAGCCGACTGTGCACCAGCGGTAAGAGATACTCGTCACTATAGTAGGTGCGCGAGACATTGATAGCGGCATGATAAAAGGCTTCTTCTGAGATAAGCTGGGTGCTTAATCCCAAATCGCCAGGCACAAAAAGATAGACGTCGAGGTTATGCGATGTCTCTTCCTTGAGCCGCCGGGTAAGACGCAGCTGAAAGCTGTTTTTACGCTCAACGTTGATCAACTCATCAATCTCCTACTCCTTTGCCTAACGCGATGATATACCATGGCTAACTTGATCATGGCGCTACCTAAAGCCACCCCTCTGCTCACCTCTTCACCTATGGAGCTAGGAAATGTCCATTGCCCGTTTTTCACCCTTTGAGCTGCTGCTATTAAAGAGCCGCAGCCAAGTGGATACGGCAACCCTGCTGCTGTTGGCCTGGGTGCTGGTGCACCGTCAACATGTTTCAGAGGGGCAGCGGCGGCGCCGCCTGGCTCAGGTGACCGCACAGTTTCGCCACGGGCATGAGCTGGGGCCAGTAATGAGTATTGCCCGTAGCCAAGACTTGCAAGCGATCCAACTAGCTGCCGAGGTGGTTCGCAAAGAATGCGGCACAGAACGCAGCCTGAGCGTTATTCATCAAGCGATTACCGTCGCCACTGACGACGGCGAGCTGTCCCTGGCCAACCACTATATTTTGCGTTTTTTGGCCGACCTGCTAAGTATCGCACCAATGACCTTGAATACTCTGTTTAAAGAGCTCACCGGCACACCCCTTGCCACACCCGAAGACCCCAGCCGTGATGCTTACTGGCAGGCACACGACCCAGATTATCATGCCCGAAAAGCACGCGAAGCCGAGGCCGCTGAGCAGTACCACCAACAGGCCAATGCTCGGGCCGAACAGCAGCAACAACAGAAAGAGCGACGCCACCAGCAGAAGCAACAAAAACAGCAGGAGAAACAGCAACGCCAGGAGCAGGCTCGCCAAGCCCGCGAACAGGAACAGCAGCGCCAGCGTGAACAGACGCGCCAACAGGAGCAGGAACGGCAACGGCAACAACAGCAGCGCGAACAGGCCGAGCGCGAACGGCGCCGCTCTCGCCAGCAAGATTCTCGTCACCAGCATCGCCAACAAGAGCATCGCCAGCAGCGCGCCTCACCGCCGCCCGATCGCACCACTCGGGCGCTTTCGGTGCTAGGACTTACCCCAGGTGCCACCCGGGTAGAGGTTCGCCACGCCTATCGGCGGATGGCGCAGCTCCACCATCCAGACCGCTTCTATTCGGAAAGTGAACAACAGGTCGCCTTGGCCTCAGCGCGGTTTCAGCGTATTAAAAACGCCTATGATTATTTGATGCAAACTTACTAAGACCATGTAACGCTAGACGTTTCGCAGGATGCACTGGCCCATGAGAATAAATTGACCCTATGCGCGATTTGTACCAGCGCCTCGCGGTTTCCCCCGAGGCCAACGAACAAGAAATCAGCCAAGCCGTGGCTAGCTGCCAGCATAGCGCGCTACGCCAGGATGCCGAGGCGGTGTTCGCGGTTGCCGAACGCCGCGAAACCTACGATACGCTGCACGACACCGTCAGCGATATCGGTAAGCTACGAGCGCGCCTGGGGCTCAGCCACGGCGCCCACTGGCAGGGCGATGTCGCCAACGACTTTTCGCTGCCGCCGGATCACGCCATTTCCCGTCACGACGAACTGGTCGACCGCGTTAGCCACGCGGTCTCGTTGTACAACCGTTGGCGCCGCTGGCGGGGCCCGTGGTTACTCATCGCCGTGTTCGCCACCGGGGCTGGCATAGGAATCGCTCTGGGGCTTGCCCTGTGCCTGGGGCTTTTGCCGATGTGACGCAGCACGATTATTCGTATTATCGTGCCTGCGTGCCTGTTCATCCTGGCGAATCTCAGCTTTTGTCGGACGCGGCGCGGGCTTCGGAGGTGTTGGTTTCTTATGCTCCTGTGGGTTGAAGTCACTTGCTTGCGTCGCGCTATGCTTGCCTTGTTCACTCTCAGGCGAAGTGTTTTCTTGCCCAGCTTGTTCTTGCGAGCCCTCTTCTAAAGAGAATGAAGTACCCGCGGTCGCCTCCATGCGGTCTTCAGCGCGTGCTTCCATACTGACACTAAGACGCGGCACGCCCAGGTCAATCTCTTGAGCTTCCATACGCTGCTTCAGCAACAGGTTAAACGCCCGCGAGACATCCCACTGCATCTCCGGCGCGGTGCGAAAGCGCATGCGTAAAATGGGGCAGCCATCTTCAAAACCCTGAACGCCCTGCATCTCCAGCGGCGACCAGATGTAGTGGCGCATCATCGGATCACGGCGCAGCTCCTGGGCAGTCTCCTGCATCAGCGTAATCGCATCGTCGATTTTCATATCAAACGGAATGCGTATTCGCATCAGCGCGATGCCGAACTGGCGGGACATGTTATGAATCGACTCAATGCGGCTAAAGGTGATGATGTGCACAATGCCATCCAAATCGCGTAGCCGCACAGTGCGCAGCGTCAGCCCCTCGACCGTGCCCATATGGTTATTGATCTGCACGAAGTCATCGACCGCTAACGAATCTTCGATCAAGATAAAAATACCGGTAATCAAATCCTGCACTAACGTTTGCGCACCAAAACCGATCGCCAGACCGATCACACCAGCACCCGCCAGCAGCGGTGTGACGTTGACACCCAAATTAGCCAACCCGGCGATAACGGCAATAATCAGAATTGTTACAAAGATGACGTTGCGGATCATCGGCGTGATGGTTTGCGCCCGGGCCTGATTGACCCGCCGCCCACGTGAACGGGCTGACGATGTTAGCGCTCGCTGAATGGCGGTATCGGCAAATATCCATACCAGCCATGCAAGCAACACCGTGGCCCCCAAGCTAACCAGCGCTTGGCCAATCCGCGCGCTGGCCACGGCTTGTTGGCCCAAACCGAAGAACGAACTGCCCCACACCTGCATTGAGAGTTCGGCAAACACCATCCACGAGCAGATGTGCGCCAACACGAAGCCGAAGCGCTCTAAACGTTTGCGATATTGGCTATAACGGCGGCGGTGGCGACGCTTGCCCATCCGTTCCGCTTGGCGGCGCAGCAACCCGGTGACTACCAGTGTCAGTACCAGCAGGCTGGCGGAAATAATCGAGCGCGCCAGAGCAGTGCCCACATCGCCCACGGTGATAAAAATCGCCAGCAGCGAACCGCTCACCAACAGCAGCGCGGGTATGTGCCATAGCCCCCCCAGGGAGCGAATCATTTCGACCGCGGTGCTGGCGTCACGCCGCTGCTTGAAGGGCCGGTTGCAAATCAGGTGGCGCACGGGGCGCTTAAACTTGAGAATAAACCGCGCTGCAAGCAACGCCGCGAGCATATTGGAAAGCACAGAGGCTAGGCTCGACAGCTCGCTACCCAGCATTTCAACGAGACGAGTGGAGTTGACCGCGTCGCCAAGCGCAATCAAAGCACCAATCACAAACAGCCCGCGCAGCGCACGCTGTTGAAGCAGTTGAACCGCAGTAAAACGATGGCCACGGCTAAAGAACGCGATGACTGTTTCAAACACCACCGATAGCGCCCTGCCACACAGGCAGATATAGGCCACTACCAATACCAGCGTACGCCCAGGGCTATCGGGCAGCACCTGGCCAATCCCCAAGGTAATGGCAAACGACAGTGCCCAGGGCAGCATGCGGCGCAAAAAGTGCACTGCCATCAGCCAGCCCTTGGGATCCCGAGGCAGATCCAACGGCCACTCACGCCGGGTAGCGATCATGCGCCCAAAGGCAATCATCAGCACCAACAGTACGCCCCAAACCAAGGCCAGCACCGCCCCTTCGGCAACCGCTCGAATCGCCTCCCCCTGGTCGGCATCATCGTTAAGCGCGCGCAAATCATCTACGCCCTGAACCAGCTGGCGTGACCACTGATCAACCGGCGAATCCCCCGCCTGGGCCTGATCACCCAGGTCACTTAAGGTATCGGCGAGAGCACCCAGTAATCCCTGGCGTACTACGCCCTCATCTGCGCTGGCAGCGTCTGCGGTTACTTGCAATTCGCGTAGCGATTTAAGCAACTCTGTGCGCCGCTCTTCGTTTTCAAGCATGGTGATGACGTCAGTGAGCGACTTCTGAAACTCTTCACCGCTAACGTCAGCGCTTTCCTCTTCGGAACCGCTGCTCAGGCCGGGCAGCGACACCGTTTGCGCCTGGGCTTGAGTGATTGCCATGCTCGTCATTGCTAGGCTTGCCAATACAAACAAGACAAAACCTATTAACGAATTGATTAACCAGTGCTGTCGCACGCCTTACTCCTGAAAATTAGCTTAGATGGCGTCCTGCTTATCATTTGCCGCCGCTATTAATACGCTCAGTCTCAACGCGTGACTATGATAGGCTGAAGACTTAAACGTTCACCTCAAGGACGCCGAGATGACGCTACAAGCTCCACCTAACCGCTTAAACAGCCAGGGGAAAATCCGGCACGTTGGCATTGAAATCGAGTTCGCTGGCCTGCCGCCCCGAGACACGGCGATGATCGTACGTGAACTGTTTGGCGGGGAGCTTAACGTGGTAAGCCCCCATCGGCTACTCGTTGAGGATACCCGCTGGGGAGAATTTGGTATCGAGCTCGACACCCAATACGCGCATCCCGACAAATCGCTGGCCGACGACCCTCACCCAGAAGATAGCGAGTGGGCGCGCCATCAGCATCAACGCCGGGTCGAGTTCCATCACAAAACCCGCGAGCTGATTGGCGACATGGTCACAGGCCTGGTGCCTACCGAAATCGTTTGCCCACCGATACCTTGGAATGAGCTGGAAGATTTAGACGCGCTGTTCGAGACACTACGAGAGCATGGCGCTAAGGGCACCGATGCCAGCCTGCTGTATGGGTTCGGCTTACACCTAAACCCTGAAGCGGAGCGTTTCGATGTTGACTATTTGCTAGCCATGCTGCGTGCGTACCTGCTGCTAGCTGGCTGGCTGCGCGACGAAATTAAAGTCGATATTACCCGTGAGATGCTGCCCCACGCGAATCCATTTCACAAAGCCTATGCGTTAAAAATACTGGATAGCCACTATTCGCCTGATCTCGACACGTTAATTGACGACTACTTGCACCATAATCCCACGCGCAATCGCGAGCTGGATATGCTGCCGCTATTTGCCTATCTACGCCCCGACCACTCTCATGAATTGCTGCATACGCAGCTTACCAAGCCGCGCCCCACCTTTCACTACCGCTTACCCAACGCTCAGCTTTCCCAGCCGGGGTGGGGCTCAGTGACCGAGTGGAATCGCTGGGTGGAAGTCGAGAAACTTGCCGCTAATTCTGAGGTGTTACTCGCTCGCTGCGCTGAATATATCGCCGACCATAACCGACCGATGCTGACCCGCGTAAAAGAAAAACTAGTTCGTTTGCTTCGCCGCGAACACTGATTGTGTTGTAGAGCCCAGCTATATAAAACCCGTTTAGCATTCTTCATTTCCTGTCACAGTGAGTAACTATCCACATGACTCGGCCGCTTATCGGAATTACTACCTCTGACCAAAAAAGCCACTTAGCGTGGTGGTTTGATTGGTTCGCCGTCTGGCGGCATGGCGGCAAACCGTTGCGGTTATCGCCTTCGCGCCCGCAGCCGGAAAGCCTGGACGGCTTGATCATTGGCGGCGGCGACGATATTCAGGCCCACCTCTACGGTGGCGAAGTACAATTAGATGTTCGTTTAGACCCTGCAAGGGATGAGCTGGAGCTAGCCCTGCTTGAACGTTTTATTCCGCTGCATACACCAGTGCTGGGTATTTGCCGAGGGGCACAATTAATCAACGTGCATCTTGGTGGCACACTGGATCCCGATATCTACACCACCCACGAAGGGTTAAAACGGCGACGCACCGTTCTGCCGCGAAAAACCGTTGATATCGTGGGGGCAAGTAAGTTGCATCGCCTGCTAGGAGTTACCTGGTGTCGGGTTAACAGCCTGCATCATCAAGCCGTTTATCAGGCAGGCAGAGGGATTGAAATCGTTGCACGCGACCGGGATGGCCTAGTGCAGGGCATTGAGTCACCGGAGCACGACTTCTTGATTGGCGTGCAGTGGCACCCGGAGTGGCTGATTTTCAATCGCCCCCAGCAGCGCTTGATTCGCGCGCTGGTGAGGGCGTCAGAGCGGTATGCTACACGGCATACGAGCTAGCTCAGCACCGCCAAAGCAGCATCATAATCAGGCTCGTTCTTCAACTCGCTCACCAGCTCGCTGTGCAGCACCCGGTTATCGGTATCCAGTACGACGACTGCACGGGCGCAAAGACCTTCCATGGAGTTGTTGCACAGCGCTACGCCCCAGGCTTCGCGAAACTCGGGGTGGCGAAAAGTAGACAGTGTTTCGACGTTATCCAACCCTTCCGCGCCACAAAAGCGTTTGGCCGCAAAGGGTAAGTCCGCGGAGACGACCAATACCACGGTGTCGGCAAGGTTAGACGCCAGCTCGTTAAAGTGACGCGTGGACATGGCACAAGTGGGCGTATCCACACTGGGGATGATATTGAGCACTTTACGCTTTCCTGCGTACGTATCGAGCGTAACGTCTTGCAGATCGGTGTTGGTCAGCGTCATCGCCGGTGCCGCCTGCCCTTTTGCAGGCAGTGTGCCAGCCACATCCAGCGGTTCGCCTGCACGGGTAATCTGTTGCATTATTGTCTCCTTATGATGTGCATAATTAATGCGTTCTTACCATTTAAGCAGCCATGGTAGGCTATTTTTACGCCTTTGCGCTCTTCCTGAAAGGCCTTTGTTCAATGTTTGCGTTTCATCATACCGAGGGAGTGATATGGCCTGTGTATTGATCGTTAAAACCGGCGACGCTTTTCCGGAAGTCGTCGACCAGCACGGTGATTTTGAAAGGCTATTTATAAAGCAGCTTAACATCGCGCTGCCCGCGCATTTAGAACTACAGGTGTGGGATGCAACCCGCCAACCCAGCGCTCCTGAACTTAATACACTCGCGGGTATTGTGATTACCGGTTCGCACAGCATGGTCAGTGAGGCGGAACCCTGGAGCGAAGCACTGAAGCCGTGGCTGAAGGAGGTGCTGGCAAACGACATTCCCATGCTAGGCGTTTGCTATGGCCACCAGTTAATGGCCGCCGCTTTTGGTGGCATGAGTGACTACCACCCGGCTGGCCGCGAATCGGGCACGCACACCGTGCGACTCACCCAAGCGGGCCAGCAAGACCCGCTGTTTAGCCAACTACCGGAAAGCTTTGCCGCCCACCTGACCCATGCCCAGTCGGTGATGCAGGCGCCCCAAGGTTGCACGGTGCTGGCCCATAACAGCCACGACGCCCACCAGGCGCTGCGCTACGGCCCGCGCCAGTGGAGCGTGCAGTTTCACCCGGAATTTACGGCGCCGGTGATGCGTGCTTACCTTGAACGCCAACGCGCCGCCCTACGCGACCAAGGCGAAGAGCCCGACACCCTGCTGGCGAACATTACTGACTGCCAAGAGGCCTCCAGCCTACTGCGACGTTTTTTGGCGTTTGTATAGCCCTTAGCCATTGGCAATCGACGGCTACTTACGCTGATCACGCCGTGAGGCCAGCCGATCCGCCAGCCGCGTTGGCTCGGGTAGCTTGGTACGCCCTAAGCAGCGCAGCACCCAGGTCAGCGAGGTTTCTAAAGTGATCCACTGGCCAGGTGATACGTACACGGGCTTGACCTTGGTGCGGGAACGCAAAACGGCACCAATGGTTTCCTGCCCCGCGGAGAGCGGCACCCAGTCGCCGCGCTGCTCGCCCACCTCGGCGTGTTGGCCATATAGGCGTGACTTGGCAATACCGATGGTAGGTAGATCGAGCCATAGCCCTAGGTGAGCCGCCACACCTAACCGGCGTGGGTGCGCAATCCCCTGGCCGTCGACCATCACCAGTTCAGGCATCACGCTGAGTTTTTCAAACGCGCCTAGCGCGGCGGGGATTTCTCGAAACGAAAGCAAGCCGGGGATATACGGCATTCGGGTGGGCTCGCGATGGACGACCTGTTCCACCACGCTTAAATCGGGTGCGGTGGCAGGATCCCATTTCAATACCACCACCGCTGCCCGAGTGATTTCGCCGCCCTCTTCGAACCCAATATCCACCCCGGCGATATGCGTTATCGGCGCTAGGCGATCAGTAAGTTCCAATCGCCTCGCCAACTGCAACTGCAGCGCCATCGCTTCCTTGGGTGCCAGATTCCATTCGTGTAGTGGTGCGGACATGGTTTCCTCCTTGAAGTGGTGAATGGTGAATGGTGAATGGTGAATGGTGAA
>NZ_JAINWD010000004.1:0-268581 GCF_021021315.1 Halomonas sp. IOP_14 | reverse complement strand
AGGTTTGCGCAGTTACACGTCAGTATAGCTACAGCCTCATAAGTTTCTAAAAGTGAGAAGCTAGCGTCGTAGGCTTGCACAGATGCACGTCAAGATAGCTACAGTCTCATAAGTGTCTAAATGTGAGAAGCTAGCGTCATAGGCTTGCACAGATACACGTCAAGATAGTTACAGTCTCATAATCTACAAAAAGTGAGAAGCTAGCGTCGTAGGTTTGCACAGATGCACGTCAAGATAGTTACAGTCTCATAATTTTCTAAAAGTGAGAAGCTAGCGTCGTAGGTTTGCGCAGATGCACGTCAAAATAGCTACAATCTCATAAGATTCTAAAAGTGAGATTCTAATCTAAGCTGTGCCTCATAAGCTGTAATGCATAGAGTTATTGAAAAAATGTTGACTCTCAAAAATTGATAAATATGATGTACTATGTTTGGCGTTAAAAAAAGTGTGAATATGAGAGGCAAGTGATATGGATTTAAATTTAGACGAAGCTGTGAATTATCACTACGATAAATTTCCACCTCGAAAAATAGATTATAGTAGGTTTGTGGACAAGCTTATAAAAGCGACTGACGCAGTTGCACGCTATGATCAAATGCTGAAAAATATGCATAATAGTGAAATATTACTTGCCCCTTTAAGAAATCAAGAAGCAGTTATCTCTTCTAGGATGGAGGGTACTGTTAGTACGATGGATGAGATCTTGCAATATGAGGCTGATCATGAAAATGAGACAGCTAATACATCAAGTGTAAGATCTGAGGTTATTGAAACAATACTTTATCAGAGGGCATTAAAAGCCGCCCAAAAAGCACTGAATGATGGGTATCCAGTTTCTCAATCATTGCTTAAAGGGATACATCAGCGTCTTTTATCATTTGGTAGAGGAGCATCAAAGTCACCAGGAGAGTTTAAGGTTGAGCAAAATTACTTGGCTGATAGGAATAAAAATAAAATACTTTTTATTCCCGTTAGTCCAGAGCGACTGCAGGATGGTTTAGATGTTTTGTTCAAGTATATCAATGAAGACCCCAGCCCCTCTCTCGTTAAAGCAGCATTGACGCACATAGAGTTTGAGGCCTTACATCCGTTTAAGGACGGTAATGGAAGAATTGGGAGGATGTTGATAACGTTAATGTTATGGAAATACGGAACTATTTCAGCACCTCACTTTTATATCAGCGGATATTTTGAAGAAAATAAGGATGAGTACATTGATACGATGAGGCGAGTATCAGAGACAGGGGATTGGGATGAATGGTGCTCGTTCTTTTTAGAAGCGGTAGAGCAACAGGCAATAAGAAATTTAACTATTGCTGAAAATATAAGGAATTTATATGAAGAAATGAAGATTTTATTTGCTGAGCTGTTGTCTTCAAAATGGAGCGTCACTGCTCTAGATTTTGTGTTCACGAATCCTGTTTTTCGTAATAATAAGTTTACTTCACAAAGCGGTATTCCGGCTGCTACTGCTGCAAGATTTACTAGGATTATGCTAGATAATGACATTATACGTACAGTCGAAGAAGCATCAGGACGGCGGCCAGCAATGTATTCCTTTGAACCTTTGCTGAAGCTAGTCCGTGTTTGAGTGATATTTATTGTAGTAATAGAAAATGATGATTTTATGGTGTTTTTATTTTTAATTGAAAGTCGCTGCTCCCGTAGCGGCTTTTTTGCTTATGCAAGACAAAAGTTTTTACCCAGGATCAGGCGAGCCTTTGCCGATGCATTTGATACGGTAGTTCTCGGCCGGCGGGGGTTTACCAGCTTTAGGTGTGATGTTGACCGGTTCATTGAATCAGGGCAGGGGATCTATTGCTTGGATGGATGTTGGCCTGTGGAGTTGCGGCTAGCTGCATGCCAGAGCTTGAGCTTGAGGGGGGCTGGAGCTTACCTTTTTTCACTGACCTCCTTCGGCTAATGGCAACGACAACCCCATATGACTCAGGGAGGTAGTAACAGAAAATTATTCCTTAGGTCTCAAGTCGCCAGTGATGTAGCAAATCGATTCCGTGGTATTTTCCAGTTTTACGGTGTTGTCTTCTATGTGACCTCCGAGTGGTAGGTTAGTAGTATGTCTGCTGTGCTTAGCCTTGCGCGTTATGTCGTTAAGTTTTATGCCACAACTTAGCTGTTGTATTAGTAATACCTTGAAAAGGCTGTGTAGCTTTCCTAGTTGCAACTGTAATTCTGGATAATTACCAAGCACGTTGTAAGCTTTGGCAATTAATGCCATTGCTTTATCAATATTTTTGATTTTTACTTCTACTTCTTTTTCTGATGTGGATTTGTTATCCATTGGGGCAAAGCTAATGGCTATATGTGAAATGGATAAAGTTAGGTATACCGCCTCTTCATCGGTAGACATTCCGTTTTGAATTAACTCACACATATTCTCTAGGTCATGAATATAGCTGGCATTATGCATAGCTTTTTTCCTTAAGCTGCTTCATTTCTCGTTCCACCTGACTCACTAGCCATTTCAGGCGAAGCACGTGTTCTGAGCTTTGCTCTAAAACCGTGGTTTTAGCTCTGTCTCAAGCTGTCTTTTGAATTGTGTAACCTACTGGATTTGCCAAATGAACCCAATGGGTCCCATATGGTACCCGATGGGTGCCATTGCTGTAAAGAACCGGTCTGGTTCATCATTAAGAAATGACAACTCACGATACCCACACACAGTACAAACTCCGTATGCCGCCCGAGTTACGGGACTGGTTGAAAGAGGCTGCCGACACTAACCATCGATCCATGAATGCTGAGATAGTCGCCAGGCTGCTCCGCACGGTTGAGCTAGATGGTCGAGAAAAAGCACTCGAAAGGGTGGGGTATGAGGAGAAGGAAACCATGCCGAACAGCGATTATAGAAACCTCAGCGAGGTGAAGCGTCAGCTAGAGGCTGCAATGAGTCAGCTTGATCGGGAGTTGCGCCACCTGGAGGCAAGCCAGCAAAAAGGTGAGTGAGGTTGGTACAAGCTCCACATGTCCAAAGGTTTTGGTTATTCATGCTAAATGATGGAGATAGCGATCTGAGCTTTGTTCAGGTCGCTTTTTATTATTTGGCGTAAAAGCTGAAAAGGTTCAGACGCGCTAGATAATGTGCTTTTTCCCCATTCAAAATAAATGAATGACTCGAAGCTATCAACGATCTCCTCCAGACCGCGAGAACACGTACAGGTTAGCGAAGTGAAGTGAACCAGCTTCATTGTGATGCAGCACAAGCAGCCGTGTGTGGCGTTTGCGCTACACGCATGATTGGTCAATGGCGTTGACCTGGCAGCAGTGTGCTTTGTTAACCAAGGCTAGTAAGATAGCTGTATAGACAAACGGTCTTAATCGAAAAGGAGCTTCATGACGCGTCCTCCTCTCTACCAGCAGATCCGTCAACATCTGTTGGATAAGATTCAGTGCGGAGATTGGCAACTGAATCATCAGATACCTACGGAAGAGCGGCTGGCGAAAGACTTTGGCGTGAGCCGGATGACGGCCAATAAAGCCATTAGAGATTTAGTGCAGCAGGGATACCTCGTGCGTCAACCCGGTGTCGGCACCTTCGTTACCGACCGTAAGGTTGAGTCCTCTTTGGTGGAGGTATACAACATTGCCGAAGAAGTGCTTTCGCGTGGGCATCGATACAGCAATAAAGTAATCACCCAAGAGGCGATTGAAGCAGATGATGAAGTTGCGCTGCGGTTAGGCGTGAGGCTTGGGAGTCGGGTTTTTCATACCCTGTTGGTGCACTATGAGAATGACATTCCGATTCAGCTTGAGAACCGCTACGTTAACCCACGCTGGGTGCCTGATTATCTTGACACCGATTTTTCACGCCATACGCCTAACGAGGTGCTGGTCGCCGCCTGTCCTATGACGGATATGGAACACATCGTTGAGGCGGTGCTGGTGGATGAGCAAACTGCAAAATGGCTAAGTATCGATACCCAGACGCCTTGCTTGAGCATGGTGCGGCGTACCTGGTCTGAAGAGCACTTGATTAGCTATGCGCGCCTGATCCACCCTGGAGACCGCTATAAATTACGCTCCTCCCTGCAAAGAAAAAGCGCTTAAATTGAAGCAAAGCAAGAGCCCAGCGAGGCCGGTTTGTTCGACCTCGTTGTTCGACCTCGTGGCATCTCGTTAATACTGGGATTCAACTGGTCAGTGACTGCACCAAGTAGCCCGTGGGTATCGCGAGTAGCAAGCTCAAGGCCACGCGAATGAACCACACGATCAACATGCGGCCTACGGAAAGCGGAATGCTGGTAGAAAGAATGCAGGGGATGGAAGCAGAAAAAAACAGCACGGCGGATACTGACACCACGCCAGCCGCAAAGCGGGCGACGAATTCAGCTTCGGCCATCAGTAGAGCCGGTAAGAACATTTCCGCCAGCCCAGAAGCAGATGCCTGCGCTAGCGCTGCAGCATCGTCTAGCCCCCAAATGGCGACAAAGGGGTAAAACAGCCATCCCAACCAGTCAAATAAAGGCGTGTATTTGGCGATGAGAAGCCCGAGCAGGCCTACCGACATGATCGACGGTAGGATGCTGATGGCCATTATCAACCCTTCTTTAAAGTTGAGCGCTACGCTGCGGTGAAGACTGGGCGCTTTGGCTGCAATCTCCGTACCTGCTTGCCAGGCCGTGCTCAAACGCTTCCCCGGTATTGGCTCCGGTTCTCCGTCACTCTTGTGGTCATCCATGTTTGCCAGAGGCGGCAGCCGCACCGTGATAGCCGTGACGATGAACGTAATCAACAGGGTGAGCCAAAAGTACAAATTCCAAATGCTCATCAGATCTAGCGTACGGGCCACGATGATCATGAACGTTGCCGACACCGTGGAAAAACCAGTGGCAATGATGGCGGCTTCCCGGGCTGAATACTGTCCCGCTTGATAAACCCGATTGGTAATCAATAGCCCGATCGAGTAACTACCTACAAAAGAAGCAACGGCATCGATTGCCGAGCGCCCAGGGGTTCGCCAAATGGGCCGCATGACCGGCTGAACCAGTACGCCAATCAATTTCAGCAACCCGTAGCTGATCAACAGCGCCAGGAAAATAGCGCCGATTGGTACGATCAAACCTACCGGAATCACCAGTTTCTCGAACAGGAAGGGCAGCATATCCGGTTCGTGCAGAAACGCAGGTCCCCAACCCGTTAACGCCATTATGGTAACAGCGACGCCAATGATTTTCAGCACGGTAAAAATGCTTTCGGTCACTGTTCGCCGCCAATAGCCTTTGTACAGTGGGTAGGCAGCGCCCGCCACGATCATCACTAACGCATAAATGCCGCTGTATTCCCCCATCAAAGAGCGCAGTCCGGTGACCATGTGGTCAAGCAGGATAGTGCGGCGTCCTCCTAGCTCGATGGGAACAAAGAAGATCAGGATGCCCAGAGCGCTAGGCACAAACAGTTTAAAGATAGTGGCAGCGCTAGTTCGCTGCTTGGTGGGCGGGTTTATGGGCTGCATGGGGAGGCCTCTAATTGTGTGGTTATCGTTCCGATGACTTGGGTTTCTTTTATGTATATACAATAAGCTAGCCTCATACAGCATTTGCGCATAGCACTTGGCAATAGACATTAGTCTAGTGGGGTGGATGTTATATGATCTGTTGTTTGGTGATTATTTGATTTAAATATTTGTTTTTAAAATATTTTTATTATTTTTCGACGTTTCTTTTGAACTTTGCAACTGCTTATTTGCTTAGTTCATGGCTTGACGAAGTAATCCGGTATGGGCTTAATTGTATATACATTATGTTTGCTCCAAGGAGACCTCCATGGCTAATAACAAACGACGCTACATTTGGCGCTATATCAGTGTCTTCGATGGTCAGAAAACGTTGCCGGAGCCTATGGCCGTCATTACTCAAGGTGAGCGTGTCGTCACCATGACGCCCATGGATGGCTTCGATGAGTCACAGGCGGATGGTTGCCATGATATGGGGCGGGGCGGCGTGATGACGCCCGGCTTGGTGGATTGCCATACCCACTTGGTGTTTGGCGGCGCGCGCGCCGACGAATTCGAGGCGCGTTTGGAAGGCGCCAGTTATGAAGAGATTGCCCGCCGTGGCGGGGGCATTCTGAGTACCGTGTTGGCGACGCGGGAAGCGAGTGAACAAACGCTCTTCAATGCTGCTTTGCCACGTCTTAAAGCGCTGGTTGAGGAAGGCGTCACTACAGTCGAGATCAAGTCGGGCTATGGGTTGGACGTGGCTAATGAACTGAAAATGCTGCGGGTGGCCCGGCGCCTAGGTGAAGAGTTGCCAGTGCACGTGTTGACGACACTGTTAGGTGCCCATGCCTTGCCGCCGGAGTATGAGAACGATAGCGACGGCTATATCGAGCTGGTCTGCAATGAAATGATTCCTGCCGCAGCGGCCGAGGGGCTGGCCGATGCCGTCGATGTCTTTTGTGAAAAAATCGCCTTTTCAGTAGCGCAGTGTGAGCGGGTTTTCAAAGCCGCCCAAGCTCATGGTTTACCCATCAAAGCACATGCCGAGCAACTCTCAAATTTGGGGGGCGCTGCGATGGCAGCCCGCCACTGCGCATTGTCAGCTGACCACATTGAGTATCTTGACGACGCCGGCATTGCAGCCATGCGCGAGGCAGGCAGCGTGGCTGTCATTCTTCCCGGTGCTTTCCACACCTTGCGTGAAACGCAGCAGCCGCCCATTGCGGGGCTGCGCGAAGCGGGGGTGCCGATGGCTGTTGCTACCGACGCCAACCCAGGCAGCTCGCCGATATTTATGCCCACGTTAATGCTCAACCTGGCTTGTACGCTGTTCCGCATGACGCCCCAGGAAGCGTTGGCGGGGATGACCGCCAATGGAGCTGCCGCGCTAGGGCTGAAAGGGCAGGGGCAGCTTCACGAAGGCGCGGTAGCTGATTTGTGTGTTTGGGATATTGAGACCCCCGCTGAACTGGCATATGCAGTACAGCCAGGCCGCCTACGGCAGCGCGTCTACCAGGGGGAGTTAACCCATGGCCGCTGATACGTCTATTGATATGTCGCTCTGGCAGGGGCGCACGGATCCTGAACCCGATAGTGACCGTTGGCATCAGCGTATTGAGCCGTTAGCCAACAACGCCGTGCCGGGGTGTGCACTGCTGGGCTTCGAAAGTGATGCAGGTGTTGCGCGCAATCAGGGCCGCACCGGCGCTGCTGAAGGCCCTAATGCGTTACGCCGTGCGCTGGCGCCGTTGGCTTGGCATCGCACAGCGCCTGCTTACGATGCTGGCAATGTGCGCTGTGTTGATGATGGGTTAGAGGCAGCGCAACAGACGCTTGCTGATCGGCTGACGTCATTATTAACCGCTGGCCATCTGCCCATTGTGCTGGGTGGCGGGCATGAAGTGGCCTATGCCAGCTGGCTGGGTCTGGCGCAGTTTTTTATGCCAAACACGGCGCCACCGCGGATTGGCATCATAAACCTGGACGCGCACTTTGATTTGCGCGATCCAGCGCATATTCGCTCCTCAGGCACCCCCTTCGCCCAGATTGCCGATAAGTGCCAAGAGTGGGATTGGTCGTTTCGCTATGCCTGCCTGGGGGTAAGCCGCGCTGCTAATACGCGCGCCTTATTTACCCGCGCCGCCGCGCTCGGAACACTGGTTCGGGAAGATCGCGAGATCGATGCGCTACGCCTTGATTCTATCGTTAGAGACATGCAGCGCTTCATCGCCAAATGCGACCACCTTTACCTAACCATTGACCTGGATGTGCTCCCTGCTGCCGAAGCCCCTGGCGTCAGTGCGCCTGCCGCACGCGGTGTTTCGCTTGCCTTGATTGAGCCGCTGATTGAAGCAGTGCGTGACAGCGGCAAGCTTCGCCTGGCGGACTTGGCAGAGCTCAACCCCAGCCTGGATATCGACAGCCGTACCGCCAGAGCGGCGGCTCGTCTTGTGCATTTGCTGACCTTAGATAACTGAATTTAGAAAGTTAACCCTGAATGACTGACCAGGGCACCGCTCTAGACCAACGAATAACGAACAGAAACACAAGGAATGACGCCATGCCAACCAACGATAAACGTCACGATGCTTCACGTAAGATCATTGCGCCGACCGGCACCGAGCTCAGCTGCAAAAGCTGGCTGACCGAAGCGCCGCTTCGCATGCTGATGAACAACCTTCATCCGGATGTAGCCGAAAGCCCCGAGGATTTAGTGGTGTACGGCGGCATCGGCCGCGCTGCCCGTGACTGGGCGTGCTACGACAAAATCGTCGAAACGTTACAGCGCTTGGAAGATACCCAGACGCTACTAGTGCAGTCTGGTAAACCCGTCGGCGTTTTTGAAACCCATAAGGATGCGCCCCGGGTATTGATCGCTAACTCCAACTTGGTACCCGCCTGGGCTAACTGGGAGCACTTCAACGAACTGGATCGCAAAGGCTTGATGATGTACGGCCAGATGACCGCTGGTTCCTGGATCTATATCGGCTCCCAAGGCATTGTGCAAGGTACCTATGAAACCTTCGTTGAGGCGGGTCGGCAGCACTACGGCGGCGAGCTTAAGGGACGTTGGATTTTGACCGCCGGGCTGGGTGGTATGGGCGGCGCTCAGCCGTTGGCGGCTACGTTGGCCGGTGCCTGTTCGCTGAATATTGAGTGTCGGCAGGCGAGCCTCGACTTCCGCTTGCGTACCCGCTACCTGGATGAGCAGGCTGAGGACCTTGATGATGCATTGGCGCGCATTGAGCGATATACCGCCGAAGGTAAGGCTATTTCTATCGGCTTATGTGGTAATGCCGCCGATGTACTGCCCGAGCTGATTAAACGCGGCATCAAGCCTGACATGGTCACTGACCAAACCAGTGCCCACGACCCATTGCACGGCTACCTGCCTTCCGGCTGGACATGGGAAGAGTACGTGGCGCGCGGCAAGAGTGAGCCTGAAACCACCGTAAAGGCGGCCAAGCAATCGATGGCAGTGCACGTGCAAGCGATGCTCGACTTCCAGAAGATGGGCGTACCCACCTTTGATTACGGCAATAACATTCGCCAGATGGCAATGGAAGAGGGGGTTGCCAACGCGTTTGATTTTCCTGGTTTTGTGCCCGCTTATATCCGTCCGCTCTTTTGCCAGGGCATCGGCCCGTTCCGCTGGGTAGCGCTCTCCGGGGATCCTGAGGATATTTATAAGACCGACCAAAAGGTCAAAGAGCTTATTCCTGACGATCCTCATCTGCATAACTGGCTCGATATGGCGCGTGAGCGCATTAGCTTCCAGGGGTTGCCTGCACGCATCTGCTGGGTGGGGCTTAAAGATCGTGCTCGCCTGGGGCAGGCCTTCAACGAAATGGTTAAGAGTGGCGAGCTTAAAGCGCCAATCGTGATTGGTCGCGATCATCTCGATTCTGGTTCCGTTGCCAGCCCCAACCGTGAAACAGAGGCGATGATGGATGGCTCAGATGCTGTCTCGGACTGGCCATTACTTAATGCGCTGCTAAACACTGCCGGTGGAGCCACATGGGTGTCGTTACACCATGGCGGTGGGGTAGGCATGGGCTATTCCCAGCATTCTGGCGTGGTGATTGTGTGTGATGGCAGCGATGATGCCCACGCCCGCTTAGGCCGTGTACTGCGCAACGACCCAGGCACTGGTGTGATGCGCCATGCCGATGCTGGCTATGACATTGCTAAACAGTGTGCCAGCGAAAACGGTCTTGATTTGCCGATGCTCAATCAGTAAAGCCCGCACAAATACAACAGTTGAGAAGGTGGGATGACCACCTTCCTGTCTCTAAAGGCGAATAAATGAAACATCTAGAAATTCAGCCCGGCAAAATGACCCTTGCCCAGGCCCGCCAGATCCACGAAGCGCATGTGCCTGTCACGTTACCGGAAAGCGCCAATGCAGATATCCAGCGAAGCGTCGATTGCGTGAACCGGGTCGTCAGTGAAAACCGCACGGTCTATGGCATTAATACGGGGTTCGGCTTATTGGCCCAGACCCGCATTGCCAACGAAGACCTTGAATCGTTACAGAGCTCCCTGGTGCTCTCTCATGCCACTGGCGTGGGAAGGGCGATAGACGACGCCCTGGTGCGTTTGATTATGGTGCTTAAGGTCAACAGCCTGGCGAGAGGCTTCTCCGGCATCCGCCGTGAGGTATTGGATGCCCTGGTGGCACTGATCAATGCCGAGGTTTACCCACATATTCCACTTAAAGGATCGGTGGGGGCATCCGGTGATTTGGCGCCCCTGGCACATATGAGCGTTGTGCTGCTGGGCGAGGGCAAAGCCCGCTACAAAGGAGAGTGGATTTCCGCCGAAAAGGCGTTGGAAATCGCTGGCCTGGCGCCAATCACGCTGGCACCCAAAGAGGGCCTGGCGCTGCTTAATGGCACGCAGGTCTCGACCGCCTATGCCCTGCGGGGGCTATTCGACGCCGAAGACCTGTTTGCGGCGGCGACGGTGTGCGGTTCGTTAACCGTAGAAGCCACCTTGGGCTCACGTTCACCCTTTGACGCCCGGATTCATGAAGTGCGTGGCCAGCGCGGCCAAATTGACGCGGCCGCCGCTTACCGCCATCTACTCGGTGAAAAGAGTGCCGTCGGCGACTCCCATGCTAACTGCGATAAAGTCCAGGATCCCTACTCGTTGCGCTGCCAGCCACAGGTGATGGGGGCGGTATTAACCCAGATTCGTCAGACAGCCGAGGTACTCGCGGCGGAAATCAACGCGGTCTCTGATAACCCGCTGGTATTTGCCGAGCAGGATGACATTATCTCCGGCGGTAATTTTCATGCTGAACCGGTAGCCATGGCCGCTGACAACCTGGCGTTAGCCATCGCTGAGATTGGTTCACTTGCCGAGCGGCGTGTCTCCTTGATGATGGACAAACACATGTCGCAGCTACCGCCATTTTTGGTCGAGAACGGCGGGGTCAATTCTGGATTTATGATCGCCCAGGTTACCGCTGCGGCGCTGGCGAGTGAAAATAAAGCCTTGGCGCACCCCCATAGTGTCGACAGCCTGCCTACTTCGGCTAATCAGGAAGACCATGTCTCAATGGCGCCTGCTGCCGGTAAGCGGTTGTGGGAAATGGCGGAGAATGTGTGCGGCATTTTAGCCATCGAATGGTTAGGGGCGTGCCAAGGGTTGGACATGCGCCAGGGCTTGACCACTACCCAGCCGCTAGAGCAAGCCAGGCAACTGCTACGTGCGCGCGTTAGTCACTACAAGCAGGATCGCTTCTTCGCGCCCGATATCGAAGCCGCTAGCGAACTAATACGTGAGCGCACCTTAAGCCCGCTGGCGCATCCGCATACGTTGCCAAGCCAGTTTTAAGGCATTTCATGCGTTCCCTGTGGCGCTAGGCCATAGGGAACGCATTATTACCATCTAACAACAAAGTAGGTTTTTCATGAATGCTATCGTTCTGGCTATCCTAGTGATGGTCGGCTTGAGTCTTGCTCGCGTTTCAGTTGTGTTTGCTCTTATCGTCGCCACGCTGATAGGTGGATTATATGCGGGTATGCCTATTGGTGAGATTCTTGACGCCTTTAATGAGGGGCTGGGTAATGGCGCCACCATCGCGCTCTCTTATGCGGTGTTAGGGGCGTTTGCCGTTGCTTTATCCCGTTCTGGTATCACCGAGCTGCTGGCCAGCCGGGCGATTGGACGCTTCCAGTTAGACGAGTCCGGGGGTAGCCGCCGAACGGTCACCTATACACTGCTGGCGGCGCTGTTAGCCGCGGCAGTCAGCTCGCAGAACTTGATTCCTGTCCATATCGCTTTTATTCCAGTGCTGGTGCCGCCGCTGCTAAAGCTGATGAATCATCTGAAGCTTGACCGGCGACTGGTGGCTTGTGTGATTACCTTCGGTATCACGGCGCCGTATATGTTATTGCCCGTAGGTTTTGGGGCGATATTCCTGAATGACATACTGCTCGCGAACCTCAACGAAAGCGGCGCGGCGCTGGGATTGGAAGTGACCCGTCAAATGGTGCCACTGGCGATGGCAATTCCCATTGGGGGAATGGCATTAGGGTTAGCGGTGGCGGTGTTTTGGAGTTATCGCAAGGGGCGTGACTACCAAGACCGTGAGCTGGCCCATGGTGATAAATCGCCCCAAGAGGCCGCGCTTTCTCTAGCCGGTTGGCAAAAGGCCATGTTGGTTATTTCCCTGGTAGGTACGGTCACCGTGCAGCTGATGACAGGCTCGATGGTACTTGGCGGCATCTTTGGGTTTGCCTTGCTCTCCATGAGTGGCGTTTTCCGCTGGCATGAGCAGGACGGTATCTTTACCGAGGGGATGCGCATGATGGCCCTGGTCGGCTTTATCATGATTTCAGCGGCAGGTTTTGCCAGTGTGATGCAAGCCAGTGGCGAGGTGGAAGGGCTAGTGGCGAGTTCTGCCGAGCTTATCGGTGATAATAAAGGGTTGGCCGCATTGATTATGCTGCTGGTCGGTCTCTTTATTACCATGGGCATTGGCTCTTCGTTTTCGACCATTCCCATTATTGCTTCGCTCTATGTGCCACTGGCACTGAGCTTTGGCTTTTCGCCTATGGCGACAGTGGCATTGGTAGGCACGGCCGCTGCCCTGGGCGACGCAGGCTCACCCGCTTCAGACTCCACCCTAGGCCCCACCGCAGGCCTAAACGCCGATGGGCAGCATGACCATATCTGGGATAGCGTTGTGCCTACCTTCCTGCACTACAACATCCCGTTGATTGTGTTTGGCTGGGTTGCTGCCATGGTGCTTTAAATCAGTTGAAGGGCTCTGCCCGTATTACGATTGCGGCGACAATGCTGCCTAACCATACGCCAGCGTATGGCCAACGCCCCGCCTTTGTGCGGGGCGTTGGCGGAAGGGGAGCCAGCCTTGTGCGAGCGCCTAAGGGGCTTCATGCGGCGATGTTGCCAACCATCCACCCACACACCGGCCGCGACCCAGGCCGCGCACTCGTCACCCCGCCCCGCCCGCGCGCTAAATGTAGTGGTTTTTATGCACCCCTGCCTAGGCCGCCAAGCCGCGCCGCTGTTGGGCTGGCTGGTGAAAAATGGGTGCATGAAAATTATGCGAATTCATGCGGGGTTATGCAGCTTTACTGGATAGGGTGGGGAGCAATTAGCGAAAGCTGTGCTATCGGCTGACCGGTAGCTAAAAAGGACATTCCTGACAAGACCCTGTAGAGCCGAAGCCTTCCGGCGCAGGATGGCCTAAAGTTGCAGCAAAACGGTTGCATAGGCGAAAAGGAATGGGCAATACTGCTAAAAATAATTGGATAGAAGCTAAAGATTTGCTTGTGGCTAGGTATTGCAAATCACATAGCAAATGTAGGTGGTGCCGAAGGTGAATGTTTTTTTTGATTACAAAAGCTTGTAGTTCTTCCTGCTCAGGTACCTTTATATCCCAGCTATACAGAAGCTACCAATCCTGAACAGACCAGCCAGTAGAAGCGGCATATTGGTTCAACAACGCTTTATCAGGTTCATTTAGGCCATAGGCAGGCTGTATAATCACTGATAACTCTCTTCATTAATGTTGTGATAAATTATAATTTAATTGGATTTATGATATGGAAAGCTTAGAAACCAGTTCAGCATCAGTTAAAAATGAATTCCAAAAATTTAAACAGGAAAGAGTTCTATCTGAATATATATGGAATTCATTCGATGCGAATGCTTCAGAAGTGAATATTAAGTTTTCAGCAAACGAAACTGGAACACTAGAAAGCCTAAGCGTGTCTGATGACGGGCTAGGAATTGATCCTGAAGAACATGAGGAAACATTCGGTAAGTTTAAAGACTCTCCAAAGAAAAGGGTTTCATCTCCTACAATTAAAGGACAAAAAGGTCTTGGTAGATTTTCATTCCATAAAATTGCTAAGGCTGCAATCTGGGATAGTGTATCAGAAAAGAGTTCTTGTTCGATTGTTATTGATTCAGAATTCTTGAATAATTATGAAGTGAATCATAAAAGGGATATATTTAATCCTGTAAAAACGGGGACTAATGTTGAATTTATTGGTGTTTATGAGCACAATTTAAGTGAGGATTTTGTATTAAATAGGATCCAGCCTAGTTTAAGTAAAGAGTTTTCATGGTTGATAGCATCAAGTAAGAAAAAGAATATTTACATAAATGGCAATGTTGTGCCTATTTTAAATCATATCCATCACACGGAGTCTATAAATGTAGGAGGATATGTTTTTGATATTTCTGTCTATATTTGGGATGAGAAACCAAATGAGAACTCATATATATATTTCTCAGATGCCAACGAAAAAATAATATTAAAAGAGCATTCCAAGCAAAACTTAAAGGCTGGCTTTTATTCTAGTGCGTATGTAGCTTCAGATTTTTTTAATGGTTTTAATGACAAGCCTGATGATTTGCTTTCTACTCTCGATAACAACGAAAAAGAGATATTGAGAGAGATAAAAGAAAAAGCTTTTTCTCTTTTGAAAGATTTGTATGCCGCTTTTAGAAATGAAGCGGCAGATAAGCTTATCGAACAGTACGAGTCTGAAGGGATTTTCCCAGAGTACAAGAATGATTCAATTCCTTTAAAAAGATGGAAGGACGAATCACTCAAGAATACAATTAGAGTTCTATACGGTGCAGAACCATCATTGTTTTCCTCACATCTTAACAAGACCCAAAAACGCATTATTATAAAACTACTTGATAAGCTTACTGTAAGTCCCAATGACGACCTCTTTGACGTCTTAAATGGTGTGGTTTCTCTGGATCATGAAGAGCAAAGAAAACTTGCTGATATTCTTAAGGAAACAAGTCTAGGAAATATAACCAATGCTATAAGTGAAATTCGCTCTAGAAAGAAGGTTATTGATATTATTAATGAATTAAACGAAGAGCACAGCAAAACTACTAAGGAAGTAGGTGAAATACAAACTGTTGTTGAAAATAATTTATGGTTATTCGGAGAAAAATACCACCTTCTTACAGCGGAGGAGCCCGATTTCGAACAAGCTCTAAGAGAGTTGCTTGCTATAAATGGCAACGAAAAATATTACCAAAAAGGGTCAGTTACTCATTCAGATAAAAACAAAGAAATGGACGTTTTCGCTATTAGAAGAAACTTTGATGTCGATGAGAAAGGTAATGAATTCTATCGGTGCTTGGTTGTTGAGCTAAAGAGACCATCTGATACTTTGAAAGATAAACATTTAGATCAGATACAAAAGTATTTTAAGGTGATAAATTCAAACCATCAATTTAATGATGGTCTACATAAATGGGATTTTATACTGGCTGGTCGAAAGATAACTGATGATTCATTAGCACGTACTATGATAGATGCTTCGCTTGAAAACTCAAAGTCACATGCTGAAAAAGGTTTAGTAATGAAGGCTGGTAACTTTAGTATTTTCATTAAGCCTTGGAGTCAGATATTCTCTGAACATAACATCAGGCATAAACACCTTTTAAATCACCTTGAGTTTGATAAAGCAAAGATAACGGGAACACGGAGTGAGCTTGTAAGAGATGCCCAGAATATTGGCTCAGATATCAAGCGAAAAGAAGTCGAGCCAGAATCCAAGTGACTACTCGGCGTACCTGATTTAGGTGTTATCTTGAGTGAGTCTTATAAGAGAAATAGTAGATGAACATCAGTGTTGATGATAAAAAATTTGCCGAATGGATTGGCGAGATACTTAGATGTGATTTATCTGAGCAAGATAATCACTATTTATATGTATTCAAGCATGATGATGAATGCTCATTTAATCTTAGTAAAATTAAGCTTGAAGACACATTAAATGAGCTACGAAACTACACTGAGGTTTCCGAAACGGTGATCTCTAATGGCTCGGAGTACGAAGTGCTTGTAAGAGAAGAAGGGCCTTTCTTTCGTTTTAGACCTAGAGACAATGACTGTGTAGTTGAGGTTGAAGATATAGAAAACAATCTTAGTTACCGCTTAATTAGGCCTTCAACGGTATTTTGTCTTTACCTTATCCATAAGGCGTCTCTCACTGGTGAAGTAAGAGAGCTATCAAAACCAATGGCGCTTAGAAGGATGTACGAGCATTGGGCTGAAGAAAATCTATGTGTACTCGATCTAATCAAGAGAGTCATCGGAGGAAGGCTCACACTTCACTTAAAGTCAAGTGTAGAAAAATCAAATCAGGATTTTGAGCGTTTTAGCTTAGCTTTTTTGTTTAATTTTACTTATAATACTGACTCAGCACTTGTTCCGCAGAGAGATTTTGAAGAGCTTCTCAGGTCAAATAGAATTACTCGAAGTCGCAGATTTAATTTGGAAGAGTTAGATCCACCTAGGAGATATTATCTGCCAGATTTGGTTCATTATTATCAATTGGCCGTTGGTACTAAAAATCCAATGCTTGAGTATCTTTCCTACTATCACATTGCGGAGCACTTTTTCGAGTCTGTATTCAACGATGAGTTGATAGATAAAGTGAAAGACACAATTACACATCCTGAGTTTTCATATAAAAGAAAGAAAGATATTTCTTCCCTAATCAAAGATATTGGTAAATCTATTAAAATGCGCGATGAAAGCATGACATTTAATGAGCAAGAAGGACTTAGGTTGTCACTCATTAAATTTGTTAATGTGGATGAACTTGTAGATAAAATTAAAAGCTACGATGAAAGTCTGTTAGAGCACTATAAAACTAATGCAGTTTCATTTGCTGGTGGCGTAACAGTAAATCTTGAGTCTGATGAAAGAGAGCTATGCTTCAAACATTTAGCTAGTAGAATATATAAGACTCGAAATGCCATCGTTCATAGAAAAGAATCAGAAAAGACTAAATATACCCCGTTTAGAGATGATCAAAAGCTAGTTAAAGAAGTTCCATTAATTCGCTTTGTGGCAGAACAAATTATTTTTTCTACTTCCCAGTTAGCTTAGCAGCTAGCAAGCGTATGTTGTCTGGCTGGTTTTCGGCTCTGCTCCAAATCAGCCGCAAATGCAGGCTTAAAGACCGCTCCTGGTGGCAAGCGGTACATATGCGTCACAAACATGATGTTATACAATAACATGCTGTTCGCGTAGTTCAGGCGGGGTGCTGGTATACTTAGTGGCATAATGTATTTTTCGTATTTATATTTATTTTTTTAAAATCATGTTGTTATATGGCTTTTTTAGACTCCTGCCAGGACGCCATTCGCCTCAACCGCTTTACTTTTACCCCCGTTCTACGCCTCCTTTTTTCCGATTCTTCTCCAACAACTGCACGCATCAGGTATGCTCTTCGCTTGCCCCTCACGCGGCTGACCATTGCCAAGGAAGTTCCCATGCTTTTCCCAAAACGCGTTGCTCTCAAGTCGCTCATTGCTATGTTGGCGCTATTGCCGCCCACGCTATTTGCTCAGGATGCTCATATTGGCAGCGTACGTACCGAGTTCAAGCTGCTGGGCCCGAACAACACCATTGAAGTGGAGCGCTTCGATGACCCAGACGTTCAGGGAATCTCCTGCTACCTCTCTTATTCCCAGATTGGTGGGATCTCTGGTGCGGTGGGGCTTGCTGAAGAGGCCAGTGAGGCGAGCGTGGCGTGTCGGCAGACAGGAGAGATTGTCTTCGACCCTGCGGAAGTAGAGGAGCAAGAGGTGATTTTTAGTCAACGCCGCTCGGCGCTTTTCAAGAATATGCGCGTCGTGCGCATGCATGACGCCGAAACTCAGACCTTTGTGTACCTGACCTATAGCACCAAGCTGGTCGATGGTTCGCCTAAAAACGCGATTACGGCTGTCCACTACGGTGAGTTAGGAGGCGGGCAGTAATTGACTCGTGGGCGCTTAGCGCGGGTTGCCTAGCGTTTGTGTCCAGTAGGTTGAGTAGCGCGATTCTGAATCCTCGGCTTTTGCCATGCCCATTTCGGTAAAGGCGTCATTCATGATGTTGCGGCAGTGGCCGGGGCTGTCTAGCCAGCCTTCCACCACGGCGGAAACGGAGGTGTGGCCAGCGGCGATATTCTCACCCACGGCCTGCCACACGTAATCCTGGTTACCCACACGCTGCTCAATACCTGCGCCTTCCGGGCCGGTATGGCTAAAGTAGTCATTCTCGGCCATGTCCTGGGAGTGGCTTTTGGCCGCTGCTTCCAGCTTGCAACTCCATGCTAACGACTCTACGGCCTCAAACTGCTGGTCGCCGCATTGTCGCGCTTGGCTGCGCGCCTCGTTGATTTGAGACAGCATTGCCTGCTGCTGATCGTTCAGTTCGCATTCGCCCTGTGGGGGAGCATTATCACCCTGGGTTTGATCATTGGCCCATAAGCTGAATGAACCCATAAGCAGCATGATAACGGTCAGACCGTAAAGCGCCCCGGCAGCGGGGCGCTTGGGAAGGAAGTTACCCACCGAACTTTTCATTCTCGCCAAGGTTCGGCGTGGCGTCCTTTTTGAGGTTGGCTTTGGCGATTTCGTAGAGCTGGAATGTTTTGCTCTCTTTGGCTTTCCAGTGCTCCCCCATCTGCACTTTAATTTCTAGCAGGGCGACGTCTGGGTCATCTTTACCTTCGGGGAACCAGGCGGCGACGAAAGGGTTCCAGTATTTTTCGATCAGTTCGCGGTTATCTGTCAGGTTGGCTTTACCCGATAGTGAAACGTAGACGCCATCTTCTTGGTCGGAGAAGCTAAGGCACACATCGTGGTCGCTTTTTGTTTCAAATACCTTTTCGGCACTGCGGCGGGTGAAGAACCACAGGGTGCCGTCGTACTCATCTTGCACCAAGTGCATTGGCCGGGCGCGTGGGGTGTCGTTATCCAACGTCACCAGCATGCCGACTTTGATATCTGTGATCATCTTCCAGATCTTCTGCTTATGTTCCGGGCTGGACATAGCGTCACTCTCCTTATGAATACGATCCTGGCCTTATAAAATAGATACTGGCCTTATGAATTCAATGCTGAAAATAGCCATAGACAATGCTTGTACATCGAAGATGACTAGCTACAGCCTAGCTACCATTTTCCATATCAGCAAACGCTCTATGGAATCATCATATCTCTTGCCCAGTAACATCCTGCTTGATGTGTCCGCGGTTACTCACCAGAATCAAAGTGACGCTGAACTGTATGCTCAGGGAGAGAGGTTCCAATGCTTACAGGATCTATATACCGCTACTGCCCAATTGTAGCGTTACTGATGCTCGGCGGCTGTGCCACGGGCGGGGGAGACCCTCATTCTCAAAATCAGATGACCCAATACGCGGCAGAATACTGCAGAAGCGTCGGCGGGGAGAATGAAATTCGCGAAAGTAGCCTAGGCACTGGCCGCTATTGCCGCTTGCCTGATGGCCGGGTTGAAAATGAGTGGAAGTTATATCGTACCGAGCATCTCGATAATGACTAGCTGACACCTTTGATGCCACCCAGGCCAGCCACTGGGTGCCAAGGGCCTAGCTGTTTTTGGTTGTATGCCTTTTCTTAAAGCCAATCATAACCGCTAGCAGCCCGCACGCCAGTGCTGGCAGCAAAACATCAAGCACTGAGTCTAACGTCCATCCACGCCAGACGCCCTCAAACATACCGACCGGTAGCGTTTCGCCCCATTCCCAACCTCGTTGGATGCCTAGCCTGTATTCGTGCTGAGCAATCTCGCGGCCAAGCAGTATCGCCACCGGGATAACACCGGCCACGTAAGCAGAAACAAAGGGCAATAGTGAGAGCTGAATGATCAAAGCGATAACGACGTGCTCTAAATGTGTGACGTCCATTTCCCCGCTCCCATAGCCTTTCTCCCATAACTTTTCTTCCGTGAGCCTAAAGGGCTCAAGCGCGTACATGGGCATGATACTCCCACATTCATCGTGGGGGGCACAGGGTGTCTGGTGGAGCCTAACTCCTAGCGTTTACCCGCTTTTGTTTTAATTTTGGGAGGAGTGTCGGAAAGCTCTTTCTCTTTGGTGCGCCATTTAATCTTTACTTCTACCTCCTGTTTATCGCCTTCATCACTGGCGCGCAGGGAGACTTGCAGCAACTGCTGGGGGGAAAGTACCAGCTCACCTTCACTTTCCTGGAAGGCTAACTCGCCTTTGTTGATCGCATTTGCCAGGGTAATCAGTAACTCTTGGGTTGACTGACGATCCAGCAGGGAATCGTGACTGAATTTCGTTTTTGACTTCATTTAGCGGGCTCCACCAGTTTTCCTTTGCGGCCGGGCTTGAACACTTTTGCCTGAGGGTAATCGCAGCTAAGGCCGATCACCCCACGGTTTTTGTCGATTAACGTTACCCCTACACCGTAACCATCGAGCCCCTCATTTTTACGCGAGTGAGCGTCCAGGGTGATATCGGCTTCGATATGGATAAGCCCGTTTTTGAGCGTGACCCGCTGGCCAAAGTGTTGGTTGATATGGCCGTGAACCAGCACCTGAATGCCTGCCCGCCGGGCAACGTAGGCGCCTCGCGGTGTAAGGGGGAGATCGGCTTTACGGTATTTGGTTCTAAAGGTATTGGCCAAAGAGCCATAATAAAAACTGAACAGGTTTTGGTGCATTAGGTTTTTTTTGAAAGCCCGATTGACATGTTTTACGCCGTACTTGGCCAGCAGTTCGGCCATATGATCATCGAGGCCGGCATGCAGAAACAGAAAGGAACCGCGCTTTTTAACCAACTGCATGCGTCGGAAAAACCAGCTAAATTCCCCCGATTTGTTAAGAAATAGCGAACGACACTTCATCGCCGCGGCGTAGACTTGGGTGAGCGACAGGCCGTTTTTTGCACAGTGCGCCTCGAAGCTCTGCGCCTTGGTGGTCATCTTGCTGATTTCACGCTCTATACCCTCGGGGGTGAGAAACCCGGCGGCATAGAAGGGGAAGTTTTCGAACCAGTCGTTGCCTGGAAACAGCGCCTGTCGGCACGCCTGCTTGGACGGTAATCCTTTGTCCCACTGGGTATCGGCCAGGTATTGATCGAATACCTCTTTAAACAGCGGTATGACCTTCTTGCCCATGCGCACAAAGAGATGTTGGCTACCGGCGTCAGTGTCGCGTTCCAACGATAGCAGCCCCATCAGCAAGCGGAGATCATGGTTACCGGCCAGCAGAGTGATATCTGCTTTGAGGCGGTATAAATGGGCCAGGCTGCGCAGCATCATCAGATTGCTGGGGCCTTTGTCCAGGCAGTCTCCGCCCACCACGATTTCGGCTTTTTTGCCGAATTTCGTCAGTGTATATTCACATAGGTGGGAGCCTTCGCGTTCGATGACGCCTGCAGCAATTAGCGAGGCTTCAAATGCCTCGGCATCCGCATGGGGGTCTGAGATGAATGCCACTGGCTTTTTGGGCCAGGCGAAGCCCTTTTTTCGCGAGCGCTTAACAAAGGTGCTGAGTGCCTCATCGTGATTGACCGAAGTCGCATCATCGGGCCAGGGCGCCCACTCTGTCGGAAGGCGCGTCAAGATGGCGTTGTGATACGGTTGTTTGCTTACCTTTGGAATAACATTGAACGCGGTCATAGAAGCCATCTTATTCATCGCTATCGTTTAATCGAGTGGGTCTGCTGGCTGGCGCTGTTTCCAGTTTCCGTACAGTCGGTGCCAGCCTTGGTTATGCCGCTCGAAAACGACCGGATGACCATGAAACATACTTAACCGTTTAATATCGCTGAAGGGTATGACATTTAAATGATAGCTGGCGTGGCGAATAGAGGCGCCGTGGCCCACTACCAGCTGTAGTCGTTTAGCCCCCTCAAGTCGCGGCGGTATATCTAAAAGTGCTTGTAAATGTGCAGCGACCCGTTCGCCTGCTTCCAACAGCGATTCCGCGCCGTCGAAGGGCAGTCTGAAATCGCTGGCTGATTTCCAGCCCTTAGGTAAGGGCTCAAGGCGAGGGTCGAAGGTGACGATCCGTTCTATTTCCTGAATGCTCAGATTGGCCAACGCCCCAACGCTGCGTTCACAAAGGGCCGAAAAGCTGCGCGAACGGGGTGGCTCCGCAAACAGCGGCGTTAGCTCTTCGCGGAAGATTTCAGCCGTTTGCCAGGCTCTTAGCAGCGTCGAGCAGTGTATCTCCGCATTGAGCTGATAGCCTGAAGTGGCTAGCCACGCGCCGAACCGACGCGCCTGCTCTCGAACGTCTTCCGCACCCTTTTCCGTGAGCGGGTAGGGCTGCAGGGCGCTGGGTGTATCCGCCAGTTGAGAATATTCACCGTGCCGAATCAGCGCCAGTGCCACCATCAGAGAATGCCTTTGGCTTGGAGTAGCGCAATGGCACGCTCAAAATCGATGGTACCGGTGAGGCGCAGCACTTCAACGCTCGCTAGATGTTCGGCATAGATCTTGGCAGATTGGGCTTGCTCGGTGGGAAAGTGGCCATCCACGTGCTGAAAAAATGGCCCTGGGCTTTTGCGCAAGCCCTCAAGCGCCTCAGGTGTTTGGGTGATATCCACGCTACTCAGGGCTGTCGGGGCGGTAGCGTCTAATGCCCAGTCCAGCAGTATTAGGTGTTTGAGCGTGCCGGAGAGAGCGGTTTTACCCTCGCCATAGGCGTTAGGAATCAACACATCGTACTTCTGCTCAATATCCCATAGCTGGCTTTTGGGCATGTCGGTAAATCGGTCGCGCTCTTCAGTAGGCAGTATGTCGATTAATCGCTCAGAATGGATCAGCGTGCCCGGGTTAACGCGAGGATGTTTGGCGACACCGAGAACGCTTACCCAGCCGTTTTCGGGCTTAAACAGAATCCGGTCATTGGAGAGAAAGCGCGCCGTTGCGGTTTCCAGCGCTTTCAGCATTAGCGTCGATTTACCACCACCGGAGCTGGCGGCAATGGCCGTGACGTTGCCATCGATATCAAAGGCCGAGGCGTGGCCGAGCAGGTAACCATCGCGTTGATGATGATTGAGGAACTGGTTGTTAATAAAGTTGATGACTTGCGATGAGTGCTTGTTTAACTCGCCAATCGCAGCTGGCGCCGTTAACGATTGGAACAGCGCCATCCCCGTGCGTACTTTATGAATCCAGCGCCCTTGAGGAGTATCCACGTAGGCCTCTTTCAGCCCCAGAGCGCTGGTTTTGGCCCGTGTTACCGCTGTCCACTCGCGGCCGCTGGTATCCGCTTGCTGATCCAACAGCCATACCGGTAGTTCTGGCTGGTCAAGGGTATGGACTTCTTTCGGGAGCAAACCAGACGCCGTTAAACCAGCATAGTAAACCTCAAGATGGTCAAGAATGGCTGGGTGGTCGGCCAGCACGCGAATTGTTAAACCATTGAACGTCAGCGGTAACGCATAGGTACAGGCGGCCTTAGCCCCGTTGATTTGCTGATTATCAAAAAGGTTGATCATTCACCTGCCTCTGCTGTCTCTGTCTCTGCTGTCTCGGCCTCAAGCTGGCTAAGCACATAATCACACAGCTTCTCAGCAGCATCGATACCACAGCCTTTTTTCGCGCCGCTAAATCCACCGAAGGCCGAGACCTCAAAGACCACGGGCCCTTCATCGGTCAATGCAATGTCTACAGTGGTAAAGCTTAGATCGAAGCATGACTGGGCTTTTAGGCCAAGTTCAATCAGCTCAGGGCTTGCATCAAAGGTTCGATATTTGCCCCCGCTGTGTATCGTTGTATTCCACGATTTGTCATCGCCGACACGGGCATAGGTGCACAGGTACTTGCCGCCTAGAAATACCATGCCTAGATCTTGACCGCCCAGGTTGACGAATTTCTGAAGGTAAAAAAGGCCATGCTTAGCCTTAAATTTATTCAGTATTTGGGTGTTGGCTTTAACACCATCTGCCGCTTTTAACACCACCATGCCGCGGGCTTTGGTTGAGTAGAGCGGTTTTAGGATCAACTTCCCGAACGTTTGGATAGCCTCCAGCGCTGCATCAGTGCTCTCGGTTACTCGGGTCGCGGGCAGCGGGATACCGCCGGATGCCAGGGCGGCGGTGCCCTCAAGACGATTAATCAGGCGCCCCACCTGGCTTGGCGAGCTGAAACAGCGCACCCCGTCCGCTTCAAGGGTTTTGAGCATGCGCAGTCGGTCGTCGGCGGCAGGGGAGTAGGTTTCGCTTATTTTTTTGATGATCACCCCGTCAAGCGTGTTGAGCAAGGTGTCCCGATAACGTAACTCGCCGGTTTCAAGTTCCAGCACTACGTCAGCCATATCGATAACGCAGCGGTAGCCGGTGCGCTGTTCCAAATGATTCGCCAATACTTCGGTTGACCATTTGCCAGGTATCCCAATGACCGCAATTCGCTTATTAATCACTAAAAATATCCTCTAGGGGAAGCCTGTACTTCTCTATTTTCTCAGGGGTTAGAAGTGTTATGGCCTCTAGCAGGTAGCTCGCTCTAAGGGCGAGTCGGTTGGCAAAACGTTTGTCGTAGATAAAGCGCGTAGAGGTGGCAAAGGAGCGCCCCAGCGCGATGGCTAGCCGCGCATCAAAGCTTACATCGTTATTCTCTTTGGCGAACCGGCGCGCAAACTGATAGAGCTGTCTGATCAATCCCATTAGTTCGGCTCTAGGGGCCGCATCCATAATGGGCAGCCGATAAATTGACGCCATCAGAACGGATAAATCCTGAACATAATCAGAATAGGAGGCGCGATGTAGGTCGATAAAGTAGATGCGATTTTTGAGTTCGTCATAGATGAGGTTGTCGACGTTAAAGTCGCCGTGGATCAGCACGGAAAATGGCGCCCTAAGCTGACGCTCTAGGGGCTCTACGCGATCGATCAACTCATCAAAACTGGGGCGGGGCAGTCCGCAAATGGTTTGGTGTGTATGAAACAGTGTCGGGTGCGTGTGACGGGTTTCGGGCATGCGTTTACGCAACTGCTGCATATACTCGGGCTGAGCCGGCTCGTTGGTACGTGATGTCTTCCAGATCTTTCTCAACGTCCGTTGGAGTGTGTGGGCAAGTTGCTTGGCGGATTTCCACTGGTCGTTTAACAGTAGTGACTCAAGCGTTCGACCGGGGAGGTGTTCGATCACCATTGAACCCAGTTCATCCCCCTGCTCGACATGGTGCGAGAGAACCGTTGGAGCCACCTTAGGATAGACCCGTTTCCATTGATCTACCCCGTAAAGTTCTTCAATGACTTTCTGGCTTTCACCCTCTTTGTAGACTGCCATCATCTTGCCAGAGGTGGCGTGCTCGGCTCTCAGTGTGGCAATGGTGCTGCCGCTGCGGGTAAGCGCAAGCCGCTCAACGGTAAAGTCGTCATTCTGGGCGGTCATCGCGTGGGCGGCATTTTTCAGTTGCTTGTAGTTTTGCAAGCGTACGGCAGGGCCGAAGTTGGCGGCGAGTAGGGCGTCGGCAAGCTCCGAAAGCAGATGGATCATACGGTTAAGCTGAAAATCCACCACGGCGCTGTTACGCATGCCTGAAGCGTCCTGCTCAAAAGCAATGGTTAAGCGGGCGGTTATTTTGGGAATTCGGCGTCCAATTTTCAGGCCTTGGCGAGTGTTTGCATCATCGATATTAATGATCACCAGCTTCAATGATTTACCCACCAATCGAATGAGCTTGGCGTACTCTTTTCGCGATTTATCGGGAAGCTGCTTTAGGGCCTTGATGGCGGTGAATTCAAGGCAGGATTGGCCTAACTGGTCAAGTAGTCGGGCTAAGCGCTCAAGGGATTTGGATTGCTGAAAACCCTGCCCATCGACTTTGCGTCGCTGCACATCCATGGCGACGGCGAGCTCAACTTTCTCCACCAGCGTGTTCCTATAGCCTTTGCGATTGATCAGGCGCCGAGAAACGGATTCACTTGGCTGAGTCACATAAACTTCAACTAACTCGAAGTGATTTTCAACTTCGAATCGTAGAAAATAGAAATGCTCCAAAATCGACGTATTGATACGCTGCCTCACCAAGATAACGTGCGCTTAGGTGGTTACTGCTTCTGAGAGTCAACAGTATAAGTAACAGTGCCATCGTTTACGTTACATGTTTCTTACAGTTCAAAGAGTTGTATGAAAAAAAGACGTTTTATCGGTACCCGAATGTGCCTGCCCCGTGAGATTGGCAAGGGGTTGGATCTGCGTCTGGCCAGATACCGAAAAGCCCCCGAGTTAGGGCCGAAAATACTCTTCTTTAGTGGCGGCACGGCACTAAGACATTTTTCTGAGGTGTTGACGGACTATACCCATAACTCCATTCATCTGGTTACCCCTTTTGATTCAGGAGGCAGCTCGGCAGAGTTACGCCGGGCCTTCGCGATGCCTGCGGTGGGCGACCTAAGGGCACGCCTGCTTGCTCTGGCTGATGATTCTGTCACCGGGCACCCAGAGGTGGCTGCGCTTTTTTCACATCGGCTATCGGCAAGGGAGGGGGAAGACGCGACGGCAAAGACAGCACTTGAGCAAAGTCTGCAGGCCCTTGTCAGTGCTAAGCATCCGCTGCTCAAGGCAATTGCTGAGCCCATGCGGTCGCTGATCCAGAGCTATATCGCCGCATTCTACAAACATATGCCCAAAGATTTTAACCTCGCTGGTGCCAGTGTGGGGAACCTGATCTTGACCGGCGGTTATCTGATTCATGATCGCTCTCTGGATCCGATTGCCTTTCTCTTTGGTCAACTGATCAAGACCCGCGGCACCGTTCGGACAACGACGGATGCCAACCTTCAACTGGAGGTATTGTTAGAGAACGGTCGAACGATTATTGGCCAACACTGCTTTACCGGCAAAGAGACGGCTCAAATCGATTCGCCTATCAGAGCGATAAAATTATCAGGCGAGGCGGACGATATCGATACCTTGGATGCTTCCAAAGTGTGTAAAGAGACCCGTAAGCTCATTGATTCGGCTGAGCTGTTGGTTTTCCCGCCGGGTAGTTTTTATAGCAGTGTCATTGCCAACCTGCTGCCCAAGGGGGTTGATAAGGCATTGGCTAAAAATCCGTCACCCAAAGTGTATGTGCCAAGCCTGGGAACTGATCTTGAAACGCTTGGCATGACGTTGGTGGATCAGGTTCAAGTGCTCAATGAGCATTTGTCTGGCACACTCGAATCCCTATCGTCTAAGCGGTCTTCAATCGATTTTTTACTGTTTGATTCGCAGCTTCTGAGTGTTTCGGCTGATCAGATTGAGACGCTACGCGATGAAATGGGTATTCAAATCATTGATCTAGATCTTGCGCCGGAGAATGCTGATACCCAACGTTATGACGACGTTAAGCTGGCTGAAGCGCTGCTTGGGTTGACCTGACACCGACATACTCTAAATGACCTTGGGCATTGCTATGCGTCTTAGTTACCAGGGCCCGCTGCCTGAAATGGTGGGGTTTTTGCTATTGCCGCAGTATTCGATGATGGCTTTCTTTGCGGCGGTGGAGCCGCTGCGAATTGCCAACCGCATTGCCCATCGACCGCTGTTCGACTGGACGTTGATTAGCGCTGATGGCGGGCCGGTGACGGCGTCGAACGGTATGACCTTGATGGTGGATCACGCAACGGCGGATGTTCACCATTTGCCCTCGCTTGCGGTATGCAGCGGCTTTACTCCCGAGGCGCATCTTACCCGGCCGTTAATGGCCTGGCTTCATCAGTTGGATCAGGCGGGCTGCTGTTTGGGTGGTATTGATACCGGAGCGTTTCTACTCGCCGCTACAGGGTTATTAAAGCACGAGCGGGTGGCACTGCACTGGGAGAGTCTGCCCGCGTTTCGTGAGCGTTTTCCGGGTATTGACACTACCGATGAGCTTTACGAGTTGGGCGAGCGGCGCTTCTCCTGTGCGGGTGGGGCAGCGGCGATGGATATGGCGCTGGAAGTGATTGCCCGGCGGCATGGCGCAAAGTTGGCTATCGATGTCTCCGAGCAACTGATCCATGACCGAATTCGCACCCGCAGCGATCAGCAGCGCATGGCGTTGGTGAAGCGCTTAGGTACGCATAACCGGCGCGTTGTGGAGGCGGTTGCGCTGATGGAGCAGAACCTGGAAGAACCGCTCCCCCTTGACGAGATAGCCAGCCAAGTAGAGGTATCGGTGCGCCAGTTGCAGCGTCTGTTTGAGCAGGAGCTAAACGTGACCCCGCGTCAATGGTATTTGCAGCTGCGTGTGAAGCGCGCCCGGCGGCTGCTGGCCGAGACTGACTTAGCGGTATTAGAAGTGGGCGTGGCCTGTGGGTTTAGTTCGTCGTCGAGCTTTGCGCGTACGTTTCGTGCGCATTACGGCTACTCGCCTCGGCAGGTGCGTTCTGCCATAGCGGAGAAGACCTTTAAAGCGCAATGAGTGTCGCTTAATGCCTGATAAGCGTCGCTTAGTGTCTAGTGATAGGGGAGTAGCCGCGCATACTAGCTAAACCCAACTAATAAAGAGGTTTAGCCAAATGTCGGTCACAACTAGCTTCGCCACCACTAGCTCTGCCACTACCAGCCCTACCACTACTAAGACGCTGTCGTTGACAGCGAGTTTTTTACTCGCTGCGTTTACTGCCACACCCGCTATGGCAGAGCTTGATGAACTGCGCTTTGGGGTGCCGCCGTGGCCTGGGGTGACGGTAAAGTCTGAAGTGGCGGCCCAGCTACTTGAGACCATGGGGTACGAGACCCGACAGCAAGATTTAGCCGTGAGCGTTATCCTCGAAGGCTTAACGCGGAACGACTTGGAAATTTATCTAGGCGGCTGGTATCCCGTTCAGACTGATATGGTCGAGCCCCTGGTGGCCGACGGTAAAGTCGAAAAAGTGGTTTCCAATATCCGCGGCGCCAATTCCGGGCTAGTGGTTCCCCAGTATGTTTACGATGCAGGCGTCACCACGGTGGCTGAGCTGGCAGAGCATCACGACCGCTTCGATGGTGAAATTCAGGGGATTGAAGCGGGCACCGGTATTAACGATGCGATTCTCAATGCCATCGATAATGATCTTGCGGGGCTGGGCGATTGGCAGCTCCGCGAAAGCTCGACTTCGGCCATGCTGGCCCAGGCTGAGCAAAAAATGGCCGATGAAGAGTGGGTGACCTTTGTCGGCTGGGAGCCTCACTGGATGAACGTGAGCTTTGATCTGGCCTATTTAGCCGATAGCGATGACGCGGGCGTGGCTTCTATTGAAAGCACGGTATGGACAATTACCCCTGCCAGCCTGGCGGAAGAAGCGCCTGAGGTTCACCGCTTTCTGTCGCAGTACGTGATCGATATCGAAGATCAAAACGATTGGGTGCATGAGTACAGTTACGAAGAGCGCCCGGCGGATGAAGTGGCTAATGAGTGGATTGGCAACAACCTGGATACCGTTGCCGAATGGCTGGAGGGGGTTGAAACCCGCGATGGGGAGTCCGCCATTGAGCAGGTGCGAGCCCAGTTCGACTCTTAATAGTTATTCGTTAATAGCACGGCTCGTAAAGCCTAAGCTGTGATTAACGACAAACAGCGCCTTATTAATTAAGGCGCTGTTTTAGTTTTTGGCAAAAGTCCTGCCAAGCCGCACTCATATCGGGTAGCAGCGCATGGGCGTGAAGGGCGGCATGAACCATGTTCGGGGCGCAGCGATAGCCTACCGAGGCACCTTCCTCGCGCCAATTGGCTATTGCGGCTTCGATGGGTAGTGTCAGTGGATCCCTCTCCACGGTAAGCATTTCAATGCTTGTGGCAGGAGGGTGGCGATCACGCTGAGTCGCAATGATGTCAGGACACTGTTGACGAATGCCGAGCACATCGCCGCGTGAAAGCAGTGGCGCATCTTCTCCCAAGCATTCAAGGGAAAGCGCGCCAACGGTTGGGTAGATCAATCCTAGCGGCGGCGCTTCATTGCGCTGATGGGCAAGGTCAATGGCTAATCGCCCGCCCGCGCTGTCACCCACCAGCGCGATAGGTTGAATCGCTTCTAACACCGTACGGCAGTCTGCCAACATGGCGGGGTAATCTACCTCTGGTGCCAGCCGATAGTTAACGCTTACCACTTCACGCTCAAGCATCTGGGCCAAGCTGGCGGCGGGGCCATGGTGGCTCTCTGTTGAGCCGATGGTAAAACCGCCGCCATGGATAAACAGCGCGCGGCCTGGTGTGCGCTGCTGGGGAATAAAACGGCGCACGCGAATACCACCCAAAGCGCTATTTTTAACCCGCATTCCTGCCGGGTCGGGTGGGGCGAACGTTTGGCAAAGCTCAACGTAGGCGCGCCGTGCTTGAGGTAATGGCAGCTCCTTTATCTTTGCCAGCCCGGCGCTAAAGCGCTGAATGAAGTCGTCCACGTTCATCGCTACTGTAACCCTTAGCGCCGAATACCAATGGTGCGGCTGGCAAGCTCGGGCCAAGCGTCTTTATGGGCTTGGGGTAGTTCTGTCACGCGATTTGCGACCGCTTCTGGAAACGGGCTTGGGCGCCCAGAGGCTTGTTTCATGCCCATCAACATCTGCTCGCTGGTCGCGATCAGGTTATCTTCGTCATCGAACAGGGTGAAAAAGACGTGCAGGCGCTTTGTGTCGCTATCCAGTAGCGTCAGACTGACGTTCAGGGCTTGGCCTTGGTGGGCCTCGCGGCGGTAGCAAAGATGCGTTTCCAGGGTATAGATCGTGTAGCCATAGTGTTCTCGGCCCGCTTCATCCAACCCAATGGTGTCGATAAGCGCCTCGCAGGCCAGAGAGAAGACGCGGGCGTACTCCGCGTCGTTCATATGCCCGTTGTAGTCGACCCACTCGGGAGCGACGTGGGTTTCATAAATAATCATTAAATGCGCCCCTGTAAGCCTTCGGCTTCCGGCCAATATTTTTGCACCACCTCGAGCAGCTCGACTAAAAAGTCATCCCGGCGCCGGTCAAGGGTGGCCACTGATCGTCCTGCCGCTTGATGCTCACACCCCTCGACGACTTTATCAATCAGTTCATCGGTGAGTTCCGGGGCCTCCAGCTTGGTCCAGGGCAGTTTAAGCGCTGGGCCAAACTGCTCCAGCATATGGCGCATGCCTGGCTCGCCGCCCGCTAGGTGGAAGGTTAAGAACGTGCCCATTAACGGCCAGCGGAGTCCACAGCCGTAAACCACGGCGGCATCGATCTCTTCGGTGGTTGCTACGCCATCGTTAACCAGATGCAGGGCTTCCCGCCACAGCGCCTCCATTAAGCGGTCGGCGATGTGGCCCTCAATTTCACGGCGAACCACCAGTGGGCGCATGGCGAGGGCCTGATACAGCCTCTGGGCGCTGGCGATCTGTGTGGGCTGGGTGGCCTTACCGCCAACAAGCTCTACCAATGGCAGTAAATACACCGGGTTGAAGGGGTGAGCGACGATCACGCGCCCAGGCGCTTGTTGGCACTGCTGCTGCAGGTCGGTGGGTTTAAAGCCGGAGGTAGACGAGCCAATAATGACGTCCGGTGGGGCAGCAGCGTCAATCGCGGATAAAATCTCTTGCTTTAGCGGTAGGCGCTCGGGCACGTTTTCCTGAATCAGGTCAGCGCCATCCACGGCTTTTTCAATCGTATCCGCAAAGGTTAACCGCTCAGGGCTAGCATCGGGCGCTAAGCCGAGCTGGGTTAACGAGGGCCAGGCATTGTCGATAAACGATTGGGTACGCGCCGGTGCCTTGGGATCCGGGTCGAAGGCGACGACGTCCCAGCCTTGAGCGAGGGCGCGGGCAATCCAGCCGTTGCCAATCACGCCGGTACCGATGACGGCTAAGCGGCTCATTTGTCACCTCCTGCTGTGTTACCCATGATACTTCCGGTCAACGGGTCGCGTAGTTTGAGATGAGCGCGGGTTTCTGCAGGCGTCATTACTCGGGCGCCGAGGTTTTCAATAATGGTCGACGCTTTCTCGACCAGTTGGCCGTTGTTAGCCAACACGCCTTTCTCTAAAAACAGGTTATCTTCCAACCCAACCCTAGCGTGGCCACCCAGCAGCACCGCCTGGGCGACCATGGGCATTTGATGTCGACCAATGCCGAAGGCGGCCCAGTTAGCATTGGCAGGTAATTTGTTGCGCATGGCCAGCATCGTTTCTGTGTCCGCTTCAGCACCCCAGGGAATACCCAGACAGAGCTGATAGAGCGGGTCGCCATCGATCAAGCCCTCTTGCTGAAGCTGGCGGGCAAACCAGACGTGGCCCAGATCAAAGCACTCCAGCTCTGGCTTAACGCCTGCGGCCTGAACCAGGCGGGCGTGTTCGCGTAGCCAGTCTGCGGGGTTTACGTAGACCATATCGCCAAAATTGAGGCTGCCGCAGTCCAGCGTGCACAGCTCGGGAAGCAGTTCGCCGACCGGGGCGTGACGCTCGGCGGGTGTTTGGATATCGGTGCCTGGGCCGCCGCGCGTTGGGTCGGTGGCATCGGGTATCCAGTCGCCGCCGCCACCAGCGGTGATGTTCATCACAATATCCACATCGGCCTCGCGTACGCGCTCCATCACTTCGCGGAACTGCTCAGTAGAGTGGCTGATGCCGCCGGTCTCCGGGTCGCGAACATGGATATGCGCGATGCTGGCCCCGGCATGCGCCGCTTCAATGCAGGAAGCTGCAATGGCCTTGGGTGTAACAGGCACATTGGGGTTTTTTGCGGTGGTATCTCCCGCGCCCGTCACGGCACAGGTAAGAATGACATTGCGGTTCATGGCGTGCTCTCTAGTCAACAGTTTATTCGCTTACTAGTGTGTCGCCGTGCGCAGACATTAGTTGTCATAAAGCGACATTCGCTATACATAAGATGCGATTTTTGATCTCGGCTAATTAATACCCGGTCATTTCCAAATAACCCTCGCCAAGCGGTTCGCCGCTGGCGCGGTCGTTGACCACCACTTCACCTTCCCAGTAGGGCACGCTGGTGGTCATCCAGCGGTTGGCGTGGGGCGCTTCGATGTTGATGTCGATCCCTACTGACGGTATTTCCAGCCGCCATTGGGTGGGCACATTGCGACCGGCGACAGCCGACGTTGCCAGCGGCGTTAGGGTAATGTCATCTGATGCTAAGGGGGTGGCGTCGCCTTGGGGAGTAATCCAGGTGCCGGAGCGGTAGTCGGCGTTTTGGGCGGAGCCGCCACGTAGTTGGAACGCCATCAGCTTGTGGCCATCCTCAAGGTGAATCGAGAACCAGTCCCAGCCTGATTGGCGGGCATCAAGCAGTTGACTGCTCCACTCCCGATCCAGCCAGCCGCGCCCGCTAACGGTTTTTGTCTCGCCGTTAATGGTGACTTCGCCGTTTATTTGCCAGAAGGGCTGGCTGTAGTACATGGAGCCCTGGCCATTGGCGGCTTTCTGGCTAAAACCCTCTTCGCCGTGAAGCACCAGCGGCCCCTCTGCAGTCAGTTCTAAACGGTAGCCAAAACGCGATGCACCCTCGCCGCTGTAGGCGGTTAGTGTGAGGTGATTAAAATCGCTGCTGTCGGCTTCTTCGTTAGCTTTAAGCTGCCAATCATCCAGCCAGGCATGAAAGGGGCTAATCATTACGCCTGCTTGGCTGTCCTGGGGAGTGTTCAATGAGGCCTGTGAATGGCTGCGCCCGAAACGTTCGGCCACCTGGTGTTGCTCGCCCTGGGAGATCGCCATATGGGCCATCCACAGTTGATCGGCCGCCCAAGGAGTAGGCGCAGGGCGTTCGTTGAGAGGTATCAGCGCCTGGCGAAAGAGCGTCCACTGCAGGCCAAGTGGCTCACCGTCGGCGTCTTCTAAATTGGCGGTTAAATACCACCATTCAATGCGGTAGTCCGGGTGGGCGGCGTGCTCTTGTGGAAAACTGAGCGGCTGATTAGGCTCGGCATGCCTAAAACCATCGGCGTCTTGTCCTAAACCGGCAAAGCCTGTGCTGTTGGTTTCGGTTTGATTCTCTTCGTCACAGCCGTAAAGCGTTAGCGCTACAGTGGCTATCAGTAGAAGATGCAAGGTTAGTCGAAGCCTTAAGCTCATTGATTGGCCTCTTCTGCCAGTAAGGCCCGCGGTGAGGCGCGCCAGAAACGCAGCGTGGGCAGGGCTGCTGCCAGGAGTGCCACACCAACGGCGGTGGCCAGGGTAACGGCCATTTCCCCAGGAAATAGATAGAGCGGTAGTCGCCAGCCGAAGGCGGCCACATTAATAATCGCCACTAATCCCCAGGTAATCGCGATACCCAGTGGAATGGCCAGCAGGCCGGTGGCTAATGCGGCACCGCTCAGTTGTGCCAGATTTAATTGTGCCAGCTGTGCTCGGGGAACGCCCAGCGCCCATAGCGGCGCTAACTGTTGGCGTCGGCTGCGTGCCTGGGTCAGCAGGCTGGCGAGCAGCGCTAGTGCCGCTACTGCTAGGGTTAATGCATTGAGCGCGCGGGTAATGGTAAAGGTACGCTCAAAAATCTCGGTGGCAATACGCTTGATCTCGCGCTGATCGCTCAGCGCATCGCTGCCGAGGTCAAAGCGTTCGAGCAGAGCAGCACGCAGGGTATCAACATCAGCCTCGTCACTCAGCACTAACCCCATGGAGCTAGGCGGGGCATCAAAACGAGCGGCAAGCTGGGGCGATGCCATTAGCACCTGCCCGCTGGGGTTGCCGTAGTCGGGATAAATAGCGGCGATGGTCAGCGTTTCATTGGCGCCGGGCGCGTTCAGCGTCAGGCGATCACCGGGGGAGAGGTTCTCTGCAGTGGCAAGTTGCTCGTTAATAAAAATCGCGCCATCACTAAAGGCTGCCCAGGCGGATGAGCGGTCTTGTTGGGTTGCCAGCAGCGGCCAGTGCGGAGTGAGTGATTCGCCAGGGGTAATGCCGTAAAGCTCGATAGGCGTGCCTAAAGAGCGGCTACCTTCCGGCGTTGTAGCGGCCTGTAGTGTTGCATCGCTGCGCCGTGTGAGCAGGCGCTCGAAGACCTCCGGGCGATCAGCCAGCCAAGCATCAATATCCGCATATTGCTCGGCGGGGGCATTCAAGTAGAGCGGGGCGACCAAGCGCTGATCGAGCCAGTCTAAAAACGTCAGGCGAAAGCCGCCGACCATGCTACCGACCCCCAGATTGGTCGCCAGGGCGATAAGTAGTGCCATCATGGCCAGTGACAGCCTAGGTAGCTGAAGCTGCATATCCGCCAGTGCCCAGTGAATAAGTGGGTGCCGCCGGGCGAGGTACGTCAGCGCTTTTAGTAGCAGTGCTAAAAAGGGCGGCAGCCACAGGGCGCTAGCCAGAAGTAACGCCGCTACCAGCGTAAAGCCTGTCACTAATCCATCGCCAGGGGGCTGAAAGCGAAGCCAAACATACAATGCTAGCGCAACGCCCATCGCGAAAGCGCCGCCGATGCTCATTAGCGATAATTGGCGGCGGTAACCGCTACGCCAGGCCTGCATCTGACCTAACTCCAACATGTTTAAGCGGGCCGCGCGCCATAGCACGCCGCTGCCTGCCAGCAGTAGTCCGCCAAGGCTAACCGCCAGCCCACCGACCCAGTAATGCCAGGGCAGGTTGAGCTCTTGCCCGATGCCTGCGCCATAAAGTGAGCCCAGGGTTGCCGCGACATCGGGCAGTAACAAACGTGCCAGCCATACGCCGCTGGCAATACCGGCAAGTGCTCCGATTAGGCCGAGCAGGAGCAGCTCTAAGCTGAGCGCTAGCACTAAACTGCGCCCTGATACACCCAGCACTCGCAGGGTGCGCAGCATGCCCAGGCGTTGCTCCAACGCTAGGCCTAGCGCTGCTTGAACGATGAATAGCCCCACGACCCAGGCAAGTAGCCCCAGTGCGGTAAGGTTCAGGTGAAAGCTTTCGGTCAGTTGACCAGGGGAGGCAAGCGTGGTGGCGCGGGTGAGCGTTAATCCCGGGGGCGCTTCAGTGAGTGCCCCCGGGGCGGCCACGATGCGCGTAAGCTGGTCGCCGCTTTCAAGCAACCGCGCTGCGGCGGCAATATCCATGATCAGCGTGTCTGGGGGTAGTGCTGGCGCTAAAACGAGCGGCGGGAGTGTTTTGCCATCTGCCAAGGTCGGGGTGGCAGCCGATGCATTCTCGCGCGTTATCCCTAGGGTTTCCAAAGCGTCAGGCGCTACGCGTGTTTGCCACGGGGGCGTTAGAAAGTCACTTAACGACGCGGAGGTGTTGGCTTGAGCCAGCGCGTTATCGCTGGAAAGGGTCAGTGGGTCAATGCCGATCAGAGTTAGCCGGGTGCCATCTTGGGTAACGACTTCACCCTCTAGCATGGGCGATACGGGCAAGTCTGCTTGACGCAGGGCGTGATACTCGGCACGACTGAATGGCATGCCATCGCGCCGCTCAAGCTGATCCAGCTGGGTGTCAAACAGCGCATCGGCGCGGGCGTAGCTGTCGCGAGCGGTGGCGTTGATCGCCTGGATGCCACTCCATAGGGCACTAGCCACCCATAGTCCGAGCAGCAGCATTATCAGTTGGCCGGGGTGGCGCCGGTAGTGGCTAAGTAGCGTGGATAGCACCCGGGTCATAGTGCCGCTTCTAGTAGATGACCGTGGCTTAGACGTAGGCAGCGATCAAGCGGAGCCGCCACTTGGGGGCTGTGGGTGACAATGAGCAGGGCGCACTGAGTTTCGCGAACCAGGCTCAATAGCAGTTCAAGCACTTCACCTGCGGTGGTTTCATCCAAATTGCCCGTGGGTTCATCGGCAAGCAGCAAAGGTGGGCGCGGCGCCAGAGCACGACCAATAGCTAAGCGCTGCTGCTGCCCGCCAGAGAGCTGCTCCGGGTAACGTGTTTCCATGCCACTCAGCCCAAGCCGCTCAATTAAGTGGTCTGTCCAGTCGGCATCGTCGCGATTGGCTAAGCGCGCCTGTAAGCGCAGATTGTCGATGACCGTTAAGCTGGGCACTAAGTGGAATTGCTGGAAGACTAAACCCAGTTGCTCGCGGCGTAGCTTGGCGCGCGTGGGCTCAGGTAGAGACGCGACATTCTGGTTTTCGAAGCTAACTGTTCCTTGGTCGGGAAGATCTAAACCGGCGGCAAGATGCAGTAGGGTGGATTTGCCGCTCCCAGATTCTCCCATTAGCGCCAGGCTTTCTCCTGCCGCGAGACGAAGGGAGACATCGTTGAGCACGTTCAGCGGCCCTTGTGGCGTCGTGTAGGTTTTATGTACCTGATGAAATTCCAGCATGGCTGCCTTTGTTGTCCATTAAGGTAGAGGCTAGTTGATGCTAGTTTGGAGCCCCTGGCGCGCCGCGCTCCCCATATACTGCTATTCCACCCCTACCCGTGCGTTTAATGAAATACATACTTTTATCCGCGGCATCAATAAGCTCGCCCGCATCGCCAAATCCGCCGTCGTTCAGGCAGGCAATGCCAATCGAAACGGAGACATAGATAGGGTGCTGGTCGTTGTGAGCCATGGGCGTTTTTTCTAAACGCTGGGCAATACGTTTGGCGAATACTTGAGCTGCCTGGGCATCTTCATCTGGCAAAATAACCAGGAACTCTTCGCCTCCCCAGCGCCCCGCAAGATCGCCTTCACGAATAAGCGACTGCAGCGTTTTGCCGAATTTTTGCAGCACGTTGTCGCCCATTTGGTGGCCGTATTGATCGTTGAGCTTCTTAAAGTGGTCAAGGTCAATAAATACCACTGACATGATGCGAGACTGTTCCTGGCATAAGGCAAAGCGCTTATGCATCTGCTCTTCAAGCCAGGATCGGTTGGCAAGACCGGTGAGCATATCGGTTCGTGAACGCTCTTCTAACTCATCTTGTCGTTGACGCAGGGAGGCGAGCTCTACTTGTTGCGTTTCAAAGCGCGCTTTGAGCTGTAACGTCTGTTGGAACAGCAGTTGTTGAGCCTCGGCAAGCAACGATTCGTTATCCTGCAAAGGGGGGGCCGTCATTTGCAGCATGTCCGCCAGCGCTGGCAACTGTTCCTGAATATTCTCTAACAAAAGCCGTAATGAGATCGCATGGGCGCCCTGGTAGGTTTCAAACTCTCGTACCACGGCGACGAGCGACTGCGCAGGATGTGAAGAGAGCCAGGCGTCGGCGATGGGCCCAGACAGCTGAATGCAAAGCCTATCGGCGGCGGTAATGTCGTACTCATTGTGGCTATCGCAGATACGCTGAGCGAGCGGTGTTGGAACACCCCATTTGGCAGCGAGCCAAGCACCTACTTGAGAGTGATCGCAGCCAAAAAGGCGCTGTTCCGACTCGGATAACTGTCGATGAGAGAGTGCGGCTTCAGCATACAACTCATTGCTCTCTTTAGGGTATGTCGCCCTTAAAGCCATGATGCCAATGTCTTGTAGTAAGGCGGCAGTGAAAACGGGCCCCGCCATGTCCGGGCAAAGCTGTATGGCAAGGTGTCGTGCTGCTAACGAGGCGATGATAGAGCGCATCCATACCCGCTGGTAATGGGCGTCAATACCTCTGTTTTGAAGCAGGCTGAAGCTCATTACCGCTGCCAGCGTGGTGTCTAACCCCAAACGTGCCGTTGCTTCTTGGCACGCATGTACCTTTATATGACTACGTGAGAAAAAAGCGCTATTGGCAAGGGTAATGATACGCATGCTCAAGGCAGGATCACGCTCGATAGCATTGGCGTAGTCGTTTACCGACGGATGCTCAGTACGTGCCACTTTTAAAACGTTAACGGCGACAGCAGGGAGGGTAGGTAAGTTTGGACACTTGAGTAGATCAGCTATCAAAAATAACGGTAATTCTGTCGTTAAGACCAGGTCTTTCGAATTATCCTTTGCCTGGATGGCCTGCATTATTCTCTCCTTACGCGTATTTAGCTTGCAGCAGCCGTGAGCCATCCATGGCAATTGCCGTATTGGGCAGTATTCAGTCGTTTGTCTCAAACCATTTTAGGTGATTCGTCTGCTAAATACTCGCGTTTGAATGCCGATTTTATTACAGCTCAAAGTTCAAAAAATACGCTAAACCGAGATGTTATGTAAGATATTTCTCAGAACCAGCTAAGAAGTTGGCTATTAGATGTCCGGCGCGACATGCGACTAAAGGGTATAGCGATGAGCCTTTTTTTATCTCAATTCAACTACCATACTAGTCATATCAGCTTCTGGCGCTAATCGTCTCGGGCTTCTCTAATTAGGATCAGGTGCAATGCACACGACATTACAAACGCTCTGGCAGGGAACCCACGAAGGGGAATCGGTTCGCCAACGGCTATTTCATGTGCTGAGGCAGTCGATTATTCAGATGGTACTGGCGCCGGGGCAGGCGCTATCGGAAAAGGAGCTTGCCGACACTTTTTCGGTGAGCCGTCAGCCAGTGCGGGAAGCTTTCATAAGGCTCTCAGAGTCAGGCTTGGTGGAAGTTCGCCCTCAAAGGGGAACCTATGTTGTACGCATTTCGCGCCAAGCGGTGCTAGAGGCACGATTTATTCGTGAGTCGCTTGAGGTGTCAATCGTACGCGAAGCCACCAAGCAACCCCTTCAGTCTGGCGTGCTAATGGAGCTTAACGAGCTGATTGATCGACAGCGTAGCTGCATCGAGCGACAAGACCATGACCGCTTCTTCTTTCTTGATGAAATGTTTCATCGCACCTTGGCATTGGCTACGGGACAAACCATGGCGTGGAATGTGATTGAAGACGTCAAAGCACAATTAGACAGAGTACGGTATTTGAGTATTCCTGATTCTACGCCTATTCCGAAATTGGCCGATCAGCATCAGGCCATCGTGGATGCGATATCTGCTGGAGATACTGACGCGGCAGTTCAGGCAATGAGTATTCATCAATGTGAAATACTCCACTCTCTGCCTGAATTAGAGCATCGCTTTCCGGAGCTGTTTGAAGGTGTGAGCATGAATGTTCATGCGCTAACTATATAAAACCCACTAATGAGTACAACAACGCTGCACAAGTTGCATGAAGTAGATCCAGCCAGAACTGGCTGGTGAATTATCAACAATAAATAGATGTCTTTAGGAGCCCTACATGAAACTCACAAAATTACTGCCTGCTGTTGCATTGGTTGTCGCAAGCCATTCGGCTCACGCTGCTTACCAGCTTAATGTCTCAATTGCGTTGAGTCCTCAGGATCCCATTGCTCAGGCGATGGAGAGCGCTAAAGAGGCGATTGATGAGCGCTCAGAGGGAGAGCTGACCATTCAGATTTTCCCAAACAGCCAGCTTGGTTCTGACGAAGACGTGATCGAACAAATTCGTAGTGGTGCCAATATCGCGATCTTAGTCGATGCGGGGCGTTTATCGGAGTATCAACCTGAGTTGGGTATCTTAAGTGCCCCTTATTTAGTTGAAGACTATCGTGACTATGACCAAATCACAACATCTCCGCTTTACCTTGATTGGGTCGAAAGTATGGCAGAAACCAGTGGTTTACGATTACTCAATTATAACTGGTTTCAAGGGTCACGGCAGATGCTGACTCAAAATGAAGTGAAGACACCTGATGATTTGAGTGGTGTGCGTGTGCGGACTATCAACTCACCAGTATGGGTGAAAACCGTCGAAGCGATGGGCGCTACTCCAACACCGCTGCCTTGGTCAGAAGTTTACTCAGCGCTACAGCTAGGGTCGATCGACGGGGCTGAAGCACAACTAACCGCCGCTGAAGGCCAAAATCTGCATGAAGTTATTACTCATGTGGCACTAACAAACCATATTCATTTGATGACCGGTATTGCGACTTCTGAACAGTGGTATCAAGCATTACCTGATGAGCTGCGCTCTATTCTTGATGAAGAACTGCTAAAAGCTGGTGAAGCTGCTAGTCAAGCAACCGCAGCGGCTCAAGCCTCAGTGCGCGCGCGGATGGTAGCGGAGGGCGTTACGTTTTCTCAAGTGGATATGGGCGTATTCAGAGATCGAATGGGCAGCGTTTATGAAGAGCTAGGTTACAACCAGTATCGTGATCAATTGCTTTCTTCAGAGTGAGTCTCAGCCCTCTGCTCGCCAGGGCGGGGGCTGCACCCTTTTTGTCTTTTGCTATTACTTAACTGTCCGGATGCCCGTATAGGGCGAGGAATGCTGTATGTGGCATTGGTACGATAAAGGTGAGGAGTGGCTGGCTATTATGCTACTCGGTGGTACCTCTCTCACCATGTTAGTTAGCTCAACGGCTAGGGCAATAGGGAATCCTTTTGCAGGGGGCGCTGAGCTTGCACAATTTTTGTTTATTTGGACTGCTGTATTAGGGGCTGATATTACCCTGCGCCAGGGAGGCCAGGTGCGAATTGATGCCCTTGTCATTCGTTTACCTCTTAAGTTACAGCTCATGATTACCAGCCTATGTGTTGGGATGATGATGCTCTTTCTGGCTCTTTTAATCTGGTATGGCTTCGTTCTAGCAGCTTCAAACTGGCAGCGTCCCATGGGAGTGGCAGGACTTAGTTATGGGTATATCACTCTGGCACTTCCTGTCGGGGCATTGTTAATGATGCTTTCACTGGTACGCCGCTTGTTCGCTAAGGGCGTCATCGGGAGTTTGGTTGTTGACGATGATGACATTGTGGAGGAGGCGCTATGACGGCAGCTCTGTTATTAGGATTCGGTCTGCTTCTCATGGCGATAGGTATGCCCGTTGCCTTTGCTATTGGAATTGCGGGTTTCTCCTATTTCTTATTGCCAGAAACATTTTTACCGACAAGCATTGCCGTCCAGCGCATTGTATCTTCGACGCAATCATTTCCACTATTAGCTGTGCCGTTGTTTATTTTCATCGGCCATTTAATGAACGCCAGCGGTATTACCCCCCGTTTGGTTCACCTTTCTACTCTATTAGCAGGATGGATGAGCGGTGGTTTAGCCCAGGCAAGTATCGTGTTGAGCACCTTAATGGGCGGGGTTTCCGGTTCTGCCGTGGCGGATGCCGCAATGCAATCCAGGGTGCTGGGAAAAAGCATGATCAAGGGAGGCTATTCAGCGGGGTTTACTGGGGCGGTGCTCTCTATTGGGGGGCTGATTACTGCGACCATTCCACCGAGTATCGGTTTGATCCTTTACGGCTATCTTGGCGAAGTTTCGATAGGGCGGCTATTTATCGCAGGCCTCGTGCCGGGCTTCTTGCTAATGGTGGCGCTGATGCTGACCACTTACATCATGGCTAAACGACGGGGCTATCAGCCAGTAAGGGAGCGGTTGCCCACCGGCCGTGAAGTGCTTAAGGCCCTACGTGGCAGTATCTGGGCAATTCTCTTCCCCGTATGGCTCTTGGTGGGTATTCGCTATGGACTTTTTACCCCTTCCGAAGCAGGTGCTTTTGCGGTTGCTTATGCCTTGTTGGTGGGCTGCGTAATACACCGAGAAATGGGTATTAAAGAGATACTTAATGCCATGCGTGCCAGCGTAAGAGATATTGGCATGATAATGCTGATTATTATGTTCTCAGGCATTATTGGTTATGTCGTCTCTTTCGAAAGGGTGCCGCAAACAATAGCAGAGCTAACACTCGGCGTATTCTCTAGTCATATAACACTGTTGCTGGCAGTTTCCGTAATACTTGTTTTTCTAGGTATGTTGTTAGAAGCCACGGTTGTTGTCATGTTGTTAACCCCCATCTTGGTGCCCGTTATTAAAGCCGCAGGTGTTGATCCTGTTCATTTTGGGCTGTTAATGATGACGCTGGTTACGTTCGGTGGCATGACACCTCCTGTGGGTATTTCAATGTATACCGTGTGCGGAATATTACGATGCTCTTTTTATGAGTATAGCCGTGAGTTACTGCCTTTTGCCTTTGCTGTATTTGTGGTTGTGCTGGGCATTCTCTTCTTCCCCAATGTAGTGCTGTTTTTGCCTAATTTATTGCTGGGCTAAATCTGCCTATGACACTCTCATAATGAAGGAGCGATGATGAAGTTTAATGATAATGTTGAGTTCATGGGCAAAGACTTTCTGTTAGAAAATGAAGCAGCCCGACGGCTTTATCATGAGCACGCAGCGATCATGCCGATTTGCGATTATCACTCGCACTTAGATCCAGTCGAAATAGCTCATAATACCCAGTTCGATAATTTAACCCAGCTATGGCTAAAAGGGGATCACTATAAATGGCGTGCAATGCGCTGCGCGGGTGTTGCTGAGCAGCGTATAACCGGAGATGTCAGTGACCGAGAACGCTTTCAAGCATGGGCGGAAACCGTACCCGACTGCTTAGGCAATCCACTCTATCATTGGACGCATCTTGAGCTTAAGAAGCCGTTAGGGATCGACAATATTCTCCTCTCTGCACAGACAGCTGAGGAGATATGGCACCTATCTAAACAGCGGCTAGCAACTCCACAGCTTAGTGCTCAAGGGATTTTGGAGCGCTTTAACGTGCGTACTATTTGTACCACGGATGATCCTGTGGATAGCTTGGAAACCCATCAACGGCACGCGAAGGCGAACACTGGGCCGACTATGCTGCCGACATTTCGAGCTGATGCGGTTCTCAAAATAGAACAGCCAGCGTTTGTCGATTATCTCGCTACGCTCGAAGTTGCCAGTGGTGTGACGATACAGCGTTTCGATGATTTGCTGGCTGCTCTGTACCAGCGTCTCGAACATTTCGAAAGTTTAGGTTGCTGCCTTTCCGACCATAGCCTTGAGAAGCCCGTTTTTGTTGAGCCTCCTGCAGCTTATGAGCTGGATCGGATACTCGACCGCAGAAAGCGCGGAAATGAACTGAGTAGTGATGATGTGCACGGCTTTACCACAGCGGTGCTGCTATGGCTCGGTAAGGAGTATGCACGCCGGGGCTGGGTCATGCAGCTTCACATTGGCGCTTTGCGCGATTTAAGCCAGCGGGGGCGTCGTGACATAGGCGCTAACAGTGGTTTCGATGCGATTGGCGATATCACCTACGCAGAACCTTTAGCGGCGCTGTTGGATGCGCTGGATAGCCAGCATCAACTGCCGCGCACCGTGCTTTATAACCTTAACCCGCGGGATAACGAAATGCTCGCTGGGCTGGCCGGTTCCTTTCAAGGTGATGGAATCCCCGGAAAAGTGCAGTTTGGAGCCGCATGGTGGTTTAACGACCAGCGTGATGGCATGGAACGCCAGCTAACTACCCAGATGCAGTTTGGTTTGCTGCGCCACTTTGTGGGCATGCTGACTGATTCTCGTAGCCTTCTATCGTTTTCTCGTCATGAGTATTTTCGGCGTATTTTTTGCCAAATGCTGGGGACTCAAATGACCCGCGGCGAGTTACCCAACGATATTGACCGAGTTGGCGAGCTGGTTCGTGCGGTGTGCTACCACAATGTGCAGCGCTACCTATTTGAGCGTTAACTTCTTTTTACTTCTTGTGATGGATTTACCATGATCATTAGCGATGCATATTTAATCGTAACGTCCCCAGGCCGCAACTTTGTCACGCTGAAAATTGTTACCGAATCAGGAGTGTATGGGATCGGCGATGCCACATTAAATGGCCGCGAGCTGTCGGTGGTCGCCTACCTGGAAGAACATGTGTTACCAACATTAATTGGTCGCGATGCTAGCCGCATTGAAGATATCTGGCACTTTCTGTATCGCGGCGCTTACTGGCGGCGTGGGCCAGTAACGATGACGGCTATTGCCGCAGTGGACGTAGCCCTATGGGACATCAAAGCAAAGCTTGCGGGGATGCCGCTTTACCAGCTGTTGGGTGGTAAGAGTCGCGATCGGGTGATGGTCTACGGTCATGCGACAGGGCGTGATATTGAAGCGTGCCTAGAAGAGGTCGCCCGCCATGTGGATGAGGGCTACAGAGCGGTACGCGTTCAAGCTGGTGTGCCAGGCATTGCCAGCATCTATGGTGTCGCCAAAAAAGAGGGTGAGCCCTATGAACCTGCAGATTCTGATTTGCCCGCAGAGCATGTGTGGAGTACCAGTAAATACTTAAACCATGTGCCTAAACTATTTGCCGCCGTGCGTGAGCGCTTCGGCGATGATTTGCACGTGCTACACGATGTTCATCATCGCCTGACGCCCATCGAGGCTGCTCGCTTAGGTAAAGAAGTGGAGCCCTACCATCTCTTTTGGCTTGAAGACTGCGTACCGGCTGAAAATCAGGAGGCGTTTGGCCTTATCCGCCAGCACACCACCACGCCGCTGGCCGTAGGTGAAGTCTTTAACAGCCTGTTTGACGCCAAAGCGTTGATCGAGAATCAGTGGATTGACTATATACGCGCCACTTTAACCCACGCCGGGGGGATCACCCACGTACGGCGCATTGCCGATTTGGCGGGTCTTTACCACGTGCGTACCGGCTTCCACGGGCCAACGGATCTTTCGCCGGTTTGCTTGGGGGCGGCGATTCACTTTGACACCTGGGTACCCAACTTCGGCATCCAGGAGTATATGCCGCATACCAGCGCCACTGACGAGGTATTCCCCCACGATTATCGCTTTGAGGACGGGCATTTCATCGTTGGTGAAAAGCCGGGGCATGGTGTTGATATCGATGAACAGTTAGCCAAGCAATACCCCTATAAGCGCGCCAGCCTGCCGGTGAACCGGTTAGAAGACGGCACCTTGTGGCACTGGTGAAGGAGTTCATCTAGATGAAAGCATTCCAGGTAAAGGCGCCCCATGACTACCAGGTCGCGGAAGTTGATCCGCCCAAGGTGGCCGCTGGTGAAGCGTTGGTACGCGTAGCATTTGCCGGTATCTGCGGCTCGGATATGCACATTATCCATGGCGACAACGCCTTTGTGCGCTTTCCGCGCATCACCGGCCATGAGTTCGCCGGGGTAGTGGAGGCGGTAGGGGAAGGCGTGGCTGACGTAGCCGTTGGGGATCGCGTGTGCATTGACCCCGTTATCAGCTGTGGTGAGTGCTACCCCTGTCGGATTGGCCGTCCCAACGTGTGCAGTTCGCTTGAAGTGATCGGTGTGCATCGCGATGGTGGTTTTGAAGAGTTTGTGGCCGTACCCGCGGCTAACGTACACCACCTACCTGAGCATATCGGGCTAGACGCCGCTGCCTTAGTTGAGCCTTATACCATTGCCGCCAACGTACTTGATCGTATGCAGCCGCACCCTGGTGATCGACTAATGATTCTGGGCGCCGGCGTTATTGGCCTTACGATCCTGCAAATGGCTTTGGCCAAGGGGATTGAAGAGGTCATCGTCACTGATGTTATTAACGAGCGATTAGTGGCGGCAAAACAGCTTGGGGCAACGCAGGTATTTAATAGCCGCGAGCAGGATGTGGAAAAAGAGGTGCTTGCCTTAACCCAGGGGGAAGGCGTGCCGCTGATTGCCGATGCGGCCTGCGTGCCAGCGCTGTTACCGCAAATGCTGCGTTTAGCGTCGCCAGCAGGGCGCATTGGTCTACTGGGCTTTAGCGTTCAGCCCAGCGAGCTAGTGCAGTTAGAGGTGATTAAGAAAGAGCTGACCCTGGTCGGGTCGCGGCTCAACAACCGTAAGTTTCCGGAGGTGCTAAAGCTAATGGCAAGTGGGCAGTTGGATCCGTTGGCGTTAGTCAGCCACCGGTTGCCGCTAAGCGACATGCCCAGCGCCATCGACATGCTTGACCACCGGCCAGAAGAGGCCCGCAAGGTGCTGATTCAAATCAGTGCTTGAGGGATGCTACTCCAACCCACGCCAACCCACGCGAAATTAATAGCTGCAATAAACAACTAACAACACCCGTGTGCAGGAGAAAGACAATGATCAAACAACTTATCACCAGCGCTGTTCTTGGGGCCGCCATGCTAGGCAGTCACTCACTAATGGCGGCAGACTTTACCCTGCGTTTTGGCCATTTAGCCAATGAGCAGAACATTTGGCACCAGGCCGCTGAGAAATTTAAACAGGAGGTCGAAGCAAACTCTGACGGGCAGATCGAAGTACGCCTCTATCCCAGTGAGCAGCTTGGGAACGAGATGGACGTGATCAACAGTATCCAACTGGGCACGGCGGATATGACTATTACCGGTGAAAGCTTACAGAACTGGGCGCCGAAAGCCGCGATGATGGCGGTACCGTACGCCTTTAGAGATTCCGAACACCTCCATGCCGCCGTTAACGGCGATATTGGTGCTGAGATTGAAGCGCAAATCACTGAACGCACTAACCTGGTACCTTTGGCGTGGTTTGAGCGTGGCCCCCGTGAGCTGACCTCCAATCGTCCTATCCGCACGCCTGATGAGCTGGATGGGTTACGTCTTCGCGTTCCTAACGTGCCGCTATTCGTTGATACATGGCAGGCAATGGGGGCACGTCCAACCCCAATGGCGTTTAGCGAAGTGTTCACTGCGCTGCAGCAAAACACCCTGGAAGGTCAAGAGAACCCGCTTAGTCTGATCGAAAGCGCCAGCTTTAATGAGGTGCAGGACTACGTCAACATGACCGGCCATGTGCGCAGCTGGATCTACGTGGTGATTGGCCGTAACCAGTTGGAAAGTATGCCGGAAGAACTTCAGCAAGTGGTGCGAGACGCTGCTCAAACGATGCAGGAGTATCAAGCCGAGCTTTTCGTTGATGACCAAGCACGTCTTGAGCAAGCGCTACAGGAGCGTGGCATGGAGTTCGTGGAAGTCGATGTCGATGCCTTTGCAGAGAAAGCTCGCCCCGCCGTGCTTGAGGCCTTAACCGAAGAGCAGCGTGAACTCTTTGACGCTATCCAAGACCTGTAAGCTCGGATTTGTGGTCAATTGATAATGACAATGGGCTGGCCGTGCGCCAGTCCATTTTCTAACGATACAAGCAGCTTGCCCATGAGGATACGGTTATGAACTCGGATCACAAAGCGCTTGAACAGCAAGCGTTGGAGAGTCTGGATTCAATGTCGGTGGTGCCTAAATTTAAAGGCCCCATTGGGCGCGTCATTGGCTGGGTGGACACGTGCTTTCTGACGTTGGCTGTTACGGCGCTGATTGCGATTGCCGCCACGGTACTGCTGCAAATTTGTTCACGGCTATTTTTGCCGTTTTCGATAGCCTGGACCGAAGAACTCTCGCGCTATCTGTTTATTTATATGGTGGCACTATCTGTTGGTGTGGTGCTGCGACAGAACCGAAACATCAGCGTTGAGCTTTTCCATCATCTACTGGGGCCGCGCATACAGGCAGCCTTTCAAGTGTTGATCTGTGCGCTGATTGGCCTGTTTGCCTTTTTGGTGCTGCCTTACGCTTGGCAGTATGCGCAAAACGGCGCTTGGCAAACCTCGCCCACGCTGCATGTTCCCATGCTGTATATCTTTTTCTCAACGGTAGTCACCTTTGCGCTTCTCCTGGTTTATAGCTTGCTGGGGTGTCTTGAGGGAATTATCGCAATGTGTCACTCCTCTGCCTCCCTTCCGGAGTCGTAAGCATGGAAGTTATTATCCTCTTTAGCGTTTTCTTGGTTTTGCTCTTGGTGGGAATGCCCATTGCGTTTGCGCTGGGGTTAGCCTCGCTCTCTTATCTGCTGCTTGAAGGCATTTCATTAACCATCGTGCCGCAGCGCATGTATGCGGGTATCGACACCTTCGTGCTGCTGTGTATTCCCGGCTTTGTGCTGGCCGGCAATTTAATGAACGTGGGCAATATCACTGATCATATTGTGCGTTTTTCCAATGCTCTGTTAGGCCACATTCGCGGCGGTCTTGGCTTGGCCAATGTGGCAGGGTCGATGATTTTCGGTGGTATCTCCGGCACGGCGGTTGCAGATTCAGCCAGCATCGGTTCGGTGATGATTCCCGGTATGGCTCGCTCAGGCTATGACAAGCCGTTTGCTGCTGCGGTGACCGCCGCCTCGTCAACCGTTGGGCCGATTATACCGCCCAGCGTACCCATGATCATTGCCGGTTCGCTCAGCGGGATTTCGGTCGGACGGATGTTCCTGGCAGGTGCCGTACCGGGGCTTCTAATGGGCCTCGCCATGATGATTACGGTGTATATCCTGGCCGTTCGGCGTGGATATCCCAAAGAGCAGCGGGTACCGTTTTTGCAGCTGCTGCGCGAAGCCAAAACGGCCTTCTGGGCACTGCTGATGACCGTGATTATTCTCTATGGCATTATCGGCGGGTTCTTTACCCCTACCGAAGCTTCTATTGTGGCTTGCCTCTATGCCTTGGTCGTCGGCATGTATGTGTATAAAGGCCTGTCGTGGAAAAAGCTTCCGGCGATTTTGTCAGACACCGTATTAACCTCTTCGGCACTACTGCTGATGGTGGGGTTAGCCAACCTGTTTGGCTGGATACTCACCAGTGAGCAGATCCCTCAGATGATAGCCTCACTGATTCTCTCCATTAGCGATAACCCGCTCATTGTTTTACTCATCCTTAACCTGATTCTTTTGTTTGTTGGCGCTTTTATGGAGACCATTGCCGCGCTGATTATTCTTTTCCCGGCCTTGGTGGGAGTCGCCACTGGCGTGGGTGTCGATCCGGTTCACTTTGCGGTAATCGCGGTGTTGAACCTGATGATTGGGCTGACAACCCCGCCGGTGGGGGTCTGCCTATTCGTGGTAGCGGGGATTGGCAAGATACCTATGTTGACGGTGGCAAAAGCCATCGTGCCTTTTTTACTGTGCAACTTGGCGGTACTGTTGTTGGTGACCTATGTCCCCGCGATTTCGCTTTGGTTGCCTAACTTGCTGATGGGAGAGTAGTTGATGATGGCTCCAAAGCTTATTGAAGCAAAGCCAAGAAGTGGTCGGATCGGGATTGTCCATCTGGGGTTAGGCGCTTTTCACCGCGCCCACCAAGCGGTCTATTTAGAACGTTATCGTCAACGCAGTGGCGATGGTGAGTGGGGCGTTTGCAGCGCGAATTTACGCTCTAGCGTTGGTTTAGTCGACGGCTTACGTGCGGCAGGGCAGCGCTATCATGTAGCGGAGTACGCCGATAGTGACAGCGTCACGCTGCGCGAAATAGGCGTTATTGAAGAGACATTATTCTCGGGCCGTGATGGCGCGGACGAAAGTATGGATAGCTGGGGTCGAGACCGAGAGGCGCTATTGGCGCGAATGGCCTCTGAGGATACCCGTGTTGTTACGTTAACAGTCACTGAGAAGGGCTACTTTTTAAACCCTGCCAGCGGTGAGTTGAGAGTCGATGACCCCATGATCATCGGCGATATAGCCTCGCCCCAGCAGCCACGTACCGCACCAGGGCTATTGGTGGAAGCGTTAGCTCGGCGGCATGAGGCTGGCATTGCCCCCTTTACCGTGCTCTCTTGCGATAACATGCCAGATAACGGTAAGCGAACACGCCTAGCGGTGGTGCAATTGGCCGAGCATCGAGACGCAGCATTGGCCAGTTGGATTGCCAGAGAAGTGGCGTTTCCCTGCAGCATGGTGGATCGCATCGTCCCTGCGATGACCGACGCCGATTTTGAGCGCTTAGCGGCACTGGGCGTTACCGATCCAAACGCCGTGGTATGCGAAGCGTTCACGCAGTGGGTGGTTGAAAATAACTTCCCCCAGGGGCGACCCCGCTGGGAAGCTGAGGGGGTTGAGATGGTGGCAGATGTGGCGCCGTTTGAAACCATGAAGCTGCGCATGCTCAATGGCAGCCACTCCTTGCTTGCCTATCTTGGCGCGCTTGCAGGTATCGAAACGGTTTATGACGGCATCAATCACGTCGAGCTTCGGGCGCTGTTGCGCCGATATATGCTTGAAGAAGCGGCACCTACACTTGAGATGCCCGAGGGAATAGATTTAGACGCTTATGCTGACTCGCTGCTGGCACGCTTTGCCAATGACAGTTTGCGTCATCGTCTGCAGCAGATCGCTATGGATGGTAGCCAAAAGCTTCCACAGCGCTGGCTTTCCGGCGCGCTGGAACGTAGTGCCGCTGGTCAAACTTCGCCCTGCGTGGCGCTGGGAGTGGCGGCCTGGATTCGCTATACCGCGGGTCAAGACCTACTAGGAAATAGTTACCCCGTGGATGATCCGCTAGCCAAGCGCTTTGCAGAGCTGCACCAGATGCATGGTAGCGATCCCAGCGCGCTGGTAGCGGCCTATTTAGCCATGGACGATGTGGTGCCAAACGCATTGGCACAAGACGATGCGTTTGCACAGGCGGTGCTGGTGGCATATCAAACACTAACCCAGGGCGGGCTGCGTGAGGCACTAGCGGGCTTATAATCCCGTTAAGTTCAAAACCCCACTGATTGATTCAATCAGTGGGGTTTTTTATTGCGCACTAATGGCTAACGATTAGCGAGGTGCAGCGGGCGCTTCAGCGTTCGTGAGAGTCGGTTCGGGCACTTGCTCCATACGCTTGCGCTCTTGGTCAAGAATTGCCAGTGCCTGGGCAGAAGTCACGCGTGAGGCGGGCGTCACTAGGCTTACAATCACACCCGCTACCAGCGCTACTAGCACAGCGGGGATGCTTGGGTTACCCCAGAAGGCTGTCCAGTCGCCATTGGCAATAATCGTTAAGGAGGTCACCGAGGCGCAAATTAACGTGGCGATGGCACCCTGCCAGTTATAACGTGACCAGAAACGGCCCAGCATGGCACTCACAAACAGCCCTGACAGAATCGTCGAGATCATGCGGGTGATGTAAGTGATGACATTGTCTGAGGCCAGCGCGAACAGCAGCGCCAGACCAATGGTTGCCACTAGCGCAATACGCGAGAAGCGCACTACATTTCGCGCTGAGGGCGTGCGGCCCGTTGCCAGCACATATAGATCGCGAATCAGCGTGGAAACACCGGCAATGGCATCAGAGCTCGCGCTAGACATCGTGGCGGAAAGACCCGCTACCAATAGCAGTAGTCCTAATCCTAGGGGCATAATTTCAGTGGCCAGGAAAGGGAAGGCGAAGTTGCTATTTTCAAGCCCAGGGTTAAGGGCGTGGGTGGCCATACCAATAATCGCGGGAATGATCGAAAAGCCCAGGTAAAGAACGCCGGTGATTAAGAACGAGCGGCGTACCGATTTGACTGATTTACCTGAATAGATGCGCTGCCGAAAGGAGGGCGTAGCAAGCACGCCAATGGCAATGACGGCAGCCAGTGACAGCGCTGGCAGCGCACCAATTTGACCAATACCTAGAAAGCTAGTGGCCCCCGCATCCATACCTGCCGTAAGGCCTGAGAAGCCGCCAACCTCCACTAGCGCCAGCACCGCCATCAAAATAAAACCCGCAAACAGTACAACCGCTTGAATGGTGTCAGTCCAGATAACCGCAAAATAACCCCCCACCACGCAGTAAATGCCGAAGCCTAACGCCACCAGAATACGTGCGGTGGTTAGATCGATATCCGCCATCCAGGAGAGATAGAGACCACCGCCAAGAATATGCGCGCCCAACCAGCCTATACAGGCGATATAGATAAGTAGCGCGACCACATTACGTACCAGCCGATTCGCACCGACGTAATAGGCGAGTTCCTCACTCATGGTCATAAAGCGAAGTTTACGTACGGGAGCAAAACAGACCGCGAGCAGTAAAATGCCCACGGCGCCTCCAAGCCCGTATAAGGCACCCGCCCAGCCGTTGGCGTAACCGAACCCAACGGCGCCCATGCTGGAGCCGGTGCCCACCATGGTCGCGACCGTAGTACCTACGGTAAGGAATAGCGGAACGCTTCTTCCGCCGAGTAGAAAGTCGTCGCCGCTACCCCGTTTGTGTCTTGAAATCCACCAGCCAAACACAATCATGGCGACAATGTAGAGCACGAAGGTAATAAGGAATAGTTGGCTGTTCATGTTAACCTCTTATCGTTGTTTATCCGGCCGTTGCCGCGGCCGAAGGTAGGCAATGGAAGCGATTACCGCGGGGCTTTTTATCCTAATCACGCGGTAATCTGGCGCTGCACCCTTGCCGGGGTGCGGCGCTTTTTTTGGGGGTACTTAACGTTGGGTGTCTAGACGCGATCAGCGCGGAAGCACTTCACGTCAACCTCAACTTTGCAGTCCACCACCAAGTCTTGAACGCTGCAGATGCGTGCCGGTGGGTTGTCGCCAAAGACCTCCTTAAACACCTTGTTGAACGAGGTGAAATAGCGCGCATCGGTGAGCACGGTGGTGACATGCACGACGTCTTCAACGCCGAAACCTGCTTCTTGCATGATGGCCAGGCAGTTATCGAAGGCGAGGCGGGTCTGCTCAACAATGCCGCCTTCAACGACTTCGCCGTCGGTCATTGGTGTTTGTCCGGAGACGTATAGCCAGCCACCTGCCTCTACGGCGCGGGCAAAGGGCAGCTTCTGACCGCCGGTGCCTACGCCGCCTTCCGTGCCGTATCGAGTAATGCTCATGATGTTTGCTCCTGGTTGGGTTGAAAGGTGGGGATCGATTGCGAAATGCGCTCTGTTCTGCGTAGCATTCTGCCCGCGCGTTGGTCTGAAATTGTGCCTTGGTGATAGGCGATTCTGCCGTTCACTATGACCATTTCGATGCCTTTAGCGGCTGCGATGGGGGTCTCGTAATTGGCCGTATCTTCAAGCATCGTTAGATCAAAAAGGGTGAGGTCTGCGTAGGCGCCTATGCGGATCACTCCGCGATCCGTTAAGCCGAAATTAGTCGCCGAAAGGCTGGTCATTTTGCGCACCGCTTCGGCCAGTGGCATTAGCTTTAAATCGCGGCTGTAGTGGGCCAGCACACGCGGAAATGCCCCCCAAAGGCGCGGGTGGGGGTGCGGGTCGTTCGGTAATCCATCGGAACCGACCATGGAGAGCGGATGCGCTAACACTTGCTGCATATCCGCTTCACTCATGTTGTGGTAAACCGCCCCCGCCGGCTGTAGCTGCTTGGCCGCATCTAACAGTGATACCCCCCATTCGGCGGCGATCTCTTTTAACGGGCGACGTGCCTGCTCAGGGTGCGGTGTCGACCAGGTAATGGTGATCTCGATTTCGTCTGTGACCTGGCCCAGATCGAGAGTGGAGGAGCCCGCGGTGTAGGGGTAGCAGTCGCAGTGGGCATGCTGGTGCTGGGCGGCAGACTCCAATTTACTCAGCGCTTTACCAGCGCCTCCCCAATTGCCCGCGCCTGCGCATTTAAGGTGCGAGATCACCAGAGGCACCTGGCCATTGCGAGCGGTGGAAAATGCTTCGTCCATGGCATCCAGCAGGCCCGCAAACTCATCTCGAAGATGGGTGGTATATACGCCGCCTGATTGGCCAACGGCGGCCACCAGGGGGGCCATTTCGGTGGTCGGCGCGTGTATCGCGTTGCGATAGGCAAGCCCTGAGCTAAGCCCTAATGCACCTTCATCCAGCGCTTGGCTTAGCAACACTTCCATGTTGGCAATTTCTTCTTGAGTCGCAGGCCGGGCAAAGCTATCCATCACCTGGCTGCGCAGACTCGTATGCCCCACCAAGGCGGCGACGTTGATACTGGGTGCGGCAGCGTCTACGGCGTTGGCATAGGCGCTGAAGCTTGAGTAGCGGAAGTCTTCTAGCCTGCCCAGTAAATTCATGGGATCGGGGACTTCGCTGGCGAGTGTCACGGGGCTCGCACTGATCCCACAGTTACCCACCACCACCGTCGTTATTCCTTGTGTCAGCTTCGGCAGCATCTCTGGGGTACGAATGACATTAGTGTCGTCGTGAGTGTGGACATCGATAAAACCAGGGGTCAGATAGCGCTCTTGGGCGTCAATAATGGTGGTGGCGGTGGCGTAGGGCATGTCACCGATGGCGCAGATACGCTCGCCTTGAATAGCCACATCGGCACGAAAATGGGCTGCGCCGGAGCCATCCAGTACGCTGGCGTTACGAATCAGCAGGTCGTAAACCATCTTAATCTCCTAGTGGCTGGCGGTTGTCGCCACCGCGATGGTCATCGAGGCTAAGCTTGAGACGACGCAATTTAGTCCGTGAACGCTCTCGGTGGCGCATGGCAAGTTCAAGCGCTAACACATCGATGACCGCCAGCATGGCGTAGCGGGAAGCTGAAGGGTGATAGATGAAGTCGGTTTCCCGCGAGGTAATCGGGAGCACAGTGTCGGATGTATCGGCTAAAGGAGAATTCAGGGCGGTGATGGCAATCACTTTTGCGCCGTACTGCCTGGCAATTTGTGCCGACTCCACCATCTCCGGGGTATAGCCAGTGACCGATAGCACAACCACTACGTCATTTGGCTCAAGGGTTGACGCTACCATGCGGGGTAAGAGTGCTTGAGGGTAAGCGCAGATCGCATAGCCAAGTCTCACTAAACGGAATTGAAACTCTTGGCAGAGAATGCTGGAACCGCCCCCTGCGCCAAATACCAATATCTGGCGCGCTTTATCCAGCTGTTCGACCGCGCCTGCCACATCGGCCTGGGCGAGCAAGTCACGGTTAAGCGCGAGGGTTTGTGTGGCAATGTCATACACCACGCTTGAGCTGTCTTCGGGGGTCGCTTCTTGTATAAAACGGCGACCTGCTGCTAAAGCGCGTGTTAAGCGCGTTTTTAAGTCACGCACATTAGTGCAGCCGATAGCGCGTGCAAATCGGGTGACACTGGCATCACTTACCCCCGCGCGCTGGGCGATGTCACCGATGCTTGCTTCGGTGACAAACTCGATGTCAGCAAATATCAGCTCGGCGACTTTTTTTTCAGCTTCACGCAAGGCAGCAAAGTCAGTGGTAATACGTGACAAGATGTCGATTTCCTGGCTCACCGTGGACTCCTAATGGTTGCCTGATTTAAAAAGTATGTTAGTTTCTAACCTTAAGTCAATAGTTGTGAAAGTATCTAACATAGATGCTTTATTAAAAAAGAGGATATGGGCGAATGCAGACAATGGCGTTAGCGATGGATAAAGGCGGTGAGGAATTGGGATCAAACCTTCTATCAGGTGTCAGCCTTCCCGCCGCCGTGGTGCATGAAGGCCCACTGGCTCATAACGTAGAGTGGATGCAACGATTCGCAGAGGCTCACGGTGCTCGCTTGGCGCCCCATGGCAAAACCACCATGACGCCCGCGCTTTTCCATCGACAGCTCCAGGCAGGTGCGTGGGGTATCACACTTGCCACTGCGCCCCAGTGTCGTGCGGCTTTCGCCAATGGCGTTACCCGAATATTGATGGCGAACCAACTGGTGGGTCAGGCAAATATGGCCATTATCGCCAGTCTGATCGAACAGGGCGCTGCGTTTTATTGTGTGGTCGATAGCCATGAGAATGCGCGCCAGCTCGGGCGCTTTTTTGCTGAGCGGGGCTTGACGTTATCGGTGCTTATTGAGATAGGCGTGGAGGGTGGCCGCTGTGGCTGCCGCAATCAGCAGCAAATTCTTTCGCTGGCGGAGGTGATTGCTAGTGAACCAGCACTTTCTCTGGTGGGCCTGGAGGGCTATGAGGGTGTGGTTCACGGGGATAATCCCGAATCTGGTATTCGTACCTATGCTAAATACCTGGTGGATGTTGCCGTAGAGCTCGAAGCTGCTGGACGCTTTGCTGAAGAGAACCCGATTGTCACCGCGTCAGGTTCCGCCTGGTATGATGTGATTGCAGAGGCCTTTCAGGGCGCACCGCTTCAGGGAAGATTTACCCCCGTGCTACGCCCAGGTTGCTACATCGTCCACGACCATGGGCTTTATCGTGAAGCGCAATCAGCGGTATTAGGCCGCCGGCCGGATTTGCAGCAGGGGCTTGAGCCTGCCCTGGAAGTCTTTGCCCAGGTGCAGTCGCTTCCCGAACCTGGGCTTGCCATTGTGGCGCTAGGTAAGCGTGATATTGGTCATGACCAGCTACCTATGGCCCTGAGCCGGTTCAGGGAAGCCGGTGAGCCCTCTCAGTCAATGTCAGTTGCTGGTTGGGAAGTGACGAAAATTATGGATCAGCACACCTTTGTGGGCCTTCCGGAAGGGGCTCAAGATGTCGAGGTCGGTGATATTGTCGCGTTTGGCGCCTCTCATCCTTGTTTAACCTTCGATAAATGGCGCCAGATATTGTTAGTGGATGATCAACTAAACGTTAAAGAGCGTATGGCGACCTACTTTTAGCGCCCTGTTATTGAGAAAACCGTTATAGAGAACATCATTTAGCTCGTCGTACCTGCTGGTAGGCGCCCACCAATAGCCAGTGTCAGGGCGTCTGCCAGCTCCCCTAGCTGTTCCCGGCAGCGGTCGATGCTGGGAACTTCCCGATGCATCGCTTCTGGAATCAGAGTGAGATAAGGGATGGTGATAACGGCTTCGATAACGTCATGAACCCCAAAGACAGGGAAGCTGATATTGGTTAACCCTTGGACTTGAGGGCTTGGCCCCACGTGGTAGCCCTGCTGGCGAATCGGATCAAATAGCGCCCGCGTTCGGTCAACCTCTTGTTGCGTTGCATCGCTGGCGGCGAGAATGCGCTCCCGGCGTGGCTCATCCAGAAAGGCCAGCATGACGGCCCCAGAACCGGAGCCGCATATATCGATGTTGGCCCCCAGGCGCAGCCCAAAGCCCATCTTGTCGGGGTTTTCGTACTGGGCCACTACCAATAGATGGCCAGGACGAGCAACGCTAAGATGACACGACTGGGAGATTTCATGGCACAGCTCTTCCATGCGCGGTAGTGCGGCCTGTACTAACCGCTTGGTGGGCGGGAAGCGGTGGGCCATCTCAAACATCTTTAGCGTTAGCTGATAGCGGCTACCGCTATCATCCATGCTGACGTAGCCACGATCTCGCAGCACCATCAGCATGCGGTACATCTCATTGGTTTTACGGCCGATCTGTTCGGCAATCGCTTGGGTGCTTAGCGGCTGGGGAGATTGGGCAAGCAGCTCCAAAATATCCAACCCTTTCTCTAAGGCAGGGGCGTGGTACTGCGTTTCAGCCTTCTCCTTCATTCAAGCTCCCTTACGTGATTGCCAATCGCTCGTTGATCGTGGCGTTAACCAAAACGCTTGGTTAGCGTGCCAGCCAGCCGCCGTCTACCGCCAGGGTATGTCCATGCACGTAGCGGGCGGCATCGGAGCATAAGAATATCACAGCGCCGGCTAAGTCTTCTGGCGTGCCCCAGCGTCCGGCGGGGATTCGGCCAAGAATTTCAGCATGGCGCTGGGGATCGTCGCGCAATGCTTGGGTGTTGTCGGTGGCCATATAGCCAGGGGCGATGCCATTAACGTTGATGTCATGGCCCGCCCACTCATTGGCGAGCAGGCGCGTTAAGCCGAGAATGCCGCTTTTGCTGGTGGTGTAGGAGGGCACGCGAATGCCGCCCTGAAACGACAGTAATGAAGCGATATTGACGATCTTGCCCGGCGCTTTGCGCTCGATAAGGTGTTTGGCAACCTGCTGTGCGAGAAAGAAAGCGGCTTTTAAGTTAACGTCAATGACGTCATCCCAATCTTGCTCTGAAAATTCAACGGCTGCTGCCCGGCGAATAATCCCCGCATTGTTGACCAGGATATCCACCTTGCCCGCTTGCGCGATCGCCTGTGAGACAATCTCGCTAGGCGCTTGGCTGCCCAGCTCCGCCGTAATGTCGTAAAACTGGCGCCCTAGGGCCTCGACCTGCTGGCGGGTGTCATCAGCAGGGCTGCGGTTGACCCCCACGATATCGGCACCCGCCTGTGCCAGTGCAATGGCAATTCCCTGGCCCAACCCTTTGTTGCAACCCGTCACCATGGCAACTTGTCCGTTCAGCGAAAATAGCTTCATTGGTCACTCTCCCTGGGTAGTGGTTTAGCGCAGCTCTTTAGAAGCGATAAAGTCCATATCATCGTAGGTCAGGTTTTCACCGCACATACCCCAAATAAAGGTGTAGCGGCGAGTGCCAAAGCCGCAGTGAATCGACCAGCTGGGGTGAATCACGGCTTGTTCGTTGGCAACCACGATATGCCGGGTCTCTTGGGGTTCACCACACAGGTGGAACACCACATCGTCTTCACTCAAGTCAAAGTAGAAGTACACTTCCATGCGCCGTTCGTGGGTATGGCAGGGCATGGTGTTCCACATACTGCCGGGCTCTAACTGGGTAAGCCCCATGGAGAGCTGGCAGGTATCCAGTACATCGGTATGTAGGTACTTATTAATGGTACGCACATTTCCGGTTTCGGGGTCGCCAAGGGTGGTGGGCGAGGCATCTTCCGGGCGGATATGGCGAAGCTGGTAACGTACATGGGCAGGCGTTGAGTTGATATAAAAGCGCGCAGGCTTGGTCGCATCGAGGCTCTCAAAGCTGACTTCACGGCTCTCTTTGGGAATATACAAGCCGTGGTGGGTGCCCAGCTCGACCGTTTCACCGTCGACAGTAATGCGCCCGGGCGCGCCAATGTTGATAACGCCCATTTCCCGCCGCTCTAGAAAATAGTCAACGCCAAGTTCTTTGCCACCGCTCAGGGTAAGCGGTGAATCAGTGGGTACCGCGCCACCGACAATAATGCGGTCAACGTGGCTGTAGGTTAGCGACAGTTGCCCAGGCTCCATAATCTTGGTGACCAGCATTTTGTCACGCAGGCCCTGGGTATCGAGGGTTTTAAAATGATCGCTATGAAGCGCTTGGCGAATATCCATATGAATTTCCTTTAATAGTAAAAGTAAATGGGCTCACGAGAACAGCGTGAGCGGCCACAGGGTGATAGCCGGAAAGACAATGACCAGCAGTATCACCAGGAGATTTGCGAGCAGGAACGGCAGGGCGCCGCGGAAAATACGCCCAATCGAGAGGCCAGTGATGGATGAGCAGACGTTCAGGCACATGCCCACCGGCGGCGTGACCAAGCCAATAGCCAAGCCACTGATCAACAGGACACCAAACTGCACAGGTGAAATATTGGCCAGGGCAAGCACCGGCAGCACCACTGGGGTAATCAGCAAAATCGCGGGGGTCACATCAATAAAGGTGCCGATCAGTAGCACGGCAGCTGCAATCACCAGCAGAAGCAATATCGGGGTAAGATCCAGCCCGCCTAAAAAGCCTGCCAACAGCTGGGGAATCTGCTCCATCGAGAGAATCCACACGTACAGCTGGCTCATGGCAATAATGATCATCACCGTTGCGCTGGTCATTACGGCAGAGCGAAACAGTGCGGGCAGTTCACGCAGTTTGAGGCTTTTAAATACCACCAAGGCCAGAATCAGCGCATAGCCCACGCCTAACGCGGCAGACTCAGTGGCCGTAGCGACACCGCCGACCACCGCACCCACTACAAACAGAGGAATTAATAGCGCGAGTACCGCACGCTGAATCACCTGACGGCGCTGTTGAGGGTTTAATCCTGCGTGGGCACGGGGGTAGCCTTGACGACCGGCCATTAGCGCAATGATGCCCATCATCAGCAGGCCAATGAGTAGACCGGGGATAAGGCTCGCCATAAACATGGTGCCAATAGACTGCTGGGCGGTAACGGCGTAGATCACCATGGGCACACTGGGAGGAATGATCATGCCCATGGTGGAAGAGGCCACGGTAATGCCGCTGGCGGTTTCGACGCTGTATCCCTTGCGTGCCATCTCCGGAATCATGGCGGAACCCACCGACGCCGTATCAGACACAGAAGAGCCCGATATGCCGCCAAAGATCATTGATGTCGAAATATTGACGTGCCCCAGCCCACCTGGAAAACGGCCTACCAACATCAAACAGAAGTCGATCAAGCGAGCGGTAATGCCTGAGGCGTTCATCACCAGCCCCATCAAAATGAACAGCGGCAGGGCAATCATGGTGTACAGATCCATACCGGACAGTACCCGCTGGGGCAGCACGCCAATCAAGCCTGGTTGCATGATCAAAAAGTAAACCAACCCCGAAAGCCCTAGCGAGTAGGCGATGGGTACCCCAATCAGCAACAGCACCATCAGGCTAACAAGCAGTAAAATCATGCCTGGCCCTCCTGCGCGTCTTCTCGTTGAGCGGAGGGCCGCTCGCCACCCATTAGCACCGCCAAAGAAAATAGAATGACCAGTAGCGCGCCAATGGGGACACTGATTTGCACTACCCAATTAGGCACATCCAGCACGGCGGAGCGGAAACGACCCACTTGCCCAATCCAGCTGATACTGAGCCATGCCAAATAGCCATTGAATAACATCACAAGACAGTGGCGTAAGCGGTTCAGCCAGACGGCTATTGCCGAAGGCAGTGCATCCACAAGCACGCTGATACGGATATGCTCGCCGCGCAAAATGGCGACCGATGCCCCCAGTGCGGTGGAATACACAAATAGAAAGCGCATCACTTCTTCAGCACCGGCAAAGCCAATGCTGAATACGTAGCGCAGTATCACCAGTGCCAAGCAGAGCAGGAAAACCGCCGCAATTAATGCGGCGATCAGATTTTCCAGCAGGCTAGCGAAGCGGCGCATTACCCGCATCAAGGCGGTATCTTCCGCCATCGGCTGCGCCAGTGGAGGTGGATTCATTACTCCAGTACCTCGGCTTGATCAGTCAGGGCGAGCACTTGCTCTAACTGCTCCTGGCTAAAGTCACCACGCTCAACAAAGTGCTCCCAGACAGGAACGACGGCATCTACAAAACCTTGGCGGTGTTCGTCGGCGATGTCATTAATGCTCATGTGCTCGCCAAGGGTTTCGAGGTAGTTGGCTTCGGAGGCTAGCCAAATTTCGTTGGAGCGCGTCATCGTCTCCTGAGCGACGTCGTCGACGATCATCTGCAACTCTTCAGGTAGCTGGTCGTACCACTGGGCGCTGATAAAGAAGGGGTCAGGATGGATTTGCCAGTTCAGTAATGACATGTACTCCTGAGCTTCATGGAATTTCATATCGGCGATATTGGAGGACGGGTTTTCTTGCCCATCGACCACGCCTGTGCGTAGCGCCATATAGGTTTCGGTGTAAGGCACTTGCTGGGGGGAGGCTCCCAGCGCTTCAAACGCCCGCAGCGTGGGAGCCAGTGGCGGGGTGCGAATCTTCAAGCCACGGAGGTCATCAACTTGATTAACGGCGCGAACGTTATTGGTTAACTGGCGCATACCGCCTGCAACGCCGGTCACCGGTATATGCAGCTGGCTTTCACGTGCGCCTTCATTAATGGCCTGGCCAAGCTCGCCCTCCATTACGTCAATAGCCTGCTCCGGCGTGGTGAACAGGAACGGCATGGTATAGATCAGGTAGGCGGGGTTAGCTTGGGCAAACAAACCACCGCGATAGCCCTGAATAAGCCCCATTTGAACTTGCTGAAGTACGTCCTCCTCCTTCCCCAGGGTGCCATTGAAATAGAGTTCGACGGCGATACGCCCATCACTGCGCTCTTCAAGCGCTTCTTTGAAGTAGCGCATGGACTCAGAACGCGGCGCCTCATCGGTTTGCGAATGAGCATACTTGAAGGTGAAATCGGCAGCTTGGAGCGACGTGGTGAAGCCAATAGCGAGGCTGGCCATCATTAAGTGGGTTAGGCGCATGGAAGGTTCTCCGTTTTATTGTGATGTTCTTGTTGCGATGCGATAGCTGTTTCTCAAATATAAAATCTGTTTTTATATTTGATGTGAGGCCAAGCTTAACGTCATTCCTGCATAGGTCAATGCTTGGGCTATGCGACATTGGTCGCGATGCATATTTTCAGTACAGAGTGAGGGGGTTATAAGCACGCAGGCGGTGTCGTCGGCAGGCACGGGAAACATGCCTGTCGAGGGCGGGCGTTGGAGAGTTGATTAGCGGCGGTTAATCAGTTAACCAAGCAACCGCGATCAGAAGTGTAGGCGCGCAATGGCGGTGGGAAGCTCGCTGGCGTGGTGGATACCAATCGCCCCTTCGGGGGTGAGTTCTTCATTAGGGAAGTGGTTGAGGTGAATCACGTGCATGCCCGCCGCTAGCCCCGCTTCCACACCCACCGCCGCGTCATCGATCACCACGCACTGCTGAGGAGCATGGCCCATAGCGGCGGCAGCTTTACGGTACAGCTCGGGGTCGGGTTTCCAGACATTGAGGGTATAGGCGCTAAAGAGCTTGTCAGCAAAGTGATGGCCTAGTTCGGTGCTTTCCAGCGCACAGCGAATTTTGCGCTCGGGGCCATTAGAGACCACGGCCTTGGGGTGGCTACTTAACTGTTCCAGTGCGGCGACCATACCAGGAATCGCCACCAGCTCGGCACGCATACGGGCTTCCATACGCGCCCGCATACCTGCCTCAAGCTGGGAAAATGCATCTTCTGCTAATGTTTGAAAACGCTTTTCCAGGGTTTGGACGATCGTCTGGAAACGCACCCCGCGAAATTCATCCATATACTGACGCGCTGAAAAGGGTAAGCCGAATTCGGGAAGAATATCCCCCATCACCTCGGCAAGCAGTATTTCGCTATCCACCAAGGTGCCATCGCAATCGAACAGTAAGCACAGGGGCGTGGCAGGCTTCATTGATAGGTTTCCTCGTTGACTAAGCTAATTGGCCGCTCACCCGGGAGTGCTAGACGAATATTATCCACCGCTCGCTGGGCCATGGCGTCGCGGGTCTCATGGGTAGCAGAGCCGATATGCGGCAGGGCGACCACATTGGGCATCTTCGTCAGCGGTGACGCAGCGCGTAGTGGCTCCTGCTCAAATACATCCAGCCCTGCTGCTTGAATAACGCTGGTTTCCAAGGCGTGTATTAAGGCGCTTTCATCGACGACTTTGCCGCGGGCGATATTGATAAAAATGCCTGAAGGCTTCATCAGCGCAAACTCTTGGGTACCGATCAAATGCTCGGTCTCGGCGGTAAGCGGCACAGTGACACAGACGAAATCGGCTTCAGCCAATAGCTCGTTGAGTTCGCGGCGCTGCGCACCAAGCTCACTCTCTAAATCGGGCTTGGGTGAAGCGTTGGAGTAGAGCACCTGCATACCAAAGCCCAGGGCTCCGCGCCTGGCAACGGCTTGACCGATGCGCCCAAACCCCACCATGCCTAGGGTTTTACCATGCACATCGCTGCCAAACAGTGCCGGGCCAATGCTGGCTTGCCATTTGTCCGCTTTGACCCACTCGGCTAGTTCAACCACCCGGCGCGCCGCGGCCATGATCAACGCAAAGCCGGTGTCGGCAGTGGTTTCGGTAAGCACATCAGGCGTATTGCACAGCATAATGCCGCGCTTAGTAAGTTCATCAACAGGGATGTTGTCGTAGCCAACAGAGATGGTCGCTATGACTTTCAAGTTGGGCGCTGCGTCCAGCAACTGGGGGGTAATGGCTAAGCCGGAACCGATAATGCCGTGTGTCTCCGCTAATAGAGCGCGATTTTCAGGGGCATCAAGCGAGCTGGTTTTCGGCAACACATCCACTTCAAACAAATCGCTAAGTTCAGTCTGTTGAGCGTCGCTGAGTCGTCCTTGAATCACTAGACGTTTTTTCATTGTTATCTCCATGGTGAAAAGCCTGTTATCTAAAACCTGTTATTTAAAACCTGCTATTTAAAAAATAGTGTGTGGCGATTAGCCAATGGGTTGGTCGACTTCAAGCGCTAGTAGTTGCTCGCGATTAGGCAGACCTTCCATATCACCCACTACCTGGATGGCTTGGGCGCCAATGAGGTTGCCGCGTTGGGCGGCTTGACGCGCCGTTCTTCCGTCAAGCAGAGCGCTAATGACACCGACGGCGAAGCCATCGCCTGCACCTACGGTATCCACCACCTCAGCAACGTGGCAACCGGCCACTGTAAAGCTCTCTTCTTGCCCATCCAGGTTGCCACGGTAATAGCTACCTTCGGGGCCCAGCTTGATGATCACAGCCGAGGCACCTTGATCCAGATAATAGCCTGCTATGTCGTAAGGCGTCTTCTGCCCGGTGAGAAGCTGGCCCTCTGAAAGCCCAGGCAACACCCAGTCGGCGCGGCTGGCGAGTTCATTAAGGGTCGACCGCATAACGTTTTCGCTAGGCCAAAGTGACGGCCGCAAATTGGGGTCAAAGGAAATACTAGCGCCGTGGGCGCGGGCCCCTTCCATCAAATGATGGCTAAGTTGGCAGGCGCTTTCAGATAACGCTGGGGTAATGCCCGTCGCGTGAAGGTGGTTAAGTGCCTGAAAGTCGACATCCCGGGCGTCCTCAATAGTGAGATGGCTGGCGGCACTGCCACGTCTAAAATATTCAACTCGCGGGTCGGCGCCGTTCTGGGCACGTTCTTTAAAGAGCAGCCCGGTGGGGTGCTGTGCATCGGCGTGAATATAGCGATCATCGATACCTTCCGCTGTTAATGCCGCCTGAATAAACCCTCCAAAGCTATCGGTTCCCACTCGACTTAACCAGCCCACGTGGAAACCCAGCCTGGAGAGGCCGATAGCGACATTATTATCGGCGCCTGCCAAGCGGCGGTGGAAACGATCAATGTTGGATAAGTCGCCTGGTGAATCAGCGACAAACATAGCCATGGCTTCGCCGAAGGTGAGAATTTCTGGTGGGTTAGAGAAGGAGTGGGGCATAGTCAGTAATCTCTTCGAGTTGTTCATTATCATCCAATGGGAACGATACCATTTTTGTGGCAATTTTTTAGCACCGACTAAAAAAATTAGGGAACCTCTGATTTACGTAATGAGCGCAGGCCAGACAAGGCAAAAATCAACGAAAAAGCGGAGTTTACGGGTTGTAAATGAGCATTTTGATCGGACTCGCGCACGAGGTGATTTTTAACGCCGTATGGCCAAGCGCAATAGTTAATCAGAGGTTTCTTAGTGTTGGGTAGAACCTCGTTCAATCAGAGTAGGTGAAAAACTCAGCGCCGCTGGCATTGATGATACGTGGGGAGCAATGCGATGCATCAAGCATTGAACAGCCGTTTTACCCATTGCATCGGTGGGTTGGGCAAGCGTGGTAATGCCGGGAGAGATCAAAGCGCACCAATCGAGTTCATCAATCCCCATCAAGCCTACCTTGCCAAGCAGTAAGTCCAACTGCTGAAACAGGCGGGTCACGGTTAGGGTGGCAGTGCCATTGCCGCACAAGACAGCGCAAGCGTGCTGTTGGTGGGCGGCTAAAAAGTCGCTTAATTCTTGAAGCGTTGCAGTGCCATCTGAGTTAGCAAGCAGGGAGGATGAATGAATAAGCCCCAACTGCTCGGCAGTGTGGTTAAAGCGGGCCAAGCGTTTTTGTCGGGTGCTTGACTGCTGGGGAGCTTCGCTGACATACAGCACGGCCTGGTAGCCCTGATCGGCCAAGTGTTCTAGCGCCATATCGACCGCCAGATGATTATCGAGTCCAACCACCTCCGCTTCCACATGATCGACTTCGCGGTCTAGCAGCACAATGGGTGTCCCCTGGCTGATGAAAGTATGTAGTTGGCGTTCAGGGCTGCCGGATGCATTTACCACGAGACCTTCCACCTGATAGGCACCCAACAGGTCTAAATGCTGGCGCTCCTGTTCTGGGTCGTTATCAGTATTACATACTACCAATGAGTAGCCGTATTGGCGGCACGCTTGCTCTACACCATGTGTGATAGCCACTGAAAATGGGTTGCGGATATCTGCCACCAACATACCTAACAATTTAGAGCGACCACCTTTTAACCCGCGTGCCATTTGATTTGGCTGGTAGCCAAGGGTACCTGCCGCATGGGCGATGCGCGCTTGAAGTGAGGGCGAGAGCCGATCACGCTCTTCGCCAAAATAGCGCGATACGCTGGTTTTAGAGGCACCAGCGAGGCGGGCTACTTCAAGAATGGTGGAACGGCGCGGTGTAGGTGGCATAGTGTACTTTAAAATAGAGTGCTTAAATAAATAGCGTTTTGCGTTAAAGTGTCTTCCGTTACATTGTGATTAACGGAATGAAAGTAGCTCAATTTTGGGTGTTTGCTAGGCCAAAAGCAACGGCGTGCGAGCCGCTAAGGGTGATTGGCCATATGAATATTGTAGTCTGTGGGGTTCACCGTGCCCTCAAGACGTCCAATTTGAGTAAAGTCATTATTTTCAAGAACCGTGTCAATAGATGTGTCTCTAAAGGAGAGATTTTTAATAACGTTAACTTTACACGGCATTCCCTTTGCATCTACATCCATTATCCATGCTAAGAAACCGTTTGAGAACTTTGCTAAGCTACCGATAGGGTATAAGCCAAAGTGTTGGATATACTCTACAAGTAATGACTTTTCATAAATAGTTGGGCAGTTATTAACCCAGCGGTAGGCATCAAGAGGTTGCCGCGGATGCTGACCATTTCGCTCATGGGTTAATTTATTGATTATTTTAATAACACTGATTAGTCGAACACGCTCGGATAACTCTGCAGCCTGCTTTCCAGCTGGATAGCCGCTGCCATCGAGCCGTTCGTTGGCATTGAGGATAATGTCATGGCAGGCTGGGCTGGCGACCCAGCCCAGTGCTGTTAGCTTGTTATTCAGTGCAACAACATGTTCTTTGAGTAGCTCGGCTTGCGATGGAGATATGCGAATTTTAAGTGAGGGGAGCTGTTCGCTAATCAGCAGTGGTTTACCCATGGTGTGTAGTAGGGCGCCCGCCACTGTTTCCCGTGTCTGTGACGCGTATGGGTCACGACTGATCAGGATCATTGCTAGCTGGCTACTCACTTGTATGGCATGGCGCACCCACTCGGGTTCATCATGCAAAAAAGCCAGTGCATACTGAAGCCCCCTTCGGTCTTGAGTGACCATATAAAGAAGGCTGTCGACACACTCATAGAGGCTCTCTTCTGGAAATAAATCCTTGTTTTTAGTAAACATTAACATGACTTGTAGCTGGTGAGCGACTTCAAGAACACCGCGTAACAGAGGAGATCGTTGGCTACTCTTGGTTTGATCATGCTCTTCTTTGTGCTGCATTTTCTTCTCTTTGGCATCTGCGATGAAAAGCCGTGACTTAGCTCGAGAGGAGCTATCCTGTATACCTGAGCGAAAAGCAGCTTCGAACTCAGATTCCGATACATAATGGAAAAGAGTCTCAGTCATCGTGGCTGACATATTAATAAACTCAATACCTATAGCCGCATAGTCATGGCTCCCAAAAGGTCGCATATGACAAATACGTCCTTGAGTGTTGAATATTTCTCCGTTTGGAAACTCGAGAGTGACCTCCGGCAGTACCTGATTAATGCTAAGAGCCATGCTATCTTCCAGTCTGACATACACCATGCAGCCACCTACTGAAAGGTTACGCACTTTACCTTCCACGTTGAGCTCATGGGCAAATACTTCCAAGTGCACACGTGCGTGCATACCCAGAATGAAGGGTACACGCAAAGCTCTTCGATTATCGGAGGAAAAAATAGAGCCGGGAAGCTGGCACTCTAAATGGTAAGTGCAGGTATCTATTTTAATGACGTGTGCCGGCACTTGTTCAATATTATAAATTTCTTCTTCTATACCTGGCGTAGGATGGGAAGCTTCTATGTCAAAGCAAATGGTGTCGTTTTGCAAATAAGGAGAAAGCGAGCTACCTGTGTAATGTATCGCTAACGTTATTTTACCACTGTCCAATTCTATCTTAATAGCCTTCGCCTCTATGGCGTAGGCCGCTTCTTTTGAAAAAATAGAAATAGTATGTTCTTTTTTTAGCAAAGACCGTATTATTTGCCCAGTGGTATTTTGGTTCGCCGTATTGATAATCATATAAAACCCACCGTATTTATTTTGTTATAATTAATATCGACTTGGTGGTGACTGCTATATGCTTCTATTGCTTGTCACTCCTACCATGATAGGACATTTTTCCTGTGTCGATTAGCTATTATTTCGCTCCAGTTTGCAAACCTATTTATATCGATTTTAAGAGTCATTTGTAATGATTTGATAATTTTTGTTTATGTTTGATGCAGACCAGGCCGCCATTCGGCCGGGTAGGGATAATCAGGTAAACTGCACGCTTTCTTTATACAGCGATGCTCGCGGCATGCCCTCAAACCCTAAATCACTCCATTCTCAATCGAGCAGCTATGAATTAACGCCGTCTGGCGATCGCTATTTCGATGGCCTGGCCGAGAAATTCTCCCGTTCGCTCTATCAGGCACCCCGGGGCGAGCTGCGTCTCGCAATGCTCGACTACCTGCTACCGGAAATGCTGAATCTAGAGGGGCAGTGCGTGCTGGACGTGGGCGGTGGCCTGGGCCAGCAGGCGGCATGGTTTGCTGAGCGGGGGCACGATGTCACGATGACTGAACCCTCAGCAGATATGTTGAGCTACGCCAAAACCTGGCACCGGGACGTTAAAACGTTACCGGAAGAGGCTATTACTTATCTGCAGGCGCCGCTACAACTGTTAACAGAACAAGCTCCTGGCCCATGGCCGCTTATTACCTGCCATGCAGTGTTGGAGTGGTTGGGCGACCCGCAAGCAGCACTGGCTACCTTGAGTCATTTATTGACACCGGGTGGCCAGCTTAGCTTGATGGTGTTTAATCGCGATGCACTGCGCTTTTCCAACGCGGTCAAAGGCAATCTTGAGAAGGCGTTGAGCGACCGCTTAGCGGGGAAGGGCAAGCGACAACGATTGACGCCTATTTCGCCTGTTAGTCATGCCGAGGTTGAGCAGTGGAGTGCAGATAACGGCTTAGTGATAGATGCAGTCGCCGGTATCCGCGTTTTTCAAGATTACTTGCGCCACCCTCCCGCCACGCCAGTAGAAACTGAAACGCTGCTGGCGCTGGAAAAAAAGTATTGTCGCCATGACCCCCATTGGCGCTTAGGCCGCTACCTACTTTATACATTAATTAAACCGGAGATCGTTGAATGAGTGCCCAAGCCCCAGCGTGCCAACTGTTAGAGCGGCAAAAAGATAACTATGTAGCGCTGTGGGTCATTGGCCCGCCAGTCGATAGCTGGCTTATTGATCAATCGACGGGTGTGGTCAGTGGCGATTTTGACGTGCTGCGTGAGTGGCAGGCTAAAGGCAAACAGGCCCGAGCGCCTTTTGACTTAGCAGCGGGTGAGCCATTCGGCAAAGAGATGGTGCTGTTTTGGCCGAAGGCGCATCAGTTAGGTATTTGGTGGCTCAAGTGGTTATGTGGGCAGCTACCTGAAGGCACACCCATTGAAATTGTCGGCGAGCATCAAGGTGGCATTAAACGCGTTCCCAAGATGCTGGAAGAGCTGGGGATGCCTTGGGATAAGCGCGACAACGCCCGGCGCTGTTCACTCTTTGCCACCCAAACCGTGGCATTGGATTCGACTAGCGATAGCGCTTGGCAGCAATTCGAGACATTAGGACTGACGCTGAACAGCCACCCGGGCGTATTTGGCCACGGCAAAGTCGATGAAGGAACGCTGTTACTGTTGGGAAGCATTGAGAATAGCTTGCCGAAAAAACCGCTCAAAGTGCTGGATATGGGCTGTGGCGATGGGATTATTAGCGCTTGGTTGGCCCAGCGTGGCCATCATGTGACCGCGGTGGACGTCAGCGCTTTTGCGGTAGAGGCGTGTAAGCGCACCTTGGCGGCGAATGGGCTAGAGGGGCGGGTACTCTGCAGTGATGTATTCAGTGCACTTGAAGGTGAGCAGTTTGACTGGATTGTTAGCAACCCGCCTTTCCATAAAGAGCGTGATATCAGTTATGGCCCTAGCCAGCGTTTGATCAGCGCAGCGCCAGAGCATCTCAATGCGGGCGGGCGGTTAATCCTGGTGGCAAATGGCTTTTTGCCCTATCCAGACCACTTGCAGCGGGCATTTCAAGACTTCCAGACCCTGGCGGATAATCGCCGCTTCAAGGTTTACGGTGCGATTAAGTTACAGCGCTAGGTCTACGGCATTTGATGAGGTACTTACTCAGCAAAGAAAACATTAAGTACGTGATCCAGATGCACTTCCATGGCACGACGAGCAGCCGCCGGGTCACGTTCTTCAATGGCTTCAACGATGCGCTTATGGTCATCCTGGGAGCGCTGCGGCATATCTGTTTCCATAAAGAGTTCCTGGAGTCGACGAAACATGGCGCCGTACTTGTGGCCAAGCAGATGCTTGATGACAAGTGCGTAGGCCGCGTTGCCTGAGGCCTCAGCAATACGAATATGCAGTAATCGATCTCCGGCGCAGTTGCGCCCGCCATTGGCGTTGTCAGACACATTCCGCTCAAATGCCAAACGGATCGCTTTCATATCCTCTTCAGTGGCGTTCATGGCTGCTAACGCGGCAATTTCCGGTTCCAGATAGCGGCGCGTCTGGAGAAGTGAAAAGGGCGGGATCTCTTCGTCCAGATTGAGCTCAATTTCGCTCTCGAACTCTGGGTCTATTGCCCAGGGCTCGGTTCGAGCGGCTGCGCGCATCACCGACTCCATTGGAGTGGCGCGCGATTCAAGCACCACGACACCATGGCCGACTCGAACAGCTACCTGCCCAACCACTTCGAGAGCAATCAAGGCCTCTCTCACTGAAGCCCGACTAACGCCAAGAGCTTGGGCAAGCTCTCGCTCGGGGGGTAACAGCGTTCCTGGGGGAAACTCACCATCATTGATTAACTGCTGTAATTGATCAGCAATCTGGCGATAGAGGCGCTGCGAGCGGATGGTTTGAATCGGCATTCGTGGTGTTTCCTATCCGTTTCACTGGTGTTTTTAGACTAAAGTTGATGGCTACTAAAGTTTATTCCCAAAAGCTGCTATTTGGCCTTTTGAGGCTTGTCAGGGTCAAAGTTTCTCGCTCATACTCGGCTCATTGGTCAGGCCATTAGGTGTCTGGATGATTTGGCCTAATGTATGTTCCCATTCTTTTCAAGGTCGTGCCACAGCTTTTAGGGGCGCGCCTTAGCCGTTAGGGATGTGCAATAACATGAGACTCAAGAACAAAACTGCACTGATCACCGCCGCTGCAAACGGCATTGGGCGTGCTAGCGTCGAGCGCTTTGTTGCCGAGGGTGCACGCGTATTCGCGACAGATATCGATATTGCCAGCTTAGAAGGGATACCGGGTGTTGAAGCTTATCGCCTGGACGTCACGGATAGCCAAGCGATCCACCATTTAGCTGCTTCACTACCGACCTTGGATGTACTGTTTAACTGCGCCGGTATGGTGGCAGGTGGCAGCGTACTCGAATGCGACGAGGCCACTTGGCAGCGATCGATGGATCTGAATGTCACTTCAATGTTTCATACCTTGCAGGCTTTTTTACCGGGCATGTTGGCAAAAGAGAGTGGCAGTATCATCAACATGGCTTCCCTGGCATCTAGCATTAAAGGAGTTGCTAATCGCTGCGCTTACGGTACCTCTAAAGCCGCGGTGATCGGACTGACCAAGTCTGTCGCCGCGGACTTTATGACCCAGGGAATTCGCTGCAATGCGATCTGCCCTGGCACCGTTGAGTCTCCCTCTCTCAAACAACGTATTGCTGAGCAGGCACGTAAAGAGGGGCGCAGCGATGCAGAGGTGCTAGCCTCTTTTATTGCCCGTCAGCCAATGGGTAGGCTGGGGCGAGTGGAGGAAGTGGCTGCGCTGGCGGCTTTCCTGGCTTGTGATGAATCGCAGTTTATTACCGGCACCACGCAATTGATCGACGGTGGTTGGGCTAACTGATTACTTCAGAAGGAATAACAATATGAAACTTTTACGCTTTGGAACGACGGGACAGGAAAAGCCGGGCATTCTCGATAGTCAGGGTAAGGTGCGTGATCTGTCCGCTCTCGTTAGCGATGTTGCCGGTGATGTATTGAGCGACGAAGGGTTGCAGAAACTTCGCGATGTGGATCTCTCTATATTGCCAGAGGTCGCGGCTGATGTACGTCTGGGGCCTTGTGTTGGTCAGGTGGGCAAGTTTATTTGTATTGGTCTCAACTACTCCGATCACGCAGCAGAAACCGGCGCCGAGGTTCCCCCCGAGCCGGTCATTTTCAATAAGTGGACAAGCGCTATCTGTGGTCCCAATGACAATGTGGAGATCCCCCGTGGCTCCAAAAAGACCGATTGGGAAGTCGAGCTGGGGGTAATTATTGGAAAGGGTGGTCGTTACATTGATGAAGCCGAGGCGATGTCACATGTGGCGGGGTTTTGCGTGGTTAATGATGTGTCTGAACGCGAGTTTCAGTTGGAGCGCAGTGGTACTTGGGACAAGGGCAAAGGCTGCGATACGTTTGGCCCCTTGGGGCCCTGGTTAGTTACCCGTGATGAGATTGCTGACCCACACCAGTTAGGTATGTGGCTTGAGGTAGACGGCCAGCGTTACCAGGACGGCAATACGCGCACCATGGTGTATCAAGTGCCTTTTCTGATCAGTTACTTGAGCCGTTTTATGAGTTTGCAGCCTGGCGATGTTATCTCCACCGGCACACCTCCCGGTGTGGGTATGGGCCAGAAGCCCGCCGTTTACCTTCGTGATGGACAGCAAATGCGTTTAGGTATTGAGGGCTTAGGTGTGCAGCGGCAGCGGGTCGTTCAGGCCTAAACATAACGAGGAGAAGCGCGCTTATGGAAGTGCTTGTCTGTTCAAAGCCGCAACATCTGGAGCTGCGTCACGCTGCTAAACCAGAGTGTGCCTCTGGGCATGCCGTGGTACGGATACTCCGTATCGGTATCTGCGGAACGGATATTCATGCGTATGGTGGCAATCAACCCTATTTTGAATATCCCAGGGTGTTAGGCCATGAGCTTGCCGGTGAGATAGTCGAAGTCGCTGATGACCATGACCAGCACTTACTGGGCAAGCAGGTTTATGTCATACCCTACCTGCATTGTGGTGAATGCCGTGCCTGCCAGCAGCATAAAACCAACTGCTGCCAGAACATGCAGGTTATTGGCGTACATCAAGATGGTGGCATGGCGGAGTACCTGGCCGTACCTACCACTCACTTAGTGGTATCTGAAACCCTTAGCATCGATCAATTGGCCCTGGTGGAGTGCATGGCAATTGGTGCTCACGCTGTAAGGCGTAGCGTGCTACAAGCGGATGAATTAGCCGTCATCGTGGGTGCGGGGCCTATTGGTATGGGCGTACTCCAGGTCGCTAAAAGCCAGGGTGCGCGTACCTTGATGGTGGATACCAATCCATCACGTCTGGCTTTTTGCCGTGACGTACTGGGTGCCGATGCGGTGGCGAACCCTCAGGAAGTGGAAGTGGCTGCACAGATCAGCAAGCTAAATGGCGGTGCGTTAGCAGATGTGGTGTTTGATGCCACAGGGAGCCCTCGTGCTATGGAGGCTGGGTTCGATCTGGTGGGGCATGGCGGTTGCTATGTTCTGGTGAGTATAGTCAAAGCAGACATTACCTTCAGTGATCCTGATTTCCACAAGAAAGAGTTGACCTTGATCGGCAGCCGTAATGCCACTCGGGAAGACTTTGATAGTGTGGTGTCACTGATGGATAGTGGGGACATCAATGCTGAAGCAATGATTACCCACCGTGCTTACCTTGCTGACGTGCCTGCCCAGATGCCCCAGTGGTGTGACCCCGCTAATCAGGTTATCAAGGCCATGATATCGATTGATCATTAACACTTCTGCATCGTTTCCTCAAACTTGCCACATTCAGCCGCCGACGAATTTACCGGTAAGGTCTATTATGCAAATTAAGAAGTCGTTAATTTAACGGTATGAGTAGGAGTGGCAGCAATGGCGGGAAATATTCGAAATACGGCGGTACTGGGAAGTGCCGTTCTGTTGGGCGGGCTGCTGGCGCTTGGGCTGGTATGGAGCGGTAGTTATATCAAGGGCGCCGCAGAAGTATGGCAGCAGTCGTCACGTAGCGTCACGGTGCGCGGCTTAGCCGAGCGAGAAGTGCCGGCGGATTTGGTGCTGTGGCCGTTCAATTACAGTGTCAGCGCTAATAGCTTGAGTGACCTTGAGCAGCAGTTGTCCAGTGACGAGCAGGCAATTCGCGATTTTCTGGAGGCCCAGGGGTTTGCATCAGAGCATGTTAGCTCCACTCCGCCGCGGATTACCGACCAATATAGCAATCAGTACGGTGGTCAGCGCCCGGATGAGCGCTATCGCGCCGAAGCAACACTGCTACTGCGCTCCCCCGATGTCGAGGGCGTGATCGAGGCAATCCCCAATGCGACTTCACTGGTGCGGGAGGGCGTATTGCTCTCGCCCAGCTACGAATACCGCACGGAGTTTCTATTTACCGGACTTGATGCGATCAAGCCTGAAATGATTGCGGCGGCCACTGCGGATGCGCGTAACGCCGCACAGCAGTTTGCCGAAGATTCCGGTAGCCAAGTGGGCCAGATTCGTCAGGCGACCCAGGGCTACTTCTCCATCGAGGACTTGGACAGCTACACGCCGCAAACCAAACGTGTTCGCGTTGTCACCACGGTGGACTACTCCTTACAAGATTAGGCCCTAGGCGGCGTTAATGGCGCAGGGATTAGCCAGTGTAATCAATGGCGGTGATGGTATAAAACGTATCACCGTTAGGCGTGAGCACTTTTGCTTCATCACCCACCTGTTTACCGAGCAGTGCTTTAGCCATAGGTGCATCGATACTGATCCAGCGCTTTTTGGTGTCGATTTCATCGTGGCCAACGATCCTGAGATGCACCTCACCGCCATTTTCATCCTCCAGGCTTACATAAGCGCCGAAAAACACCTTGCTGGTATCGGCTGGCAGGCGGTCTACGATTTGCAGTTCGTCCAAGCGTTTCGTCAGGTAAGTAATCCGGGCGATAACGCGGTTCAGCTCTTTCTTGTTATAGGTGTAATCGGCGTTTTCACTGCGGTCGCCCTGGGCGGCTGCTTCGCCGACTTTTGCTGAAATATCCGGGCGTTTAACCCGCGATAGGTGATCCAAGATAGCGCGCAAGCGAGCCGCCCCTTCTGGGGTAATCAGATTGCTCTTAGGGGCTTGACGCGGATCTTTGGCTGGATCGCGCCAGCGGGTCATGTTGCGGCCTTTCATTACCTATTCCCCATCGTGTTTCGAGCTACCCACCTTACGTTAATTGCGCGAAGCAACCAAGCAGCATGCTACTGGTAAATCATTCAAACGTTCGTTACATTTTTTGCTATATTGGGCTAGAGGCCCGTCATTGGTGGGTCTAAGTAGGACAACAATAATGTTAGGAGCATGTATGCGAACTCACTCTTTTCCACGTATGTTTTTACCGCGCTCATTAATCGCCGCCGCTATTGGCAGCGCGCTGATGCTGTCTCCGCTAACCGCCTCTGCCTTTGAAGGCGAGCTGTTTTCGCTTAAAAACAGGTGGGAGCATACCGTGACTGAGATGCCCGCCAACGAGCGCGAGAGCACGTTAAAGGCATTGGCAGGTGAAGCGGAGCAGTTGGCCGAGCAGTACAGCGATGAAGCTGATGTACTTGTTTGGCAGGGAATAGTTCTGGCTTCTTATGCCCGTGAGCGCAGTGGTTTAGGCGCATTAGGAATCGCAGGTGATGCGCGTGACGCGTTAGAAAAGGCGATTGAAATAGATCCTCAGGGGTTGAATGGTTCCGCCTACGTCACGCTAGGTGCGCTTTACGATCGCGCTCCGGGGCGGCCACTCGGTTTTGGCAATAGTGATACCGCTGAACGCATGTTCCAGCGTGCCTTGGAGATCCGCCCAGACGGCATCGATGTGAACTACTACTACGCTGCCTTTTTGAAAGAAGAGGGCAATGAGCAGGCCGCTCGCGAGCACGCCCAGCGAGCGGTTAACGGCACCGCTCGAGACAACCGGCAAGCCTCCGATGAAGCGCTACGCCGTGATGCCGAAGCGCTGCTTAAGCAGCTGTAAATCCCCCGCTGAATTGGCATTCCCGGTGGCAAGCATTGATAATAGATCGATTATCACCACCGGGAGTGCCTCATGGCGTCCAACTCCAAGCACGATGCTGTTCAGAATCCTAATTTTCAGCGCCCTCCTTTTAAAAACACGGCTCTTAGCGTTCCAGACTTAAAGCGCAATGATGTTGAGCTGCTTAAGCGGGAGACGCTACACCAGGGGTTTTTCCGCCTGGAAGCCTTAGAGCTTCGTCACCGGCTGTTTGAAGGCGGTTGGAGCGAACCCATGCGTCGTGAAGTGCATAATCGCTTTGATGCAGTGGGTGTGCTGCTCTACGACCCCGAACGCGACTCATTGGTGCTCATTGAGCAGTTTCGTGCCGGCGCCATTGATGATTCCGTTTCTCCCTGGAAGCTCGAGCTCGTGGCTGGTTTGGTCGAAAAAGACGAATCGCTGGAAGATGTGGCGCGTCGCGAGGCGTGGGAGGAGGCCGGTTGTAAAGTGGCCCAACTGACCAAACTTCACACGTATTATCCCAGCCCTGGCGCCTGCAGCGAGCAAGTGACACTATTTTGTGGTTTGGTAGATACCCAAGGATTAGGTGGGATTCATGGCCTAGATGAAGAGCATGAGGATATTCGTGTTCACGTCATGCCTTTCGCTAACGCTTGGGAGCTCTTAGAGAAGGGGCGACTCGACAACGCCATGTGTTTAATTGGTCTACATTGGCTGAATAGTCAGCGAGCCTCACTGCGTGCTGCCTCGCAGCGCGCTTTGACGCAAAGCGAAACCGACGAGGAGTGAACATGGCGAGAATGGCCTATGTCACCGATTTAAAATCGCTCCAAGGGGAGTGCAGCGCCAACTATTTACGTTTGGTGCGCCTGGTGGGCGATATGGAGGCCGGCCAGCGCCGCGATATTGCCTTGCGCGGTGATAAACAGCATTTCGGTGATCTGCATCTGTATATTCAAGAGCAGGCGCCTTACACCACCATGGTGAATGTTTCTCAGACCGGCCCACTAGATACCGTTTTGGAAGGGCCGCGTATGCGCGTACATCTTTATCACGATGTACGCATGGCGGAAGTGACCGACTTTCAGCGCGAGCGCCACTTTAGTGGCCGCTACCGCTACCCCAATGCCCGGATGCATCAGCCGGATGAGAAGCTTCAACTCAACCGCTTCTTGGGCGAGTGGCTGGCTCATGGCCTTGCTCACGGTCACACGGTCGACGTGCCGGAGATGCCCTAATGCGTGTGGTGCAAATTACCGACGCCCATCTCTATGCGGATATCGAAGCGCGTTCCCGGGCGGGCATACCCTGGCGGCAGTTTCAGCAGGTGTTGAATGCCGTTGTCGCCGAAAAGCCCGATATCGTGCTGTTTACTGGTGATATTAGCCAGGATGAATCGGCCGCTTCCTACGCCTTGGCGATGCAGGCGCTGGAGCAGTTGCCTTGCCCCTGGTACTGGCTGCCGGGTAATCACGATCAGCCCGAGTTCATGGCGGCCGAGCGGCCGATGGTTGAACAAGTGGACTTGGATTCGTGGCGCATCCTGTTGCTCAATACCCAGGTGGAGGGCAAACCCCACGGTGAACTGGGAAGCGAGCGGCTAGCTAAGCTCGCTGAACAGTTAGAGAACGATGACCGGCCCACGCTGATAGCCATGCACCACCCACCGGTGGACGTCGGCGCGGTGTGGATGGATGCCATTGGCCTACAAGATCGCGACGCATTTTGGCAACTGCTAAGTAAACACCCGCACGTCAAGATCATCCTGTTTGGTCACGCGCACCAAGCCTACGCCGAGCATCATATTTTAGGCACAGGTAGAGGCATAGGTGAGGCCACTATTGATGTTTATGGCTGCCCGGCGATGGCCGATCAGTTTCTGCCCGGTGCCGAGCAGTTTGCCATTGATGAAGCTTCCCGCCCTGGCTATCGGGTTATCGATTTGGCGTATAGCGATGCCCAGGGAAGCGAGTGGCAGAGCTGGATAGAGCGCACTGATTAGACGTTAATTGCTCTCTTATTTCTAGATAGGTTTTTTAGGAATAAAAAGATAGTTATTAATTCTTTTGGGTTATTACCGGCTCGGCGTTACCCTACTCACATTCGAACGTACATTTATCTATAACGTACGCTGATTTTAGCTTGTGTGACGAGCTTGTTCTTGTGAGGTAAGGGGCCATGACCCAATTGTCTACATTGTCGTCAAAAGAGCGGTCTTCAGAGACGCGTTCTTCATCTTCAGCGACGCAGGGGGAGGCTTTTAATGCCCCTGATGCCGCGCGCTTGACCCACCTCAAGCAATTAGAAGCCGAGTCTATCCATATCATCCGTGAAGTTGCCGCTGAGTTCGCCAACCCGGTGATGATGTACTCCATCGGTAAAGATTCGTCGGTAATGCTGCACTTGGCGCGCAAAGCTTTTTACCCCGGTACACCGCCATTCCCGCTGATGCACGTGGACACCACGTGGAAGTTTCGCGAAATGATCGAGTTCCGTAACCGCATGGCTGAAGAGGCGGGTATGGAACTGATCGTGCACACCAACGAAGAGGGGCGGGCAGCCAATATCAACCCGTTCGACCACGGCAGCGCCAAATACACCGATATCATGAAAACCCAGGCGCTCAAGCAGGCGCTGGATAAGTATGGGTTTGATGCGGCCTTTGGTGGCGCGCGTCGTGATGAAGAAGCCTCGCGTGCCAAAGAGCGCGTCTACTCGTTCCGCGATAAGTATCACCGTTGGGATCCCAAGAACCAGCGCCCTGAGCTTTGGAACGTATATAACGCTAAGGTCAATAAAGGTGAATCGATCCGCGTGTTCCCACTCTCTAACTGGACCGAGCTGGATATCTGGCAGTACATCTACTTAGAGTCGATTCCCATCGTGCCGCTCTACTACTCGGCCAAGCGGCCCATAGTCGAGCGCGACGGTATGCAAGTTATGGTCGATGACGACCGTATGCCGTTAGCACCTGGCGAAGTGCCGGAAATGAAGTCGGTACGGTTTCGAACGCTTGGCTGCTACCCGCTAACCGGCGCGGTGGAATCCGAAGCCGCGACGCTTCCGGAAATTATTCAAGAGATGCTGCTGACCCGAACCAGTGAACGCAGTGGCCGCGCCATCGATCGCGATCAGGTGGGTTCGATGGAGAAGAAAAAGCGCGAGGGGTACTTCTGATGTCTCACCAATCTAATTTAATCGCCGATAATATCGAGCAGTACCTGCACGAGCACGAAAACAAAGACCTGCTGCGTTTTATCACCTGCGGTAGCGTAGACGACGGCAAATCGACGCTGATTGGCCGTCTGCTTCACGACTCGAAAATGATCTTTGAAGATCAACTGGCGGCGATCACTCAGGCTTCTAAAACCAGTGGTACTACTGGTGATACCGTTGATCTGGCGCTGTTGGTGGATGGGCTGCAGTCAGAGCGTGAGCAGGGCATTACCATCGATGTGGCGTACCGCTTTTTCTCTACCGATAAGCGCAAGTTTATTATCGCCGATACGCCTGGGCATGAGCAGTACACCCGCAATATGGCCACGGGGGCATCAACCGCCAGCCTGGCGATTATCCTGATCGATGCCCGCTACGGTGTGCAGACCCAGACTCGCCGCCATAGCTTTATTGCCGACCTGCTAGGTATTCAGCACCTGGTGATTGCGGTCAATAAGATGGATCTAGTGGACTTCTCCGAGCAGCGCTTTAACGAGATAGTCGATGAGTACCGAGCCTTTGCCACCAATCTGCAAGCACCTGACATTCGCTTTGTACCGATGTCGGCCCTGAATGGCGACAACGTGGTCAATCGCAGCGAACAAACGCCCTGGTATTTTAGCGATGCTTACCAGGGGGAAACACTGATCGAGCTATTAGAGAGTGTCGAGATTACCCGCGACCAGAACCTCAGCGATCTGCGTTTACCGGTTCAGTACGTTAACCGCCCGAACCTTGATTTTCGCGGTTACTGCGGCACCTTAGCCGCGGGTGTATTACGTCCTGGTCAAGCCGTTAAGGCACTTCCATCGGGTAAAACGTCGCGGGTTGCACGGATTGTCACTTTTGATGGTGACCTTGCGGCCGCTTATCCAGGTCAGGCGATCACTGTGACTCTGGAAGATGAAATCGATATCTCCCGTGGCGACTGGCTGGTGGCAGCGGATAGCGAACTGCCGCTCTCCAACACCTTTAAAGCCGATATTGTTTGGATGCAGGAAGAGGCGTTAACGCCAGGTAAGCTCTACGATTTCAAACTGGCGACCCGCGATCTTTCCGGTCAGATCAGTGCGATTGATTACCAAATCGACGTCAATACCCTGGAGAAGCATGCCACTCACTCGCTGGGGCTAAATGCGATTGCCCGCTGTGACGTGGAACTGACCGCCGCTATTCCGGTGGATGATTACCGCACCAGCCCCGGTACCGGTAGCTTTATCATCATTGATCGGCTGACCAACGTGACCGTAGGAGCCGGTATGATCCGCGGTACCGCCAGCGCCCCAGGCAATGCTTCAAACGCCACCGATTGGGCCGCCTTTGAACGTGACCTAAATGCCCTGGTGCGTAAGCATTTCCCTCACTGGGAAGCGAAAGATATCAGCGGTTTATTCAGCCGCTAACCGGCATAAGCTCCGGTCATGAGCCTCCTCACATCCGTGCGAGGAGTTCTCCTTATGTCATTGCGAGGAGCGAAGCGACGCGGCAATCTTGCTTTTGTCATTGCGAGCGCAGCGCGGCAATCTCAAAGTTAGTGCCATCGCCGGTATGAGATTGCTTCGTCGCAAGCTACTCGCAATGGCGGTAGGTGATTAGATTTACTCAGCATTAGGGAAAAACAGCTGCTGACCATCTACCTCAAAATCCGCAATCGCTTGCTGGCCCTGTTCAGAAACCAACCACTCGTGCCACTGAGCGGCGAGGTCGTGCTTCAAGTGCGGGTGACGCTCTGCCGAGAGCAATAGGCTGCCATACTGATTGAATAGCGCTTCATCGCCTTCAAACAGCAAGGTGAGGTCTTGTGGGTTGTCAAAGGCGACCCAGGTGGCGCGATCGGTAAACGTATAGGCGTCCATGCCCGCGGCGGTATTCAACGTAGGGCCCATGCCGCTGCCCAGCTCGCGGTACCACTCGCCCTGTGGCGTGACCCCGGCATCTTCCCACAAGCGCAATTCCGCGCGGTTGGTGCCGCTATCGTCCCCACGTGAAGCAAAGGGGGACTCGCTCTCGGCAATACGCTGCATGGCATCGATGACGGTTTCGCTGTCACGGATGCCCGCAGGGTCATCGCTCGGGCCGACGATTACGAAATCGTTGTACATCACATTCAAGCGTTCTGTGGCGTAGCCATCGGCCACAAACTTTTCTTCACCTGCGGTGTCGTGAACCAGCAGGCTATCCGCATCGCCACGGCGACCAATTTCAAATGCCTGGCCGGTGCCCACGGCGACCACGTGCACATCAATCCCGGTCTCTTCGCTGAATGCGGGGATGATGGCGTCAAACAGGCCAGAGTTTTCGGTAGAGGTCGTGGAGGCCAGGGTAATGTAGTCATCGGCCGCCATCAGCGTAGCGCTGAAGGTCAGCCCTAGGGTGCCAGCGGTGATAAGTGCGGTAGTTTTGTTCATTTTTGCTCCTTGATCGCTTTTCATAAATCGTTTTTCTTCAATCCTAGGGCTCACTTATATTGGAGCTACCAGACCAACTCGCCGCGAATAAACGCCCCCGCCTCAGGTGAGGTGGGGGCGGTAAAAAAGTCGCGGGCAGGGGTGTGTTCAAGTAGTTCGCCGTTGTGCAAAAACACCACGTCATTGGCTAAGCGATGTGCTTGGTGCAAGTCGTGAGTGGTCATAACGATACGTGTACCGCTGTGATGAAACTCCAGTACGGCATCTTCAACGGCCTTGATGGCGGCGGGGTCGAGCGCCGAGGTGGGTTCGTCTAAAAACAGCACTTGGGGATTGAGCAGCCAGGCCCGTGCCAACGCTAAACGCTGCTGCTCGCCACCGGAAAGCACCCGCGCAGGCCGTTTGGCTAGGTGTGCTAAGCCAAACTTCTCAAGGGCACTCATCGCCTGGGTTTTTCGAGGTAACGCTTTCAGTTCTGGTCGCGCCACTTTATTGATGGCTAGCACATAGGTCAGGTTATCCAGCGCTGAGCGGCGTAACAGCACAGGGCGTTGGAAAACCATGGCTTGCGCGGGCTGAACCCCTTGCCAGCGAACCGAACCGCTGGAGGGCGTTAGTAGGCCGTGAGCTAGACGCATTAATAGGCTTTTGCCCGCACCGTTCGGCCCCATTATTAGCGTTCGCTGGCAGCCTGCAAGGCGCATCGATGTGGGACTAAGCAGGGTATGGCCGCGATGGATAAAGCTCACGCTGTCGAGCTCAAGGGTGGCGACGGGGGGCGTATGATGTGCGTTCATCCCAGCCGCCTTTTCGCCGTTTCGCCGATTATGTGGGCAATCGCGTTAATCATGGTGACCAGGGCGAGCAGAATGATCCCTAAGCCAAGGGCCATAGGCAGGTTGCCCTTGCTGGTTTCCAACACAATGCTGGTGGTCATCACGCGGGTGACGCCGTCGATGTTCCCGCCCACAATCATCACTGCGCCCACTTCGGCGCTGGCGCGGCCAAAGCCTGCCAGGATCACCGTTAACAGCCCAAAGCGTGCGTCCCATAGCAGGGTGGGGATCATGCGTAGGCGCGTTAGCCCCAGTGAGTTCAACTGCTCGGCATACTCTCCGTGAAGCGCTTCAACCTGCTGGCGGGTGAGGGCGGCAATAATGGGTAGTACCAGAATCACTTGGGCTATCACCATCGCTGTTGGCGTAAACAGCAGCCCCCATTCACCCAGTGGGCCTGCGCGCGAAAGCAGTAGGTAGACACAAAGCCCTGCCACGACTGGCGGTAAGCCCATCAAGGCATTGAGGGCGACAATCACGACGTTACGTCCAGGAAAGCGCCATAGCGCCAGAGCAGCGCCTAAGGGCAGGGCTATCAGGCTGGCAATCAATACCGCCATCAGCGATACCTGCAGCGAGAGCATCACGATGGAGATTAGCGCGCTATCCATACTCAGGATCAGGGTGAGAGCAGTACTAAAAGCATTATCACTGGTGAGCATTGAGCGTCGGTTTCACTTTTGTATGAAGAGCTGTTGTAGGAAAACTGTTATCTGAGAATTGGCATGATGTATCGAAAAATGACTTAATGCACTGCGTCCTGAAATTTATGCAGTCATATGCAGTTAAAATACAAAAGAGGTTTGCATTTTACCCAGCGAGGCTACCTTGCGATGTCTGAACCACATACTTACCTGACCACCGCAGAAGTCGCTGACTATTTGCGTTTAAAAGAGCGCAAGGTGTATGACTTGGTGCGCCAAGGCCAGATTCCCTGTAGTCGGGTAACGGGAAAGTTGCTGTTTCCCCGCCAACAGATCGATTTATGGGTGCTGAACCATTTAGAAGGCGATCAGGCGCAGCGTTTATCAGTGCCGCTAGTAGCAGCCGGTAGCCAGGATCCACTGTTGGAGTGGGCTATTCGGGAAAGCGGCTCTGATTTGGCGATGCTCTGCCAAGGCAGTGGCGACGGCGTGCGGCGGTTGCTTGACGGCAAGGCGATGTTGGCGGGCATTCATCTGCTGGATGCTTCTACTCAGCGCTATAACGAACCCAGCGCGCTCGGCTTAAGCGGCATGCGTGATCTGTTGATAGTGCATTGGGCAAAGCGCCGCCAAGGGCTGCTTTTACCCGCTGGCAACCCGATGAGCATCTCTGGGCTAAATGATTTAAAACGGCCCGGGATCCGCGTGGCGCATCGCCAGCCCGACGCTGGAGCAGCACGGTTGCTGCACTGTTTGCTACAACAAGCAGGCATTGAAAGCTCGGCGATCAACTGGGCGCCCCATGCCTCCTTAAGTGAAGATGATTTGGCGCTTAGCGTTGGTCAGGGTGAGGCGGATGTTGGGCTGGGGGTTGAAGCCGCCGCCCATCGCCAGCACCTCGGCTTCGTTACACTTTGCGATGAGCCGTTTGATTTAATTATGCAGCGGCGCAGTTATTTCGAACCTTCAATACAGCGCCTGTTGGCGTTTGCTCATCAAGCGCGTTTTGCCGAGAGGGCAACACAGTTAGGAGGTTATGATATTGCTGAACTAGGAAGGATTGTGCATAACGCCTAGCGCGCTATTCGCTAACCTGCGGCGTCAGTAGGAGAGCTTGACCCTGATTCAATATACGCCACACTAGTGGGGCGTTACTAACGCAAATCATCACGAAAAGGAGAGCATGATGAAACAAGCACTAAACGGTAAGCGTGTTGCTATTTTAGCCGCAGCTGGTTTTGAAGAGTCTGAGCTGAGCGTACCGCGCGCCGCCTTACAGAAAGAGGGTGTTGAGGTTCATGTGGTCACCCCCGACGGTAAAGGAGTCCGCGCTTGGGCGGAAACCGACTGGGGCGACACCTATGAAGCCGATAAAGCCCTTGCTGATGCCAGTGAGTCTGACTACCACGCCTTGGTACTGCCGGGTGGTTTATTCAACCCCGATGAACTGCGCATCAACGACGATGCGTTGAGTTTCGTAAGAGGGTTTTTCCAGGCAGGTAAGCCTGTTGCTGCTATTTGCCATGCGCCGTGGATTTTAATTAATGCGGGCGTGGTTGAAGGCCGCCGCATGACCTCGGTACACAGCGTCGCGCAAGATTTACGCAATGCCGGCGTTGAGTGGGTCGATGAGCCAGTTGTTGTGGACAGCGGTCTTGTGACCAGCCGTACGCCGAAGGACTTGGATGCCTTTAACGCCAAGTTACTCGAAGAGCTGCAGGAAGGGCGTCACTCCGGTCAACACGCTTGATGAGCGTATTGCGTCAGTGGACAAGCTTTATCAAAAGGCTTGTCCACGTTATTGCCAAACCTATCAAAGGAGACAGTAGCCGCGGCGGAATGGTGGTTCATCCTTACCGCGGCTATGGTTCCCAACGTGAAGTTTTTGTCATGGGCCGGGTGTTTCGCCAAGCCGCACTAGGTCGAGCCATTCCTCGCCATGGCATGCTACGCGATACTGCGGACGTGGCGCGGCGCGTTTTACGCCAGGGGCTGGCCGATGCGCAGGTAGAAATTCACATCGGCGAAAATAAGCTCTGCGTCGGCACGGATCGAGATGGCTATTTCGACGTCCACTTACCGATTAGTCACACCCTGCCCATTGATGTCTCTTGGCACCGCGCCGATATTTTAGTGCATTGCTCGGGGCAGACGCCGGTACGTACTCACGTAGAAGTTTATGTACCTCCGTCAGAGGCGGATTTGCTGATCATCAGTGATATTGATGACACCGTTATGTTTACCGGGGTGGCGGAAAAGCTCAAAATGCTTTATCGCTTATTTGTTAAAAAACCTCATCGCCGCACCGCTTTCCCCGGTGTTGCGCCGCTTTATCAAGCTTTACATCGTGGCGTTAGTGAACGCGCTGAGCGGCCCATTTTGTATGTATCCCGTGGCCCTTGGGCGATATACGAAATGCTCGAAACCTTTTTTCAGATCAACCGCATCCCCGTTGGGCCGATTATCTTTTTACGCGAATGGGGCATCTCTTTGCGCAAGCCTTGGCCGCGCCGTGCAGAAGAGCATAAGCGCGAACTGATCGACCGTATGTTGACGCTTTATAATGATATGCCGTGTATTCTCATTGGCGATAGCGGTCAACACGATCCAGAAGTGTATACCGAGATAGTGAAAGCCTACCCAGATCGGATTAAAGCGATTTATATTCGTCAAGTGGATAAAAACCCCAAGCGCGAGCAGGCGATCCAGCGGTTGCGGGATGAGTTGGCCGGCACCCAGTGTGATTTAGTGCTCGCCGCGGATAGCGTGCTGATTGCCGAACACGCCCACGCCCAGGGCGATATCTCTGCCCACGGCTTAGCGGCAGTACAGCGCGAAGTTGAGGAGCACCGCAACGATCCCGCATAACGCTGTTGCCAAGTCAGTCCCCATGGTAAAAGTACGCTACGAAGAAGTGTGTTTAACGACGGTTATTTGTAGATAGGGGCTGCCATGGTTGTTGTGCTGATCATTTTTGCGCTGGCAGTATTTGTGCTCCCCAATGTTTGGGCCAAGTGGGTGCTTAAACGCCATACCCGCGGTCGTGACGATTACCCGGGGACGGGTGCAGAGCTTGCCGATCACTTGCTGCGCCGACTGGGGATTGAGGGTGCAAGCGTTGAGCGCACTGAGTTCGGTGACCATTATGACCCTGAAACCCGCTGCGTACGTCTTTCACCGGATAACTACGATGGGCGTTCGCTAACGGCCGTCACGGTGGCTGCCCATGAAGTAGGGCATGCCATTCAGCATCACCAGGGCTACACGCCGCTACTGGCGCGTAGCCGCTTAGTCGGCGTTGCCCAAAAAGCTGAGAAACTCGGCGCTGTACTGATGATGGCTGCACCTTTTCTGTTTTTATTGACGCGTCTGCCGGGTGGTTTAGCCATTGTAATTGCCATGGCGGTGATCAGCTTTGGCACCGCGGCGCTGGTGCATTTTGTGACCCTGCCAGTTGAGTTTGATGCCAGCTTTAACCGGGCGCTGCCGCTCTTGAAAGAGTACGTCCCGCCTTACGATATGCCCGGTGCCCGGCACGTACTCACCGCCTGCGCGTTTACCTACGTGGCCGCCTCGCTGGCCAGTGTTATGAACCTGGGGCGCTGGCTGGTGATTTTGCGGCGGTGAGCGTGTATTGAAGCTGTGTTTTCAGTGCCACTAAGTGTCTATGCATAATTTTTCGTGCATTAAAGGTTATAAAAAAAAATCAGTAGCTTACTAGATATTTATACCTGATTTACTTTTGCATAGGCACTTAGTTAATACCTATTGTCTGTCTTTATTGCTTTGTGGCGCGCAGTAGAATATAGGGTTTTGTGTCCTGTAGAGTGCGGAATTCACTCGTATGAACTGGCAACTGCGAATTGTCAAATGGTAGATTACGCTCTGTGGTTAGTGAAAGCCCCGCTGCGGCGAATGTATTTCGATATGTGGATAAACCCCATTGTTTGTCGACAATCTCTAATGGTTGCTGCCTTCCCGGTATCGTGAGGTAGACTGGGCGATTATCTCCGTCTTGATAGGAAATACCATGCTCTCCATTGCGGTAGGTCGGATAATCGACTCCGGTGGTTTGAGGATGAGTGTCGAGGATGTAATAGGAGCCGCCAGGTTTAAGTACGCGCATTACTTCCGTAGTGATGCGTACTAGTTCACGTCTTTCGGGAATGTTAATAAACAGAAAACAACTAATGACAGCTTCAAAACTGTTATCAGGAAATGGCAAATTTGGACCATGGATTTGCTCAAAGCGAAGACGGTTAGTGCCTGCGGATATTGCTTTTTCAATCATTGTTGAAGAGATGTCAACACCGGTGACATAGTCGAATCCGTCGTCTCTTAATCTTCTGGACACTTTGCCGCTGCCACAGCCGTAGTCCAATACACTAATTCCCTTGCCATAAGAGCAGGTTAACTCCGCGATGAGTGGTTGATAGCCAAAAGCATTCTCCACCCAATCATCATAAGCGTCAAAAAGCTCGGCGATATTTTGTTCAGTCCAATTAGTATTCATAAAAATAAATCCCCTAATATTTGCTCATGTATGAATGCTTGTACTATCCCCAGCGATTAATAAGAAACGGTTGATAGTAGGGGTTAATTATCTCTAACGCCTTTTGAGGCAGCGCATTCCCTATCTTGATTTGGCGATAGATCCAGAACAACATCAGCACATCTCGCCAATACGTCGTTAGGTTAAGATTAGCCATATCATTAAACGTCAACAAGCCGCTACGGATCTCTGACTCATATTCCAATAGTTTGCGTATGGTAGTCGGGGAGGTGCCAATTGGCATTAAAGGTACTGTGCCTGGCTGGGGTATAGTTTCATTACTATTCAAAAGTTCAAGCGCACGCTCATGTGTGCTTTCATAGACGTGAATAGAACCAACTTGATGTGTGTAGTGACCGATTTTGCAGCCTATGCGGGCAGCAATATACTCTTGCAAGAAAGTAAAAGAGAAAATATCGTTCAGCATGCCAACGTAGGCATCATTTGCACGCATATAGCTGACCATGTTCAACTTTTCTTCGCGGAGTAGCAACTGAAGACCCAAGGTACATGAAACGTCGATATTGCGTCGATAAAGATCTTCTTCCGCACTAAATATTTGAAGGACAGCGCGCTTACTGTCGGGATCGTCATTTTTAATGATATCAATCACTCGTTCGATTTGATCGAGCGTGTCTGCACCAAAGTTTTTAAGACGAGCTCCGTAACCAGTACCAGGTAAGCTTATACCATCTGGGCTGTAGCGTTGCATTGAAGGGGCGTACCAGGAAATAAATGCTAAGTCGTTTTTACCTGATAAATACCATAACGCTTCTGCATAATTAAAAACAATATTTTGTTTGCGTATTTTGCTTAGACAAAAACGATCAGGAGGATTGTCGAGTCGGATATTGAAGCCAATGAGTTCTCGCTCTTTATTTCCTCTAGGTGAGTTAACATATTCATATTCAAAGCAGATTTTATGCAGTGTATCTCTGTAGAGGCTGGTGAAATTCGTATAATGTTTGTGCATCATTATATTCATCTCTTTCGGTGGACAAAGAGGCGTATTTTGCTGATACGAATGATGGCGAGTAGTTTAAAAAGCTGAATTGGAGCTGTGAATCGCGTTTGATTTTTCTTTGACGATCAAACTGTGCAAATTAAAGGCTTTCACGACAGTATCTGCGACGTGATCAGCTAAGGCTTCATTGAAGTTGAGTTTTCCGTTTATAACTTTCGCCCAGCGGCAGTCCGCAGCATCATCACCAGGCCGTAGCTCGCCATCAACGTAGTGACATAAAAGGGCAACCAAGGCGAAGTGGTGGTGACTTCCCTCTGGGTCATATCCGATTACTTCTACTACATCAATTAACGGTCCTACCAATGCTGTGATACCGGTTTCCTCCATTAATTCGCGCTTTGCTGCACAATGTAGGCTTTCTCCCGGTTCCACTGATCCTCCGGGGAAGCCCCAAGTGCCCCGTTGAGGTTCTTTACTGCGTTGGACGAGGAGAACTTCATTATTACGCAGAGTTACGGCGATTGCTGCCAAGCGTGGCTTGGCAAGTACGGAGTTCAGGCGGTTTTTATCAGACGTGTTAAAAGGGGAGGTACTACTGAGCGTAGATGCGTTAGCGGGCGTTGAGTTACCTTGCGACACGATACACTCCTGCATTGAGATTCGGATAATACAGGCGTAGGTGTCAAAACAGATTCATATATGGTTTATGTCCGTTCCTACGCCGGTATCAGCCGGATCAGGTTCAAAGGGTTTGGATAACTCCATCTCAGCCTGAATAACAGGCACCCCTCGGAAAAGTTACTGTTACTATGAGTTTTAGTATAAGTCAATATTTGGGGGGCAATTCAATGCGGCGGCTTGGCGGACGCCGGGGCGGTTTTGACACCTTCTTCGCACACTTGGCTAACGGCTAACGGCTAACGGCTAACGGCTAATTGGCCCGGCTTATTCGCCAAAATCACCGCCCGCCGCGGTGCAGGGTAGCCTTCAATGGTGCGGGTGCGGTCGTTGGGGTCGAGAAAATCAGCCAACGATTGGTAGGTCATCCACTCCGTCGAGCGCTGCTCGTCTAACGTGGTAACGGCTTCATCGACCACGCGCACGTTGGTAAAGCCGCAGCGCTCCAGCCAGTGGCAGAGTGCTTGAGAAGAGGGCAGGAAGTAGACGTTGGGCATGGCGGCGTAACGTTCGCCGGGCACAAATACGGTCTGCTCGTCGCCTTCGACTACCAGGGTTTCTAGCACCAGCTCGCCGCCCGGAACTAACGCGGCTTTTAGCTGCTGAAGATGTTCCAACGGGGCAGGGCGATGGTAGAGCACGCCCATGGAAAATACCGTATCGAAAAAGCCCAGATTCTCAGGCACATCTTCAATGCCCACGGGTAAAAACTGCGTTTTGCCGCCATCCGCATCACCCACAAAGTGGCGTACTGCCTGAAACTGCCAGTAGAAACGTGGCGAAGGGTCGATGATTAGCACAAAAGCAGCACCTGCCCCGGCCATCCGCCAAGCGTGGTAACCGCTGCCGCCACCCACATCGAGCACTTTGCGATATTTTAGCGGTGCCAGGTGTGGCGCCACTCTTTGCCACTTCCAGTCAGAGCGCCACTCGGTGTCGATATAAATGCCGCCTAGCTGAAAAGGGCCTTTACGCCATGGGGCAAGCTTTCTAAGCAGGTTAAAGCATTGGCGCTGCTGGCTATCGCTAAGATCGAGATCAACGCTGACGGTGTCGCTGTTTAAATCCACGCGCCGCTCGGCGGGCAGCACCGGAAGCTTGGCCACGGCTTTTTCCCAGGCGGATAAATCGCCGTGGCGGTTACGGTCAAGCCCGTGAGCTAACTGCTCGGGAAGCTTCGCTAACCAGGGCGTTAGTGAGGCATCAAGCGTAGCTTGATCTAAAAACGCCTGATAAATTGCGCGATGATCGTCGGGTAGTGGCGCCACCTTTAACCCTCCTTAAACGCAATCAGCGAGGCAAAGTTAAGGTACTGGAACCAGGTCATCGAACGTGGAAAACCTGCTTGTTTCAAACGACCATGAAGTGCATCGAGGGTATCCGGCACCAGTACGTTCTCAAGAGCGGTGCGCTTCTGGCTGATTTCCAGATCACTGTAGCCATTGGCGCGCTTGAAATCGTGGTAGCGTTCTACCCGCCAGGCGTTGTCGCGCTCGTCGGCGTCGACGGTTTTCTCCGAGAGAATCAGCACGCCGCCGGGTTCCAGCGCTGCATAAAGCCGCGCCAGTAGTGCATCGCGGTCGGCGGCGGGTAGAAACTGTAGGGTAAAATTGAGAATGATCATGCCCGAAGATGCATACTCGAGGGTACGAATGTCGGCTTCTTCGACCTGCATAGCGTACGCTGGGCACTCGTCAGCAAAGGTTTGCCGAGCCTGGGCGACCATGGCGGGCGATAGGTCAACGCCCGTATAGCGAAAGGCGTCAGGCGCCAGCGCCCCTGCCAGCGCAAGGCCGGAAGCGCCCAGCGAACAGCCTAGATCATAGACATGGGCGCCATGGCGCAGGTGGCGCTGGGCAATTAAGCTCAACATGCCAAGAATTTGCCCGTAGCCGGGTACCGATCGGCGGATCATGTCAGGAAAGCAGGCGACCACCTTTTCGTCGAAAGAGAACCGCGCGACTCGGTCAAGGGGTGTCGAAAAGATAGCGTCACGGTAAGATGCATCACTCATGGGCAAGCCGGGATCATGGAAAAGGCGTGCTAGTTTACGCGCCCTTAATTGACTAGAACAGGCCTGTCTAGCACAGACTCACATAGAACAGCCCTGTTTAAGGTTATTAACCTGTTTAATGAACCCCGCTGCAAGGATCGACGCCACTGGAGAAGCTAAATGGCCTCAGCATCAAGCGCTACACCCGATACGTTACCGGCATGGCAGACGTTAAAGCATCACGCTGAAACGCTGCAGCATGTCCACTTGAAAACGCTGTTTGGCACCGAGCCTTCCCGCTGGGAAAGCTTTACTCGCCAGGTGGCGGGCTTGACGCTGGATCTTTCCAAGCAGCGCTGGGATGATGATACGCTCGAGCATCTGTTTACGCTGGCCAGTGAAGCGGGCGTACCCTCTGCCATTGAGGCGCTGTTGAGCGGTAAGCGAGTGAACGTCAGCGAAAACCGCCCGGCGTTACATACGGCGCTGCGTTTACCCGCCGATGCGACGCTTGAGGTTGAGGGGGAAGATATCGTCGCTGCCGTGCACGAAAGCCTTGCCCAAATGGAGCGCTTGGTCAGTCGGCTGCACGCAGGGCAGTGGCGTGGTGCCACCGGCAAGCCGATTCGGCATGTGGTTAACCTGGGCGTAGGCGGTTCAGATCTGGGCCCGTTAATGGTTACCCATGCGTTGGCAGATTTTCGGCCCAAAGATATTCATCCGGTTGAGGTGCATTTTGCTTCCACCATGGATGGCTCCCAGTTAGCGGACTATCTGAGCCGGTTGAATCCTGAAACCACTATCTTTGTGTTGTCATCCAAGTCGTTCACCACCATTGATACGCTCTCCAACGCTAACACCGCTCGGGAGTGGTTGCTTAGTCGCTTGACCCAGCATGGTGCGACGCCGATTAGCGCTGAGCTGGTGGTGCGTCAGCACTTTATTGGTGTTTCGGCGAGCCCTGAGAAAATGACCGAGTGGGGCATTGCTGACGATCATCAATTAACCTTCTGGGAGTGGGTAGGCGGGCGCTATTCGCTATGGGGCACCATTGGTTTACCCATTGCGCTGGTGGTTGGGATGGCGAATTTCCGCGAGTTTTTAGCCGGTGCGCACGCCATGGATCGCCATTTTGCTGAGGCAGAAATGGCGGAGAACCTGCCCGTGCTGCTGGCGTTAGCGGGAATCTGGAATGTCAACTTCCTGGATATCCGTGCGCACTCCATTCTGCCCTACGATGGGCGCTTGGAGTATTTCGCCGCCTATCTTGAACAGCTTGAGATGGAGTCCAACGGCAAGTCGGTTACCCGTCAAGGCCAGCCGATTAACTACTCCACTTGTCCTGTGCTCTGGGGTCAGTTGGGCCCCAACGCCCAGCACGCGTTTTATCAGCTATTGCATCAGGGTACTCAACCGGTGGTATGTGATTTTATCGCGCCGCTCAAGCGCTACGATGAGGTGGAAGACCCGGATACCCGCCGCCACCTTAAAACCCAGCATCGCCTGGCACTGGCCAACTGTTTTGCGCAGTCCCGCGTATTAATGCTTGGTGATGACGCCTTGGAAGACGACGGCCCACGGCCAGAGCACAAGCGTTATCGTGGTAACCAGCCCTCGACGACGGTGCTGCTTGACCAGCTCACCCCAGCGACCCTGGGTTCGCTTATCGCCCTTTACGAGCACAAAGTCTTTGTTCAGGCGGTGATTTGGGATATCAACCCGTTCGATCAGTGGGGCGTTGAGCTAGGCAAACAGATTGCCACTGATACCCAAAAGATTATCGACCATGAGGGAGATCTATCGCGGATGGATGCCTCTAGCCGTGGGTTGATTGAGGCGTTTTGGGCGGTGGAAAAGGAGTAAGCGAGTAAGTAAAGGCGCCCCTCTAAGTCTCATTGATGGGGTAGCCCTTTACCACCTTGCTCTTGATAAACATGGCTAGATATACAGCTTTTTGCTTTTCCGCTATCCTGTGCTTCTTTGCAAGCCGCCAATCACTCGTTTCAGCAATCAATATGGCTGCCAGTACGATTTTTCAGGGAACCGACGTTACATGACCCAGTTTGATGCCTCTCAGTACGGCGCGAGTTCCATCGAAGTCCTGTCGGGCCTCGAGCCGGTACGTAAGCGTCCCGGTATGTATACCGACACCACACGCCCCAACCACCTTGCTCAGGAAGTTATTGATAACAGCGTCGATGAAGCGCTAGCGGGCCACGCCACCATGATTAACGTCGTGCTGCATAGCGACGGCGGGATTGAAGTGCAGGATAACGGCCGTGGTATGCCCATCGACCTACACCCTGAGCACGGTGTTTCAGGCGTTGAACTGATATTTACCAAATTGCACTCGGGTGGCAAATTCTCCTCCACTAGTTACCGTTTTTCGGGCGGCCTACACGGGGTAGGGGTCTCGGTGGTTAATGCGCTATCGCGCCGGCTAGACGTCGAAGTTACCCGGGATGGGGCACGCCATGCCATGGCCTTCGAGTTCGGTGAGAAAGTCGAAGAGCTGCATGAAATTGGCAAAGCCCCCAAGCGGGCAAGTGGCACTTTGGTGCGTTTCTGGCCGGATGAGAGCTACTTCGATAGCCCCAAATTAGCGCTAACCCGGCTGAAACACCTGCTGCGTGCCAAAGCGGTGTTGTGTCCCGGCTTAAAAGTCACGCTGGTAGAACCTGACGGCACCTCCACCGAGTGGGAGTTCGCCGATGGTTTGCGCGACTACTTAGTTGAAGCCACCGATGGTTATGAAGTACTGCCCAAGGAGCCTTTTGTAGGCCACTTCAATGACGACGAGCACGGTGTCGATTGGGCGATTCAATGGCTACCAGAAGGCGGCGAAGCGCTGCTGGAGAGCTACGTTAACCTGATTCCCACCCCCCAGGGCGGTACCCATGTAAACGGTTTTCGTTCTGGGCTGCTGGACGCGCTGCGTGAGTTCTGCGAATACCGCAGCCTGTTGCCCCGCGGCATCAAACTCACCGCCGATGACCTCTGGGAGCGCACCTCCTTTGTGCTCTCAGTGAAGATGCTCGACCCGCAGTTTGCCGGGCAAACCAAAGAGCGGCTGTCATCGCGCACAATTGCCGGTTTTGTTTCCGGCGTCGTTAAAGACGCTTTCTCGCTATGGCTGAACCACCACGTGGATCAAGCCGAAGCGATTGCCGAGCTGGTCATTAGCGCGGCGCAAAATCGCCAGAAAAAAGCCAAAAAAGTCGCCCGTAAAAAGGTCACGTCCGGCCCGGCCTTGCCCGGTAAGCTAGCGGACTGCTCCGGCCAAGACCCTGCCCAGAGTGAGCTGTTTTTGGTCGAAGGGGACTCCGCTGGCGGCAGTGCCAAGCAGGCGCGTAACCGCGAGACCCAGGCGATACTGCCCCTGCGCGGTAAAATCCTGAATACCTGGGAAGTGGAGACCCACGATATCTACGGTTCCCAGGAGGTGCACGATATCGCCGTCGCCATTGGCGCAGACCCCGGCAGTGCTGATCTGGAAAAACTGCGCTATCACAAGATCTGTATTCTCGCCGATGCCGACTCCGATGGCTTACACATTGCCACGCTGCTGTGCGCGCTGTTTGTGCGTCACTTCCCGAACCTGGTGGATGCGGGCCACGTCTATGTAGCCATGCCTCCGCTCTACCGTATCGATCTGGGTAAAGAGGTGCACTACGCCCTGGATGAGAGCGAAAAAGCCGCCATTCTCAAGCAGCTTGCCAACAAGCGCGGCACGCCCAACGTCCAGCGCTTCAAGGGGCTGGGTGAGATGAGCCCGCTGCAACTGCGTGAAACCACGATGTCGACGGAGACCCGGCGACTGGTACAGCTGACGTTGACCGTCGGCGACGGCACCATGGAAATGATGGATATGCTGCTGGCCAAGAAGCGTGCCGGTGATCGTAAAAAGTGGCTGGAAGATTACGGCAATCTTGCCGATATCGAAGTGTAGGTAAAAGCAGACAAGCGTTAACAAGCCGTTGTTACAGTAACGCGTACTTTAGCCGATAGTTGAATGTAGAGCTTACATACTAAAAAGACGTAATAAACGTACATTCATATATAAGGGGAAGGCTTTTGTTTAACACGATATCTCGACAGTTAACGCTGTCTGCATTCGTACTTATGCTTCTGATGGCGGCCAGTATTTACGGCGTAATGGCGTGGCGAGGTCAGCCGCTGGTTATCGATGCGAGCCAGTCATTGATAGAGCGTACGGGGGGCTCGATTGTCAATGCGCTCAATGGTCAATTAGCCCGGGTCGAAGGCAATACATCGAGCTTGGCGGCTTTGGCCGAATCGCTGCCGCGTGAAGAAGCCATTTACCTTGAGGCCTTGCCTAATGTCGTTGATGACAACGGCAATGCCACGGTGGCGGGCGGCGGTATTTGGCCGGAGCCCGGCGCATTTTCCTCGGGTGTCGAGCGCTTTAGCTTTTTCTGGGCACGCAATGCCCAGGGCGAGTTGGAATTTTTGGATGACTATAACGCAAGCGATATTGCCGCCTATCATGATGAGGCATGGTACAGCAGTGCCCGTGATGCGACCCCCGGGCAGTGTGTTTGGTCTGCTGCTTATCGCGATCCGACGACCGGCGTCGCGATGGTGACCTGTAGTGTGCCTTATTACCTCGATAATGACTTTGCAGGTGTGGCCACCATTGATATGCAGTTAAACGGTGTTGCTGAGTTTCTCGCCGAAAATGGTGGCGGCACAGGCGGCTATGCCTTTGTACTGGATAAAGATCACAACGTGATTGACCTACCGGGCGTTGAGCAGGCGTCGGATGAAATGCGCGGCCTGGGCGATTTAGTGGGGGATATGCCTTGGCTTCAGCCCGTTGTAGAGGCCGTTGAGGCTGGCCGTGATGAGGCCAATGTAGAAAGTGCGGGCGTATTGGACGAGCCTGCGGCAGTGCGTTTGTTTGATATGCCAGACACTGGCTGGACACTCGGCTTGGTAACGCCTAGCGAACAGGTAACAGCCTTGGCGCGCACTTTAACGCGTGATTTATTGATGTTTATTTTACCGCTGTTGGCGCTGCTGCTCGCGCTAGGCTGGTGGGGTGGGCGTATCTTATTACGTCAGATTCGCAGTACTACTGGGCAGATTGATCAACTGGGCCAGGGCGGTTCCAGTCGTGAACTGACCATTTATCGCGATGATGAAATCGGCGAGCTACGCGGTGCCGTTAATCGCTACGCGGAGAAGTTGCAGCGTCTGTTTGGTGATGTGCGTGGCGTAGCGGATGCCATTGCCAGTGAATCGACGGAAATTGCCGCGGGCAATACCGAGCTTTCTAGCCGCACTGAGCAGCAAGCGGCTTCTCTACAAGAGACTTCTTCTACGATGGAAGAGATGGCCGCTACGGTGAAGCGCAATGCTGACAACGCTCAAGAAGCGGATCAGCGTGCGAAAGAGTCAGCGGAAAAAGTGAAACAGGGTGGAGAGCAGGTATCACGGCTGGCGCAATCCATGGAGGCTATCAACGCAAGCTCTACTGAGGTCTCTTCGATAGTCGATGTGATTGAAAACATTGCCTTCCAAACCAATATTTTAGCGTTAAATGCCTCTGTAGAGGCGGCGCGAGCCGGTGAACATGGGCGTGGCTTTGCCGTAGTGGCCAGCGAAGTACGTGAGCTGGCGTCGCGTAGCGCTGCTTCTGCCAGAAACATTAATGGGCTGATTAAAACCACCTCAGAGCAGATTGCCACCGGTAGTGGCTATGCTCAAGCAGCTGAATCCGCCATGAAAGATATCGTGGTGGCGATTGAAGAGGTTACTGCACGTATTAGCGAAATCAGCCAGGCGTCTGGCGAGCAGACCAACGGTATTGATGAGATCAACCGGGCGGTCACGCAAATGGATACGGTGACGCAGCAAAATGCCGGGTTGGTTAGCGAAGCGGCGAGTGCTGCCAATGAGCTGTCATTACAGGCCCAGCGCTTAAAAGGGCTGTTAGACGAGTTTCACGGTAGTTCTCAAGAAGCGTCATCTACGGCAGCGCTATCTAATGCATCAAACGAAAGGTATCAATTAACATAGCGAGCCATGTTAAGTGGCCGCGTGTCCGCTTATCAGCCGCCCCAACAGGGGCGGTTTTGTTGTCAAGGTAGGATATGATCGACATGGATATTCAAGTAGCGGAAGGAGACGTCGAGCGTCTCTCCCTGCGCGACTACACCGAAAAAGCGTACCTCGACTACTCGATGTACGTCATTCTCGACCGCGCCTTGCCCAATATTGGCGACGGCATGAAACCCGTGCAGCGGCGGATTATTTACGCCATGCGCGAGCTGGCGCTGCACGCCAACGCCAAGTACAAAAAGTCGGCGCGTACCGTCGGTGACGTGCTGGGTAAATTCCACCCCCATGGCGACAGCGCCTGCTACGAAGCCATGGTGTTGATGGCGCAACCATTTAGCTACCGCTACCCGCTGGTAGACGGCCAAGGCAACTGGGGTAGCCCCGATGACCCCAAATCCTTCGCCGCCATGCGCTACACCGAAGCCAAGCTTTCCAAGTTCGCCGAAGTGCTGCTGGGCGAGCTAGGCCAAGGCACCGTCGATTGGTCGCCCAACTTTGACGGCACCATGCAAGAGCCGCTGGTACTGCCGGCCAAGTTACCCCATGTGCTGCTCAATGGCGGCACAGGGATTGCGGTTGGCATGGCCACCGATATTCCTCCCCATAATGTCTCGGAAGTGGTCGAAGCCACCTGTCATCTGTTGCGCAACCCCAAGGCGACCACCGCTGATTTAATGGAATTCGTGCCCGCACCGGATTTCCCCACCGATGCGGAAATTATTACTCCGCCTGCTGATCTGCGAAAGCTTTACGAATCCGGTCGTGGCTCGGTCAAGCTGCGTGCCCGCTACATCCGCGAAGAAGCCAATATTGTTATCACCGCCGTGCCTTATCAGGTCAGCGGTGCCAAAGTATTGGAGCAGATTGCCGCGCAAATGCAGGCCAAAAAGCTGCCCATGGTGGCTGACCTGCGCGATGAGTCGACCCACGAAGAGCCGACTCGACTGGTCATCGAACCACGCTCTAACCGTATTGACGTAGAGTCGTTGATGGCGCACCTATTCGCCACCACCGACCTGGAAAAGAACGTGCGGGTGAACATGAACGTGATCGGCCTGGATGGCCGCCCACGGGTGATGCCACTACCGGAAATGCTGGGTGAGTGGCTGCAGTTCCGGCGCAGCACGGTGCGTCGTCGTTTAGAGCACCGCTTAGGCAAGGTCGAAGACCGGTTGCATATCCTGGAAGGCTTGCTAATTGCCTACCTCGATCTGGACGAAGTGATCCGCATTATTCGCGAGGAGGACGACCCTAAAGCCTCGCTGATGGCGACGTTTAGTCTCTCCGAGCGCCAAGCCGAAGCCATTTTAGAGTTACGCTTGCGTCACCTTGCCAAGCTCGAAGAGATGAAAATTCGTGGCGAGCAGGATGAACTGGAAAAAGAGCGCAAATATCTAGAGGGGCTGCTGGGCAGCGAAGCCAAGCTCACTACGCTGATTGAAAAAGAGATCCGCGCAGCAGGTAAAGAGCATGGCGATGAGCGTCGCTCACCGCTGGTCGAGCGCGAAGAGTCCAAGGCGCTTTCAGAAGTGGAGCTGCTGGGCGCTGACCCGATTACCGTGGTGCTCTCCGATAAAGGCTGGATTCGGGCGGCCAAGGGGCACGATATCGACCCCGAGGGGCTCTCCTATAAAGCCGGGGATAGCTTCCAACTGGCGGCGAAAGGTAAAACCAATCAGCCGCTGGTGCTGCTGGATGACACCGGTCGTGCCTATACGCTGTCTGCTCACAATCTTCCCAGTGCGCGGGGGCAGGGGGAGCCGGTCACCGGTCGCGCGAACGTTGCCGCTGGGGCGAAAATGGCGGGACTGATGTTCGCACCGCCGGAGCGGCGCTTCGTGCTCGCCACTGACGGCGGTTATGGCTTTGTGGCACGGCTCGATACACTTACCGGTAAAAACAAAGCCGGTAAAGCGGTGCTTAGCCTGCCCAAAGGCTGCAATGTGATGGCGCCGGTTGAAGTGCCAGAGGGCGATGAGCTGTGGGTTGCCTCGGTTTCAAACGAAGGCCGGCTACTGCTGTTTCCCTTGGATCAACTACCGGAAATGTCCAAGGGCAAAGGCAATAAGATGCTCGATATCCCCGGCCCACGCGCTGCCCGCCGGGAGGAGTTTGTTACCGGCATTGTGGTTCTCGCTGCCAGTGAGGCGTTAATGATTCATGCTGGTAAGCGCAAGCTAACCCTAAAAGCCGACGATTTAGCTTATTATCGCGGTGAGCGTGGCCGCCGCGGTAGCAAGTTGCCCCGTGGCTTCCAGAAAGTCGACCGTTTAGAGGCAGGAGAGTAAATAATGGCAGGAGCTAAGTGATGGCAGGCGGTGACTTGATCCTAACCGTTTTAGCGGCACGTTTAACCGCAGATATTCAATCCCAGGTAGACGCCCTGATCGTGCAATTTGGTCTGCAGAAAAGGAGCACCCGGCGACTTGCCGATCTGTCGTTACAGCAGAACTCGGTACAGCTGAGCAAGTGCATCGACTGTATCGAGCATCGTCTGGTAGGTGAGGTGGATGTTGAAGCGGTTCGTAATGCCGCACGGGTACTGAGCGAAACTCTGAGTGCTGATATTGTTATCCAAGCAGATACTCGTGATCACGTTCAGCCCCGTTTGGTGTGTTTCGATATGGACTCCACGCTGATCAAAGCTGAAGTGATTGACGAACTGGCCCGCCGCCATGGTGTGGGTGATGAAGTCGCAGAAGTCACCGAGCGTGCCATGCGCGGCGAGTTGGATTTCAAAGCGAGCTTTCGTGAGCGGATGAGCAAACTTGAAGGTTTGGATGAGTCCGTGCTGGCGGAGATCGCTGAGGAATTGCCGCTAATGGAAGGCGTAGAGCGCTTAATGGTTAACCTGAAGCACTTAGGTTTTCGCACCGCCATCCTCTCCGGCGGCTTCACCTACTTTGCTCGCCACTTACAGGAGAAGCTGGGCTTTGACGAGATCCATGCCAATGAACTGATCATCGAAAATGGCAAGGTAACCGGCGAAGTAAGTGAACCGATCGTCGATGCCGAGCGCAAAGCCGAACTATTAGAGTCCATTGCTCAGCGTGAAGGTTTTACCCTGGGTCAAACGATTGCGGTAGGGGATGGCGCCAATGATCTGAAAATGCTTGCCAAAGCGGGCATGGGGATTGCGTTTCGGGCCAAGCCCCTGGTGCGTGCCCAGGCGCGCCAGGCGATTTCAACCTCGGGCCTTGATGGCGTGCTCTATCTACTGGGCTATCACCAGCAGGATTTAACCCCGTAAATTCTGCTTTGGCACAGTCGCGCAAAGTGTCATTGCGAGGAGCCTGCGACGCGGCAATCTCAACCTGCGCAGGCGCAGTTCAACCCAAGATTGCCGCGCTTCGCTCGCAATGACAAAAGCGAGGTTGCTTAGCTTTCAGCCATGGCCTTTATCCGGGTGGGGTACCGGTTTATCGCCGACTTCTTCTGGACGCAGCTCTACTGGCTTACCCTGGGTTTTATCAGCGTGCTTTAAACGCAGGTGCAAGCCGGACTTGGCCAGCAAGTGGGCGCTAACGGGGGCGGTAATGAACAAGAAGAGCGTAATCAACATTTCCTGAATATCGGGTTTGCCATCCACGCTCCAGAAATACATCATCGAAGCGATCAGCATACAGCCGATACCCAGAGTGGTGGCCTTAGTCGGGCCATGCAGGCGCATATAAAAGTCACGCAAGTGGGCCATCCCTAGCGAACCAATAAACACAAAGATGCCGCCAGCAACCAGCAGCAGCGAAATAACCGCCTCTATTACTCCTGACATAACACCCCCTGGCATGAGCCTTTCTGGCATAGCGGCTGCCTCTTTATGGAGGCGACGATCACGGTACTCATTCGATAATATCTCCGCGCAGAATATATTTGCACACCGCAACGGTACTGATGAACCCTAGCATCGCGATCAGCAGCGCCGACTCGAAATAGGTTTTGCTGTTCAGCCATAGTCCCAGCAGCACGATCAGTGCAATCGAGTTGACGTACATAGTGTCCAGGGCGAGTACCCGGTCGGGCAGGCTGGGGCCGATGGTAAGCCGGTAGAGATTCATCAACAGTGCCATCACCACCAGGGCTAAGGTGATATAAAGCGCAATGCTCAGCATTCGTAAATCTCCTTGAGCGGGCGTTCATAGCGCTCACGAATCTGGTTAATCAGCGCCTCCTCATCGTCCACATTTAAGGCGTGAATCAGCAGCGACTTGCCATCCATGCGTAGATTGGCCGATACAGTGCCCGGTGTCAGGCTGATCGTGCTGGCCAGCAGCGTAATGGTGAAGCGCTCTTCGAGCATGAGTGGGTATTCAATAAAGTGAGGCTTAAGCTTGCGCCACGGGTTGGCGATCAAGTAAGCCACTTCAAAGTTGGCGATGATAATGTCGCCCAGCACCCGGAAAATAAACTGCAAAAGCGCGAAAGGTTTGGCGATAAGCGGTCGCGCATCCCAAAAGCGGTGGGTCAGCAGTGGGATCAAAATGGCTAATGAGCCACCGAGTACGAATTGACCAAAGGCGTAACTGCGTACCAGCAGCAGCCAAACGACTAGCAGTAGTAGCGATAAAACAGGCGTGGGTAGCCAGGAGCGCGGAGCAATCATTGGGCATCTCCAGCATCAGGTAGTAGCGTGCGAATCAGCACCTGGGGGTTGGCTAATTGCTCAGCCGTGGCTTGAGTGTAGCTGCTCACTGGCCCGGCCATGGCGACTAATAGAGGGGCTGCACTCAGCAGCCAAATAACCCCAAACCACTGGCAATGGGAAAGCGGCGTACCGCTGATCGTGCCCCGGTGGCTACGCCAAAACAGCGTAGAGCCAGCCCGGGAGAGGGCTATCAGCGAGGCTAAACTGGTTAGCAGCAGCAGCGGCCATAGCCATAGTCGCTGGGTGCCTTCGGCAGCATTGAGCATCAATGCTTTGCCGAAAGCGCCGGAGAACGGCGGGATGCCTGCGACGGCGATAGCGCCGACAAAAAACAACATGGCGAGTGCTGCGCCCTGCACCATAGGGCGGCCCTTGACTATGCGAGTACCCGCTTTGCCACGCTGGAGGCCAATCATTTCCGCTAGCAGGAACAGACCACCGGTGATCAACGTAGTGTGGATCAGATAGTAGAGTAGTGCAGAGACCGCCTGTGGCGAGCGCATGCCGATACCCGCCAGCAGCGTGCCCACTGACACCAGCACTAAATAAGCCACCAGCAGTCGTAAGTCCCGTGCGGCCATTACCCCAACGCCTGCGGCAGCCAGGGTAGCGAGCGATAGCCACCACACCCAGGGCTGTTCCAGCGCCTCCAAACCGCCAGCGCTATCGCCAAAAATGAGCGAGTAGACGCGCAGAATGGCGTAAATACCCACTTTGGTCATGATGGCAAACAGAGCCGCCACTGGCGCGGGGGCCGAGGCGTAAGCTTTGGGCAGCCAGAAGTAGAGCGGCAGAATGGCGGCTTTTAACCCAAACACGACCAGCAGCATCAGTGCCCCAGCGCTCACTAAGCCGTCACGCTCTTCGGGTAGTTCGGCTACCCGGATCGCCATATCGGCCATATTGAGCGTGCCTGTCGCGCCATACAGAATCCCCACTGCAATCAGAAACAGCGAAGACCCCGCCAGGTTGAGCACCACGTAGTGGACGCTGGCTTGAATGCGCGCTTTGCCGCCGCCGTGAAGCAGCAGGGCGTAGGACGCCAGCAGCAGAACTTCAAAAAAGACGAACAGGTTAAACAAATCACCGGTTAAAAAAGCACCGTTAATGCCCAGCAGTTGCCATTGAAAAAGACCATGGAAGTTGCTGCCTTTTTCATCGTCACCGGCGCAGGCAAACACTACTGCGCCAACGGCCAATACGGCGGTCAGCAGCAGCATTAACGCCGAGAGGCGATCCAGCACTAACACGATGCCGAACGGGGCTTGCCAGTCACCCAGCGCATAGTAGGTGACTTCACCACTGGCGGCTTGGCGTAATAGGCCTATCGCGACCAGCAGCAGCAGCACCGTGGCAGCAACACTCACCGTGCGCTTGTAACGCACTAATCCTTGGCGCTGATAGAGTAGCAATATGCCCGCGACTAGCGGCAGAACGACAGGGAAAACAATTAGATGCTGCATCATTCTCGGTCTTCCTTTTTACCGTCGACGTGGTCGTTCCCCACCTCACTCCGCGCCCGCATGGCCAGGATCACCACAAACGCCGTCATCGCAAAGCCAATCACTATGGCCGTGAGCACTAGCGCCTGGGGCAGCGGGTCGGCGAAACCTGCACCCTCGGAGACAATGGCAGCGCCATCAGTGGTTAGTCCCCCCATTGAAAACAGGAACAAATTCACTGCGTAAGAGAGCAGCGTAAGGCCCACCACGACCGGGAAAGTACGGCCGCGTAACGTTAGATAGAGGCCAGAAGCAGTCAATACACCGGTGGTCATCGCATAAAGCAGTTCCATTAACGAGGCTCCTTGGCAGAGGTGGCGGCGTTGGCATCAGCATCCTGTTCGCTTGCTTCGGTCACCGGGCGGTGAGCGGTGGTGACCTTACCAAGGTTGGCAAGAATCATCAGCGTAGCGCCCACCACCGCTAAGTAGACACCCAGGTCAAAGAGCAGCGCGGTGGCCAGTTCAAAGGTACCGATGAGTGGTAGGCTGAAATAGCCAAATGCGGATGTTAAGAACGGGTGACCAAATAGCCAGCTACCCAGCCCGGTTAGAGTGGCTATCGCCACCCCAATGACGGCTACCGGTTGGAAAGGGAAGTCCAAACGTTCTTGCGCCCACGCCACACCCCGGGCCATGTACAGCAGGATCAAGGCTACCGCAGTAATCAACCCCGCGATAAAGCCACCCCCTGGCTGGTTATGGCCGCGCAGGAAGATAAATGCAGATACCAACAGTGCCAGTGGCAGCAGCGTCATTGAAATTGACGTGAGTACCGCTGGGTAGCGGTCAGGTGACCATACCCGGCCTTCGCCGTCACTGTGCGGCATAAACAGGCGTAAGCGGTTCAGCAGCTTAAAGATCGCCAGGCCTGCGATGGCGAGTACGGTGATTTCACCCAAGGTGTCGAATCCCCGGAAGTCGACCAGAATCACGTTGACCACATTGTAGCCGCCACCACCGGGCTTGCTGTTCTCAATAAAGAAACTGGAAATCGACAGCGTCTCGCGGGTCATGACCGCGTAGTTAAGGCTGGCAATCACCAAGCCTAGCGTGCCTGCCAGCAACATATCGCGAACGTTGCGCAGTGGGCTGGATTCGCGCGGGGTCTTTTGGGGCAAGAAAAATAGCGCCAGCATCAACAGGATCATGGTCACCACTTCCACCGAAAGCTGTGTCAGCGCTAAATCGGGTGCTGAGAAACGAGCAAAGGTGAGCGCCACAAAGAGCCCGACGACCGATAGCATCAGCAGAGAGATCAGCCGGTAGCGGTGAGTGGCAGCGGTGGCCACGCCGCCAAACATCAACATCCCCGCCCCGAGTATGAGGATACCATCCAGCTCTTGATTGCCAGCAGCACCCGTTAAGTCAGTGATCTGAACCAGGCCGATCCCACCCATGACTAATGCGCCTAGCCAGAGCCAGCCCACATAACGCTGTAGCGAATTGCCTTCAAGCTTGGCAATAAGCTGCTCGGCGCGATAGCCCATGGAGACAAGCATGCGCTCAAACACCCGCCGGGCATCGACCCCGGCAAACTGCTGGGTAAATCGACGCACCTCGCCATAGCGCCAATAGAGTGCAATACCCACCACGAAGGCGAGCAAACTCATGATGAGCGGTAGATTCACGCCGTGCCAAATAGCCAGGTGGAAATCCAGTGGGCTACCAATCACCGCTTGGCTGGCGAGCTCTAATAATCCCGTTGCCATAAAAGCCGGGAACAGGCCCACTACCACGCACAGGGCTACCAATATTTCTACCGGCAAACGCATAAGGTGCGGCGGCTCGTGGGGCGATTTCGGTGGTGCTTCACGGGCCGGTTTGAAGAAAACGGCGTGCACCAAACGCAGCGAGTAAGCCACAGAGAGGATACCGCCCAGTGTTGCCAGCGCGGGCAATAGCCAACTAAGGCCGCCTAACACGGGCGTCGCTAGCGCTTCGGTGAAGAACATCTCTTTGGATAAGAAACCATTAAATAGCGGTACGCCCGCCATTGAGGCAGCCGCTAGCGTGGTCAAGAGTGCCGTCACTGGCATGGCTTTTTTCAGCCCGCCCAACTGTTTCAGCTCCCGGGTGCCGGTCTCGTGATCGATAATACCGGCACTCATAAACAGTGCGGCTTTAAAGGTGGCGTGATTCAGAATGTGAAACAGGGCAGCTAAAATCGCCATGGGGCTGCCGATACCCAACAGCACGGTAATCAAGCCTAAATGGCTAACGGTGGAGAACGCCAGAATACCCTTTAGGTCGGTCTTCATCAGTGCAAACCAAGCGCCATATAGCATCGTCACGATGCCCACTAGGGAGACCACCACGCTCCACAGCTCGCTACCCGCGATGGCTGGGTGCAGTCGTGCCATCAGAAAAATGCCCGCTTTAACCATGGTGGCCGAGTGCAGATAGGCTGATACTGGCGTGGGTGCCGCCATGGCGTGGGGCAACCAAAAGTGGAACGGGAACTGTGCTGATTTGGTAAACGCCCCCAGCAGTACCAAACCCAGCATAAGCGGGTAGCGGGAATCCGCCAGAATCACTTCGCCGCTAGCCAGTACATCGCCCATATTGAAGCTGCCCGCCATATCGCCCAACAGCAGTAAGCCCGCCAATAGCGCAAGGCCGCCCGCGCCGGTGACTGTTAGCGCCATGCGTGCGCCTTTACGGGCATCCGACTGGTGCGACCAGTAACCGATCAGCAAAAACGAAGAGAGGCTGGTTAACTCCCAGAAGAGCCATAGCAGAATCAGGTTGTCCGACATTGAAATACCCACCATTGACGCCATAAAAAGCATCAGGAAGGCGTAGAATCGGCCATAGGGTTCGTCTTTGGCTAAATAGTAGTGAGCATAAAGAATAATCAGCAGACCGATGCCGAGTATCAATAGGTTGAACAGCAGCGATAGCCCATCCAGGCGGAACGCCAAGTTCAGTGCCAGTTCCGGCATCCAGGTGACCGAAAAACGTAGCTGCTCGCCATCTAAAAGAGCTGGCACGTTGAGTAGCGTCATTACTAGGGCGGTAGCGGGCAGCACCGCCGTTGCAAGGGAACAGAAACCGCGCCCGCGCCGTGCGGTGAGTGCCGGCACCAGTACGCCTAGCAGAGGCAATAAGGCTATCCAAAGCAGTGTCATGGGGATCATCCAGCGGCTAAAGTAAAAAAAGTCAAAAGAGTACCAACAGGGCGTCTAAAGAGGCGTTCTGGTGGCGTAGGATACATCAAGTGAAACAACAGGATATCACTTGTGTAGCAGGTGTGTAATTTTAGTATAAAGTGTGCGAATTAACCGTTGAGAGATTTTTTGTTACATGAGTGAGTCCTTTACTAACTGGCAGTCCCGTTTCGAAAAGCTGCGGTCAAACAAGTTTTTTGAAGCGATGGTGATCGCCATTATCGTCATTTCCGCCCTGGTGATAGGGGCAAAAACCTACGACGAAACCACTCAGGTTGAGCAGTGGCTGCTCTATCTCGATATCGCGGTAACGATATTTTTCCTGATTGAGATTTTAATCAGAATGGCCGCGGAGCGCAGCCTGCTCGACTTCTTCAAAAAAGGCTGGAACGTTTTTGACTTCCTGATTGTGACTGCCAGTCTCATCCCCATGGATGACTCGGAAATGGTGCTACTGGCCAGGCTGCTGCGCATTTTCCGGGTACTGCGCCTGGTGTCGATGATTCCTGAACTTCAGATGCTACTTAGCGCCCTGGTGAAGTCGGTGCCACGGATGGGCTATGTGGTACTGCTGATGTTTATCATCTTCTATATATACGCTGCCATTGGGAGCTTTCTGTTTCACAATGTAGACGAGGGGCTGTGGGGCAATATTTCCCTGGCCATGCTAACGCTATTTCAGGTGGCGACCTTTGAGAGCTGGGCCACCGCTGTGCTGTATCCGGCCATGGAGGTCTACCCCTACGCTTGGATCTATTTTCTCACCTTTATCTTTTTGAACGCCTTTATCTTTCTCAATATGATGATTGGTATTGTGCTGGACGTGATGCAGAAAGAGAGCGCGCAAATGGCGCTGGACAACGGCGAAGGCGAAGAAGCCGAGCTGCAGTCGCTGCGCAATGATGTTCGCGGGCTGAAAGCGCAGCTTGACCGTATGGAGTCAGCGCTCTCTCAAGCATACTCGACAGCCCCAACACACCAGAATGACGCGGGCGGTAAGCACAGCGACAAGCCCACAACTGACTGATTTTAGGAGAGCCGCCATGATGTTGACTGATCCTGCCAAAAAGTACCGCCCCTTTGTGGCCGTTGATCTGCCCGACCGCCAGTGGCCGAGCAAGCGTATTGAAACAGCGCCTGTCTGGTGTAGCGTTGACCTGCGCGACGGTAACCAGTCGCTGATCGACCCTATGGATCAGGAGCGCAAACAGCGCTTATTCGACATGCTGCTAAGTGTCGGTTTTAAACAGATAGAAGTGGGCTTTCCGTCAGCCTCCCAAACCGACTTCGATTTCGTTCGCTCGCTGATTGAGCAGGATAAAATTCCTGACGATGTGACCATTCAAGTGCTAACCCAGGCACGTCCGCACTTGATTGAACGCACCTTTGAATCGCTACAAGGCGCCAAAAACGCTATCGTCCACGTCTATAACGCTACCGATCCCATGTTTCGCCGGGTAGTGTTCAATGTCGATAAAGCTGAATGCGTGCAAATCGCCGTCGAAGCAACCCAGCAGATTCGCGCGCAGATGGACGCCGCACCAGAAACCAACTGGACGTTCCAGTACTCGCCGGAACTCTTCACTACCACCGAGATGGACTTTGCCGTTGAGATCGTCGAAGCGGTCATGGACGCTTATGGCACCCGCGCCGATAAGCCCATGATCGTGAACCTGCCTGCCACGGTAGAAGTCGCCACGCCCAACAACTACGCCGACCAGATCGAGTGGTTCTGTCGCCACGTCAAAAACCGCGACCACTTGATTGTCAGCGTTCACCCCCATAACGATCGCGGTACCGGCGTTGCGGCGGCAGAGCTGACGCTGATGGCCGGAGCTGATCGCGTTGAGGGTACGCTGTTTGGGAATGGCGAGCGCACCGGCAACGTTGATATCGTCACCCTGGCGATGAATATGTATACCCAGGGCGTTAACCCCCAGCTCGATTTTTCCAATATCACGCCCATCATGCGCGAAGTGGAGTACTGCAACCAACTGCCGGTGCATCCGCGCCACCCCTACGTGGGCGATTTGGTGTTTACCGCCTTCTCCGGCTCTCACCAGGATGCGATCAAAAAAGGCATGGCGGATCGTCGCGCCAACCCTGATGCCGTTTGGGATGTGCCTTATTTGCCTATCGATCCGCTGGACGTGGGCCGTAGCTACGAAGCGGTGATTCGGGTTAACAGCCAATCGGGTAAAGGCGGTGTTTCCTACCTGCTTGAGCAGGAACACGGTATTGAGCTACCGCGCCGGCTTTCCATCGAGTTTAGTCAGGTCGTTCAGGAAGTGGCAGAGCGCACCGGGCGTGAGATCACCTCGCAGATGATCTATCAGGCGTTCTCGGATGAGTATTTAGAGCAGCGAGTGCCCTTTGCATTAGTTAACCACCGTTTGTCGTCTGAACCCGACAGCCCCAAAGTCACGCTGGACGCCGTAATTGAGGAGAGCGGCACACGGCAAACGTTAAAGGGCGAGGGCAACGGCCCGTTAGCGGCCTTTGTTAAAGCACTGGCAGCCGCAGGGCACGATGTAGAGATTATTGACTACCACGAGCACTCCCGTGGCCAGGGCGCCGACGCTGAAGCGATCGCCTATGTGGAAGTGCGTATCGACGGCAAAGCGGTATTCGGTGTAGGTAACGATGAAAGCATTACCAGCGCGTCGATGAAGGGGGTATTGAGTGCGATCAATCGCCACTATTCGACCCAGCCTGCGGCGGCCAACGTAACGGCAGAGACGTTGGGGTAATACTGCAGTTACCAGTTGAGCGAGGTGAATTGCAATGCGGCCCTGGCAGATAATGGTAGTAACCGCGATAGTGATCGCCGGGCTAGCATCAACATTGGCCTCTCATGAGCCGTTTGAGTCCAAACTGGTAAGATTGGAAGCTCAGCGGGCATTGCCCTCGCTAGAGGCGGCGCTTCAGCAGGAAACAGCGGAGCTCAATGCGCTGTTTCTCAGTTATGCTGACGATCAGGCGCTGTGGATGAGCGCCTCTTTGGCGATTTTGCGCCACGGTGATATGGCCCGCGATGTATTAGTGGAGTACGGCTTACTGCCCAATTTTCAGCGAGTACTGGTGCGCTATGGGGCTGACGCCGTACTTCCCATTAGCTACTTTCGCAACCACGATGTGGCCACGCTAAAGGCGCAGTACTGGGTCGGTGAGCGTTATCAGCAATTCAGCCGCTGGTGGAGCGATGAGGAGGGAGATGCGGATTCAGCGTTTACTCCTTATCGACGTGGGCAGATGGGCATTGTGCTGCTGGATGCCAATGGTCACGCGCTGCTCAACCAGTTTGTGGTCAGTGAACAAGGCGACGTGGAGTGGCTACAGGGTGAGCGTCTGGTTGCGGGCCTAGGCGATTTCTTCACCAGCGGGCTACGCGATTTGGAAAGCCAGTGGCGGCGGGGTGACGACATTGGCGCCGCCGATCTAGGCTGGGCCGGTGTCGATCTACTCGTGATGGCCAGCACCGTGAAGGTGCTGCGGGCAGGCAAGGCCGCTCGTGCTGCCCGGGTGGGCAGTGTGGAAGCCCAGGGGACTCGTGCTGGTTTGCGCCAAGGCGCGTTAATGAGTGGTGGCGGGCGTTTTGCGGCGTTGCCACGTATGGCCAAAGTAGCCGCTGTGGCGGGCACTGCCTATGTAGTGGTTCGCCATCCAAGCCTTGTGAGCGCACTTGGCGCCAACCTCTCTTCCTGGCTAGGCTGGCCGGTTTGGCTCGGTCAGTTTCTTATCTGGCTCATCGTGCTACTGCCAGTACTCTTCATTGCGCGCTTTATTTACCGCTGGCTACTTACGCCGATACTGTGGCTGCTGGTGCCGCTGATGCGGGTATGCTTTAGGGCGGCAAACAATCAGTTAGCCAGGCGTACCAAGCCTCAGACCCGTGATCTTGGCTGAAGCAGTGAGAGAAAGTAGTTGTTAACGTAAACGGGGCAGCCTCTGAGGCCGCCCCGTTTTACGCTAAGGGTTACTCTGGCAGCGCGTAGACCGCGATCTGATCACCCACCTGGTCTTTCAGAATGGTATTGCCACCGGAAACAAAGGCGACATATTGGCGGCCATTGTACTCGTAGACCGCGGGGTTCGAGACGGAGGGGGCTTCGGTCTGGTCTGACCAGAGCTCCTCGCCGGTCTCAAGGGAGTAGGCACGCACCTTGGCATCCATGGAAGCGCCAATAAAGATAATATTGCCTGCGGTTACGGCCGGGCCACCGATGGTGGGCGAGCCCCAGCTCTCAGGCATAAAAAAGCCATACTGTTGCGATGCTCCCACCGGACGACGCCATTTGATATCACCGCTGGTCATATCCAGGGCGACAAGCTCGCCAAAGGGGGGCTCCCAGCAGGGCATGCCTAGCCGGTTAAGCGCTACCTCAAGGCGCATCCCGTAGGGGGCGCCTTCTTGAGGGGCGAAGCCGCTTTCGTTGCCGGAGCCGCTATCCGCTTTGTCATAATCTTCGCGATTATAGAGTTTTATGTACTGCACAATGTGCGAGGTATTGACGATCGCTGTCTGGCTTTCGGGGTCGAAGGCTACGCCGCCCCACTGAACGCCACCCGCGCTGATGGGAAAGCCAAGGGTGCCTTCGCCTTGGGTCGTCGGTGGGGTGTACATGCCTTCATAGTGAAGATCGTCCCACAATGCGGAACACTCTCCGAAGCTAACCGCGTCGGCCAGCGCCCAGACGTTGGGCTTTTCAGACTGATCTAACAGCGGTTCCGGTTTAGTCGGGAAAGGCTGGGTCGGCGCGTAAACTTCGCCCTCAACGCTGCCGTCGCCGCTGGGTACCGGGCGCTCCTCAATCGGCCAAACGTCTTCGCCTGTTTCGCGATTAACCACGAACAGAAAGCCCATTTTGGTTGCCTGGATGAGTGCCGGTATTTCTTCACCATCTACTGTGATGTCCATCAGCGTTGGTGCGGCATTGATATCGTAATCCCAGATATCGTGATGTACCCACTGCCGCGACCAAACCACTTCGCCGGTCTCGATATCCAGGGCAGTGGTGGATGTGCCCAGAGGCACTTCTTCGGTGCGATTGCCGCCCCAGTAGTTCGGCGAGGGTGAGGAAACCGGCAGATAGACTAAACCACGCTCCTCGTCGGCGGACATATGTGTCCAGACATTGGCGGTGCCGCTTTGATCGCGCATCTCATCGGAAAGTGCCTGGAACGTCCATTCACGTTCTCCAGTGCGGGCATTAATTGAGTAAACAGTGCCGGGTGGCGCCTGTTCGTAGGCCCAGTCCATCCCTGCCCAGCCGAGTACCAAGTGGTCTCCCACCACGGTAGGGGGTTGTAGTAGCGAAAGCGGCCAGCGGTCGTTGGTGTCGTTCCACTGGTTGACGTCGAGCACACCGTTATCGGCAAAGTCGGCGCACTGTTCGCCACTATCGGCATCAACCGCGAAAAGCTGTGCATCCATGGTGCCCATATAGATAATTTTCTGACAGGGCTCGCCTGCTACCGGATCGTCGGCTTCCCAATAGGCCACACCACGGTTTTTCAAGGCGGGTTGAGTTAGCGCTTCCAGAGAGGATTGAGTATCGAAACTCCATTTCTCTTCGCCACTACCGGGGTCTAACGCGAGTATGCGGTAGAAGGGAGTACCAATATAAAGGGTATCGTTAGCAAACACCGGGGTCGCTGACCAAACGGTGGCTGGCAACTCACCTGAGCCATCCGCGACATCGCCGGTATGCACTTCCCATACCTTCTCCAGCTCGCCAACGTTATCAGTATTGATTTGATCAAGCGGGCTATATTTTTGGGCATTAAGCTGGCCATGGAAGCTGTTCCAGGTCGGCTCGCCAGGCACCAGCGGGATGGGAGCGCGACTGGGCGCTTCTTCTTGCTCGGGATTCTCCTGCTCACTGGGTTGACCCTGAGCCAGTAACGGCAAGGGCGTAAAACAGATCGCCAGGGCGGTGACTGCGCCTAAGCCTGGGGTTATCGATTTAAACGGGGTGGGTAATAATGTCGGCATGGGCGGCTCCTCAGGTGTGGGTGAGACGGGCGTGATGGGTTGCGCGAACCATATCAACAATCAAGCCGATCAGACCGACTACCATGGCTGCGCTGATCCACCACTGATGCAGCAGCATTCCGGCGAAAAATGTACCGGCAAGCCCGATCAGGATGAGTATCCGCAGTACGATGGAAGCACCACGCCTTTTGACTTTAAAGAGAAGTAACGCCATCACCGCAAGGGCGAGACAGGCCACAATGGCGACCAGTGCCCCGAGCGTTCCAGTGACGCCGGTTAGTGGTGTGAAATAGGCATATAAAGCGATGGCCAGCCCGGCAAGCGAGGCTATTAAGAGGACGAAAGCGCCCGGTCTGGACGAGAGAGATGGTGACATAACGCTATGGCCTCCTGCTGAGTGAGATGCCCAACGTTGAGGCTAATTCAACGTCAGAAATCGTTAGCACTATAACTTTAGCAGAAAACGATATTTTTACGATCTGGGTGACATGTCTTGATTAACTGTAGCAACACCCAGCGCTGTTTTTTCAATGAAGGGGAGGCATTGTAAAAGCGTTCGTCTCAGCTAAACTAGACCTATTAAACTAAGCTTACTAACCAAGTCGCATTTTTAGGAGATTTTATATGGAGGCTATCAATATTCACGAAGCTAAAACACGGTTGTCTCAGCTAGTGGCGAGGGCTGCCGAGGGGGAGGGGTTTATTATTGCCAAAGCAGGCAAACCGATGGCACGCGTGACGGCCATTGATAGCCCTACTTCTGGACAGCAAAAGCGTCTGGGGTTTCTGGCAGACCAGTTTAAGATACCTAATGATTTTGATCGTATGGGACAGGAGGAAATAGCCGAGATGTTTGGAGGTTGATGTGAATCTACTTCTGGACACGCATGTTTTGCTCTGGGCGGCGGCAGCGCCGGAGAGGCTTTCTGTTGATGCGCGAGCTATGATTAATGACGAAGATAACAGGCTCTATTTTAGCGCTGCCAGCATATGGGAAGTGGTCATTAAGAACAGTCTGCAACGCCCTGATTTTCACGTTGACCCGCACTTGCTGCGTCGTGGGCTGCTGGATAACGGTTATTTAGAACTTTCTATCAGTTCATTGCATACACTTAACGTTGCTCATTTACCAGTCATCCACAAAGACCCTTTTGATCGAATTTTGGTGGCCCAGGCAGAAGCTGAGGGATTTTTGCTGCTTACTGCGGATGAGCTGGTGGCTCAGTATGCTGGGCCTATCCGGAGGGTATAACTAACTTGTGGCTTAAGGCTTCAGCACTGAGCCATTCAAGCGTCTCAGTGCCGGCTGTTTCTTCAACATGCGTCACAACGGCGTTTTACTTCCCCTTCCAGGAATTTCTCGCACTAGGCGTGGCATTAAGAAGCCGGGTAAATGATCGCGAAGATGAGCAACCAGCTCGCGTGCTTCGCTGTCCGGCACATCAAAATGCGCAGCGCCTTGCACAGGATCCAGTACATGCAGGTAATAGGGCAGAATACCTGCTTCGAATAGCCGTTCAGAAAGTGCGGTAAGGGCCGTGACACTATCGTTCACATTGCGCAGCAGTACACTCTGGTTGAGTAGTGTTGCACCCGCCTGCTTAAGGCGCGCGCAGGCGTCTACCACCGCCTGGTCGATTTCATTGGCGTGGTTAATATGCAACACCACCACCTTTTGCAGGCGTGTAGAGGAAAGCCAGCCAAGCAGAGCGTCATCGACCCGATCGGGAATCACCACCGGCAGGCGGGTATGAATGCGTAGCCGTTTTAGGTGCGGGATACTTTCTAGCTGCTCCACCAGCCATGCCAACTGGCGATCGCTGGCGGCCAACGGATCGCCGCCAGACAGAATCGCCTCGTGAATAGTGGTGTCAGCGCGCAGGTAATCCAGCGCTTCCTGCCACTGCGCTCTGGAGGGTGAGTTATCGCTATAGGGAAAATGGCGGCGAAAGCAGTAGCGGCAGTTGATGGCACAGTTGGGGCTGGCGATAAGCAGCACTCGGCCAGCATACTTATGGATCAGCCCTTTGGCGGGCCGATGTTCGGCTTCTTCAAGCGGATCGACGACGTAGCCATGTGGCGTTAGTGCTTCCTCGCCAAGCGGCAGTACCTGACGCAGCAGCGGGTCGTTTATGTCGGCATAGGCTATTCTGTTGAGGTACGCTTCAGGCACACATACGTCAAACAGTGCATGTCCAGCCTTGGCGCCCGCCAACCAGTCGTGGCTTAGGCCCAGCCGTTCGCATAGTGTTTGCGGGTCACGAATGGCATGAGAAAGCTGCTGCTGCCAAGTGGAATGCGCCAGTGAGTCGCGATGGCTTTGCGTTTCAGACGCGGCAATAATGATGTTCTCCTGCAAAAAAGCCCTCCTTCGGGTTATCATGCGCGCACTTATTTAACGACGCCATTTGCAACGCTGCTGGCATATAGCTACTGGTATATAAACCTGCTGACAGTGGCAAAGTATGGCTTCGCGCACCACCTGTTGATACAAATAACTGAAATGGATGATTGAGAGACATTATGGCGAACTATTCTACCAACGAATTCAAGGCCGGTCTGAAAGTAATGCTCGACGGCGATCCTTGTGCAATCGTTGAGAACGAGCTGGTCAAGCCCGGTAAGGGGCAGGCGTTTAACCGAGTTAAACTGCGGAATTTGATGACTGGCCGCGTAGGTGAGAAGACTTTCAAATCCGGTGACTCGCTGGAAGGTGCCGATGTCATGGATTTAGAAATGGAGTATCTCTACACCGATGGTGATATGTGGCACTTCATGAAGACCGATGGCTCGTTTGAGCAGTATGCGGTAGAGAAAAAAGCGCTAGGCGATACCGTCAAGTGGCTGAAAGAGCAGGTGCCCTATATCATTACGCTTTGGGATGATAAGGCCATTTCCGTGACGCCGCCTAACTTTATCGAGTTGGAAGTCGTGGAAACAGATCCCGGTTTGAAAGGCGATACGGCACAGGGTGGTTCTAAGCCTGCGACGTTGTCTTCTGGCGCTGTGGTGCGTGTGCCGCTCTTCATTAACCAGGGCGAAGTGTTGAAAATCGATACGCGCAGTGGGGACTACGTCTCACGCGCTTGATCGCTTTCCAGGGCGCTTGTATGTCTTAATGGCCACGCTTTGTGCGTGGCCATTATTATTTAAGGTGATTTTTTCAAGGAGTCGTTATGGCCATTGATTGGCAACCCTCAGCGTCCTTTGAAACGCTGCGCGAACGGGCGCGGTTAATGGCCAAAGTGCGCGCTTTTTTTGCCCAGCGTGACGTGCTGGAAGTGGAAACGCCCGTGCTGGGGCAGGGGGGAAGCACGGATATCCATTTGGTGTCGCTGCACACTCTGGCGCGCACGGACAAAGGGCAGCGCCGTCTATGGCTACAAACCTCCCCTGAATTCCATATGAAGCGCTTGCTCGCAGCGGGCAGTGGGCCGATCTTTCAGCTTGCGCGAAGTTTTCGCGATGGCGAAATCGGCGCCCGCCATAATATTGAGTTCACTATGCTGGAGTGGTATCGGCCGCAATTTACGCTGGATCAACTGATTGATGAGACTGCGACGCTCATTATGTCACTGTTGCCCAGTTTCCCCGGCCCACCTGTGCATTACCGCTACCGGGAGTTGTTTCATACTTACGTAGAGGTTGATCCGTTCACGACGTCTCTGGATAGGCTGAGGGCGATAGCTGCCGAGCGGGCACAAATGTCTGCCCAATCCTTAGCTGATGAAGGCCGCGAGACCTGTCTTGACCTGTTAATGAGCGTGGTGATCGAGCCGCAGTTAGGCCAGCAGGAGCTAAGCGTGGTAGTTGATTATCCGGCTAGCCAAGCAGCCTTGGCGCGACGCCATCAAGATGCAGATGGTGAGTGGGTGGCTTCCCGCTTTGAGGTCTATCTTAACGGTATTGAGTTGGCTAACGGCTACGATGAGCTGACCGATGCGGCTGAGCAGCGCACGCGCTTTGCTGAAGATAACGCTGAGCGCCGCCGTTTGGGCTTACCGGAAGTGGATGTGGATGAGCGGCTGCTGGCCGCACTTGAGCACGGAATGCCCGAAGGCGCCGGTGTGGCGCTGGGGATAGATCGCTTGATTCAGTTGGCACTCGGCAAGGCACGCCTGGAAGACGTGCTTACATTCTCAACGCCCAGCTGTTAGCGGCTAGTCGCTAACAGGCTGCAAGCCGTCAAGCCGAAATCCTACGCAGTAGGAATACCAGCGGTACGCTGGCAATGTAGATCAGTCCCATCCAAGTAAAGATGTCGTTAAAGGCCAGCACTTGTGCCTGCTGAGAGACTCGTTGCGCCAGCATGGCGACGGCGGTGTGATAGGTATCGGGCACCGAGCCGGCGAGCATCGCTTGGTATTTGGCGATCTCCGCTACCACGACCTCGCGGCTAGTATCGATAGCAGGGATGAGCTGATTCCAGTGAAAGTCCTCGCGGATGTCGCGCACCGTATCGATCAGCGCCAGTCCCATGGCACCCCCCAGGTTGCGCATCACGTTAAAAAGCCCACTGGCGTTGCCTACCTCGCTCGGCGGCAGGGTGCCCAGGGCAATACGCGAGGCTGGAATGATACACAAGATCAGCCCCATGCCGCGCACGATCTGCGGCACGCAGAACTGCCAAAAGCCCGACTCCACGGTAAGATTGGCGTTCATTATGGTGCCCACGCCGACCAGCAGCAGGCCCATAAACAGCATAATGCGCAGATCGAGGCGGTTGGACAGCTGACCGACAATAGGCGCGCAAAGAAACATCGTCAGCCCGGTGACGAACATCACCTGACCAATTTGCAGGCTCGAATAGCCGCGCACATAGCCAAAAAACAGCGGCATGATGTAGACCAGCCCGTAGAGCGCGATGCCGATGATAAAGCCCATTACGGCGCCGATGGCAAAGTTGCGGTTGGTAAAGGCGCGCAGATCGACGATTGGGTGGTCGCTGCGCAGGGTGCGGATGAAGAACCAGGCTCCCGCCACTAGGCAGGTCAGGCTGAACAGCAAGATTCGCTGGCTGGCAAACCAGTCATCGCCGGGCCCTTCTTCAAGCACAAACTCTAGCGAGCCCAAAAACACCGCGATCAATACCAGGCCGATCAAGTCCAGGTGGCGCGCGACCGCGTGGTTGGGTTTGTCGATATCGAGAAATGTCCAGGCGGCCCAGCAGACCAGAACGCCGGGGATCACGTTGGCCAGGAACAGCCAGTGCCAGCTGAGCGTCTCGGTGATGTAGCCGCCCACGGTGGGACCCACCGAGGGTGCCATGGTGACAACCATGCCGATCACCGCCTGCACGCTGCCCATCACCCGGCGGGGAAAGATCGAAAAGCTAACTGCCTGGGTAATGGGTATCATCGCTCCGCCCATAAAGCCCTGAATAGCGCGCAGCACGATCAGTTGCTCGATCGAGGTGGCCAGCGCGCAGCCCAGGCTCGCCAGGGTGAAGCCGACGCACGACAGGGTGAAGGCTACTCGAGTGGAGAGAATGCGCATCAGCATGCCCGACAGCGGGATCATCACAATCTCGGCGATCAGGTAAGCGGTCTGCACCCAGGAGATTTGATCCTCGCTGGCTGAGAGCCCCGCCTGGATTTCGTTGAGCGAGCTGGCGACGATCTGAATATCCAGAATTGCCATGAACATGCCAAACACCGCAGCAATGAAGCCAATGCGCTGTGGCCAGGGTGGCATGTCGTTAACGCCCGTCACCGAGCCGGCGACCGTCTCGCTCATGACTTGGGCCGCTCCGCTGCCAACTGCTGGGCAGGGCGGGAGTCATTTTGTGGTTCAAGATGACGAGTATCGATCTCGGGCACGGCCGATAGCCCGGCGCGCAGTTGGCTCAGCGCCTCGGTGGGGCCGGTGACGCGGATCTTGACCGGCACCCGCTGGACGATTTTGTTGAAATTGCCGGTGGCATTGTCCTGGGGCAGCAGGCTGAACTCGGTGCCGGTGGCTGGCGACAGGCTGTCGACGATGCCTTCGTAGGTAATATCCGGGTAGGCATCCAAATGCACCGCGACTGGCTGGCCGACGCGAATCCGTTCGAGCTGGGTCTCCTTAAAGTTGGCTGCCACGTAGGCCGACTCGATGGGTACCAGCTGCAAAAGCGTCAGCGACGGCTGCGCTAAGGTGCCGACCTCAACGCGTAGATTGCCAATCGCGCCGTCCCGGGGGGCGACGATGCGGGTCTTATCCAACTGGTGGCGAGCATAGTCAAGATCGGCGCTAGCGGCGTCCAGATTGGCTTCAGCACGGGTCACGTCGCTCTCGGCCACGGCTAGCTGCCGCCTGGCCGAGACAACCGCGGCTTGGCTTTCGGCAAGCTTTGCCTGGGCGACACTCAGTGCGGCCTGGTCATCTTCGCGCTGCTGACGGGAGCCATAGTTGTTGGCGGCAAGCGATGAGGAGCGCTCCAGATGCTGGCGCGCCTGGTCAAGATTAGCCTGGGCCGCCTGCTGCTGAGCCGTGGCCTGATCGATAGCCGCCTGCTGCAAATCTACCTGGCGGTGTGATTGGGCGATTGAGGCTGCGGCCACTGCCTGCTGGGCCTCGGCCTGGGTCACCTGGTCGCGGTAGCTCTCGGCGTCTAGACGTATCAGCAGATCGCCTTGCTTGACCGTTTGGTTATCATCTACTGCCACCTCGACGACCCGCGCTGATAGCTCGGCGCGTACCGCGACGCTGTCGGTGCGCACATAGGCATTGTCGGTCTCTTCCATGAAGCGCCCGGTTTGCCACCAGCCCATGCCCCACCAAATTAGCGCCGCCAGGACGATAATCCCCGCCACCATAGCGAGTAACTTGCGGCTAGTTTTGCCGCTGGAGTGGGCATCTTGACCCGCGACGGTATGGCTGCTTTGGCGCTCATCCGGGGGCTCGCCCGGCTTAGTATTCGATGTCATGACCACTCCTTAAGGCAATAGCGCTCCTGCTAGGGGCTCCCTGTGAGGCAAAGACACCTCCCTTGGGAAAAAGACAAATAGTGTAATGAATGCTACATTACATTTCCAGGGCAAAAAATATTACTTCTGTGCGCCGCGTCTTTATAATTAATCCTTCTTTATATACCTCTATAGGAGTGTCAATGCCACGCTCAACCACGCCAGATCCCAACATAACTGATGGCGTAACGTCGCGCGGCGTGGCGCGCCGTGAACGTCTGCTGGACGCTGCCCGGGATGTTTTTCTTGAACAGGGCTATGCCGGTGCCAGCGTTAACGAAGTGGTTGCCCGCGCCGGCGGATCTTTGGCGACGCTGTATAAGCAGTTCGGTAACAAGGAGGGATTATTCACAGCGGCGATGGAGCGTCATATCTCCACCGCTTGGGCAGTGCTGGAGGAGGGGCGACGGGATCACCAAGCCCTAGAGCAGGTGCTGTACGAGCTAGGCCGCCGAATGCTGACGTTGGTGTTCGAGCCGGGCGTGATCCGTTTAGTTCGCGGCTTAGCCTTTGAGGCCGAACGGGCTCCGGAGCTTGGTGAGCTGTTTCTCACTCGCGGCCCCGACCAGACCCGTCAGGCGCTAGCTGCTTACTTAAGCGAGCAGGTGGATAGCGGCCGTCTTGACCTCGACGATCCGCGTGAAGCGGCCGGTATGTTTATGGGAATGTTGCTTGGTGAATGGCACATTGACGCTCTGCTTGGTCGCCATGTGCGTCTTGACGAGACGCGGTGCAACGCTCGAGCTCGACGCTGTGTCGAGCTCTTCCTCTCAGGTGCGGCTAGTGCTTCGACCTAGGTCGTTCAGGGGGAAAGGTCATCAATAAGCTCCCAGCGTTTGCCCCATCTGCACCATGCTGCCCAGCGGATTGTTTGCGAAATTGGGCGGCTTGGCGAAACACATCACCACCGTTGAGCCGAGCTTGAAGCGGCCCATCTCAGCGCCTTTTTCAAGTGTGATAGGTTGGCTAAATTGTGTGCGCTGAGGGCAGCCCGCAAGCGGCGTCACCTGCCCTGACCAGACGGTTTCGATGGCAGCGACGATCATCGCACCAACCAGTACCATCGCCATGGGGCCGTGCTCGGTATCAAAGATACATACTAAGCGCTCGTTGCGGGCGAAGAGGCCCGGCACGTAGTTGGCGGTGGCCTGGTTGACCGAGAAGAGCCGCCCGGGTACGTAGATCATTTCTCGCAACGTGCCGGTTACCGGCATATGCACCCGGTGATAGTCCCGCGGGGAGAGGTAAACGGTGGCAAAGCTGCCGCCTAAAAACTCTTCTGCCAGTGTCGTATCGCCGCCGAGCAGGGTTTGCGCGGAGTAGGTGTGGCCTTTGGCCTGCACCAGTTGTCCGGCCTGTAGGCGTCCGTATTGGGAGAGCGTACCATCGGCGGGGCTGAGGATACCGTCGCCTAGCGGGCGGGCATCCGCTTTGAGCGCACGGGTGAAGAAGTCGTTGAACGTAGCGTAGGCGGTGGGGTCTGGCTCAAGCGCCTGGCTCATATCAACGTTAAAGCGCTTGATAAACGCTTTAATCAAGGTGTTTTTCACCCAGGGGTTGTCACACTGGGCGAACTGCCCGGTTAGGCGCGAGATCGCGTGGTGAGGCAGCGGATATTGGAGTAGTGAAAAGGCTTTTTGGGAAAGGGTCACAGTAATATTTTCACTTCTCAATCGGTGTGTCGTCGCGGTTGCCCCATTCACCCCAGGAGCCCGCGTAGCCGCGCATATTAAAGCCCAGTGCCTTGCCCACCAGCCAGGTGAAGCTGCTGCGGTGGTGGCTTTGGCAGTGGGTGGCAATTTCCATGTCGGGCGTGAGGCCCAGGGCGCCTAGCTCGGTGATCAGCTCGGCGTAATCGCGTATACGTAGCGCACGATTGCGATCCATGGCGTGGAGCCAATCCATATTGACCGCCCCAGGAATATGGCCCAGGTGCTTGTTGTTACCGCGTAAGCCATCGTACTCATCTTTGGAGCGCGCATCCCATACCGCAAACTGCCTATCATCGAGCTTTTCTTTGATTTCGTCGCAGGTAATCAGGGCTTGGGGGTTGAGAAACTCAGCGTGGTATTCGCTGGGGGTTGGGGCGGTCGGTTCTGTGCTCTCTTCCAGGCCCGCATCGCGCCAGGCGTGAATGCCGCCGTTCAAATAGGAGTAGCGAGTGTGGCCGATCAGGTCTAGCGTCCACAGTAACCGTGCCGCCCAACCGCCGCCTTCGTCGTCGTAAGCGACCACGTGAGTATCGCGGGTTAAGCCCAGGGCACTGAACAGCCTTGATAGCGCCTCGACGCTGGGAACGTCGCTGGGCACAGGCCCTTCACCGCGCATCAAGTAGCGAAAATCGAGGAAGATAGCCCCAGGCACATGGCCTTGGCGATAGCTATCGCCGTTGACCGGTACATCGATAATCAGCAGCTGTGGGTCATCCAAATGTTCCTGCAGCTGTTCAGACTCAACGATTAGCGGCAGCAGGTTGGATTCCGACGATTGGCTTTCGGTGCTCATGAGTAACTCCTCTAAATCCTAGCTATCCAAGCTATCAAGTATGCGCCGGTAGCTGGTAAAGCGTGCTGGATGAATCTTGCCTGCCTCGACCGCTGCGAGTAAAGCACAGCCTGGCTCATTGCGGTGGCGGCAGTCGCGGAAGCGGCAGTGACCAATATAGTCGTGAAACTCAATAAAGCCGTCGGTGACTTCCTGCTCGTTGAGGTGCACCAGGCCAAACTCGCGAATACCCGGTGAGTCGATGAGATCGCCGTCGGCCACTTCAGCGCGACTCATGGTATAGAGGCGTGCCGTGGTGGTGGTGTGAGTACCTTTGCGCGAGTCTTCCGAGAGCGCGCCAATGCGCAGGGTTTCATCGGGTAGCAGCAGGTCGATTAGCGAAGATTTGCCCACGCCGCTTTGACCGACGAATACCGAGGTGCGGCCTTCAAGCTGGCTGCGCAGATCATCCAGCCCGGTTTCGGTAGCGGTGGTGGTGCGTACGACGGGATAGCCCAAATCGCGGTAGCGTTCTAATAATTTGCCTAACTCGCCGCCATCTTCTGGCAGCAGGTCGGTTTTATTGAGGACCAGCACTGGCGCTATACCGGTGGCCTCGGCGGCGACCAGATAGCGATCGATAAGGTTGGCGTGAGGTGCGGGTTCGACCGCAAATACGATCAATAGCTGATCAATATTGGCGGCCACCGGTTTGAGCAGGCCGCGAGCGTCGGGGCGCTTTAGCACGCTGTCGCGCTCTTCCCGTGCCACCACCACGCCGGAGCCTTCTTGCCCTGCGCGCCATATCACTCTGTCGCCGGTAACTAGGCCATCCAAGTTGGCGCGTAAGTGACAGCGCACCGGTTCATTATCGCTATTGCGCACCTCCAGGGTGCGTCCAAAGTGAGCAACGACACGGCCCGGCTGTTCGGCACCGTATTCACCGGCGGCGAGTTTTTCAGCGTCTTGCACATCGCGCTTTTCGGCGCGCTGGGCACGTTCCGCCTGGACTTTCTCGACTCGCCACTGCTGCTGGCGACTTAATTTACGTTTGCTCATGACCACCTGATGATCGCTACAATAGATGTCATTGTACCTATCAAAGGTGTGATTGTACTTATCAAAGATGCCATCAAGTAGCCAAGCTCTCCTTTGTAGCTGCTTGAAGGGTCTATTTTCAGTGTTATTTAAGAAACCTCTGATTAACTATTGCGCTCGACCATACGGCGTTAAAAATCGCCTCGTGCGCGAGTCCGATCAAAATGCTCATTTACAACCCGTAAACTCCGCTTTTTCGTTGATTTTTGCCTTGTCTGGCCTTCACTCATTACGTTAATCAGAGGCTCCTTAAGTATTATTTTGTTTTTCACTATTCAGGTTGCATTCAATTCTGCTACTCATTGCAGTGCTCTCATCAACACCTAAAGGCTAAGCATTACAAGGTATCGTAACCGTGCTAAAGGTGAGATTCGCGAAGGTTGTGCGCTCGCTCTGTCTGGTGAAATGTCTCAAGAGCACTCATCAATTAGTATAAGGCATTGTAGCTGCTCACTACGCATTTACTGTGGGCGTCAAATCAGATGACCTTATGTCGTATGCACCTGAAATCGGAGTGGCTCTCGTAAGGAATTGTTTTATATAACATAAAATGTATTCTTATACATTTTATGTTCTGAGCCAGGCTGAATTATAGGGTTGTATAAGCATAGGTCTCACTAGTCTTTTTATGGGTCTTTAAAAAATCTTCACCAAGGGCTATTTGACACAGCAATCTGAGGGCTGCTATTAATATTTTGTGATATATCACAGCATGCATCGCAAACATGGAGCAGCTTATGAAAACTATAAAAAGATCTATCGTAGCAGCGCTTGGCATTGCTTTACTCACGCCTTTAACCAACAGTTACGCGCAAGATGTAACAACGCTTAACTTTCAAACGCATCATAGTTCCTCATCGCTACAAGGGGAGGCTCTTATTAGATTTGCCGATTTGGCAAACGAAATGTCAGGCGGTAGTTTAGATATAAAAATGCATACTGACTCAGCAGTAGTGAAAGCGTCTGAGGCATTTGAGTCAGCCAGCATGGGAATTATTGATGGTGATGCAACAGGGGCAGGATATATAACGGGTAAAAATCCAGCCTTTCAATTTTATGGCGATATCATGGGAGGGTACAACACACCTCACGAGTTAATCGGTTGGTATAAAGATGGAGGTGGATTAGAGCTAGCTAACGAACTATATCACAAGTTTGATATGCACTTGGTTGGAGTGTTTGTCGCGACTCCTGAAGCGCTCAGCTCGACTACTGAGTTAGCGGGGATAGAAGATATAGATGGTTGGAAGTTCCGCTCTCCTCCTGGTATGGAGTCTGAAATATTTGCAAGTTTGGGAGCTGGCCCAGTTGTAATGCCTTTTGGTGAAGTGTTTACGGCGATGTCCACAGGAACCGTTTCCGGCGCGGATGCATCCACCTTGGCAGTGAATAAAGGTTTAGGTCTCTACGATATAGCAGAGCATGCTACTTATCCGGGTTTTCATTCAATGCCCATTGAGCACGTGGCGATGAATCTTGAAAAGTGGAATAGCCTTAGTGAAGCAGAGCAACAAATACTTCGTTCTGCTCTGGATACCATTGCATTGGAGATAGTTCAAGACTCCACGATGCTCGATCGTCAAGCAGCAGTAGAACTTAGACAAGAAGGTGTAACTCTACACGATTGGAGCGAGGAAGACCGTCAGGTATTCAGGGAAGCAGCTCAAGCAGTGTGGGAAGATTGGTCGACACGTAGTCCTGAAGCGAAAGCCGCGTACGATTCACATATCGCCTATATGACGAAAATAGGCATCCTTGAATAGATGAAAATGCCAATAAACCGAGGCCATTAGGCCTCGGCTTACTCAAGGAGAGACTCTATGCCACCTGCTAAGCATAAGTCATCGATTGCAAAAACAATAACGGCACTTTTTTCTTTGCTGCTACTCGTGATTGTGGCCGTCACTTTTTACGAAGTGTTAGCCAGGTATATATTTAAAGCTCCCACCCTTTGGGCCAATGAGCTGGCACTTTGGTTATCTGCGATTCTTTATGCGGCGGCAGGTGTCTATGCAATGCAGCTCGACCAACACCTCCGTATTACCGTCTTATATGACGCTTCGCCATCTTGGCTAAAGCGAGTATTCGACTGTATCCAGCTTATTTGCGTGCTTACTTACTGCTTGGCGGTATCCTGGTTCGGTTGGCCCAGTTCATGGAAAGCATTGTCAACGTGGGAGCGCTTTGGTACCGCTTGGAACCCTCCCATACCTGCGACAGTCAAGCCTGCCATAGTGTGCGCAGCACTGATAATAGCGATCTACGCGATTATCAATTTCGTCAACAATATGCGGGGGATCGACACTCGCTCACTGGCTGAGGAGAAGGGACGTGTCGATTGAGTTAATTACCCTAGTACTTGTTCTTGGCGTTCTATTTCTGATGGCTATAGGTGTGCCGCTGGCCTTTGCTGCGGGCTCTCTTGCGATCACAATCGCTTACTTTAATTATGGTACTCCCGTCATCGCCATTGCCCACAAAACGATATATGGGCTGGCTACTGAGTATGCATTACTCTCTATTCCGTTGTTTATATTTATGGCAACGCTGTTAGAAAGATCGAGAATAGCCCACGACCTTTACAATAGTCTCAATAAACTATTTGGACACCGAAAAGGTGGCGTAATGACCGTTACGCTTGTTATATCCATCTTTATGGCTGCCATAAGCGGTATCATAGGTGGTGAGATTGTTCTGCTCGGTCTAGTGGCACTACCTCAAATGTTGAGGCTTAACTATGATAAAAAACTGGCAATTGGAGTGATCTGTGCTGGCGGTTCCTTGGGGACAATGATCCCTCCGTCAATTGTACTAATTGTTTATGGGCTCACCGCCGAAGTCTCAGTGCATAAATTGTTTCTCGCTTCATTTGTTCCAGGCTTTGTATTAGCGCTTGCCTATTATGCTTATATCTATATTCGTTGTACGTTAAATCCAAACCTAGCCCCAATGCCCGATAAAGTAGAAGTCGAAGCCATTGGTTGGAAGGACATCATTCATGGTTTCCTTCCGTTTCTGTTGCTAATTTTTATCGTGTTTGGGTGCATCTATGGTGGAATAACATCAATTACAGAAGCAGCTGGGGTAGCTGTGGGCGCCACCCTTATGGTGATATATGCACGCAAAGAGCTTTGCAAAGAGTTAGTGTGGCAAGCGCTTAAAAGGACGCTCCTGTCATGCGGTATCATTTTATGGGTAACTTTTGGCGCAGCTGTATTAATTGGAATATACAATCTCTCAGGGGGGCAACAGTATGTTACTAGCTTTATTGCTGGGCTAGGTATTTCTCCCTTTGCAACAATCTTGGTTATGATGCTCGTGTTTTTTGTGCTTGGGCTGTTTATGGATTGGATTGGAATACTGCTTCTTACAATTCCTATTTTTGTACCCATTGTAACTCATTTAGGTTATGACCCAGTATGGTTTGGTGTGCTCTTTTCACTAACGATGCAAGTTGCATTTTTGTCACCTCCATTTGGGCCGGCTGCATTTTATTTGAAAAGTGTTGCCCCACCTGAGATCAGCCTTCAAACAATATACGCTTCGCTTTGGCCATTTATGCTTATACAAATAGCAATACTGGTATTTATGTTGGCTTTTCCTGGTATAGCACTTTGGTTGCCTGCCGCACTCAGCTAAAAAGGATTAAAAATGAAAATAACAGCGATAAAAACATATCGACTAAAAGAATTTTCCAATGTGCTTTGGGTACACGTTGAAACGGATGCTGGTATCGTCGGTTTAGGTGAAACATTTTATGGTGCTGGGGCTGTAGAGGCCCATATACACGAAACACTTTCCGAGCGATTGTTGGGCAAAGATCCTCTTCATATTGAGGCTTTGCACAAAGAGATGGTATCACTCCCCATGGCGCAGTCTTCAACAGGCGCTGAATACCGCGCAGCCTCTGCTATCGACATAGCTCTCTGGGATATCTTTGGTAAAGTATGTAACCAGCCAGTCCACCAAATGTTAGGGGGGCTTTGTTGGGAGAAAATTCGTATATATAACACTTGCGCAGGTTATCGTTACGTTCGAACCAACAATATCAAGCCGGTTTCAAATTGGAATATAGGTGCCTCAGAGGGGCCTTATGAGGATCTGGACGGCTTTATGAACCGCCCAGCGCAGTTAGCTGAAAATCTCCTGGAGTCGGGTATTACGGCAATGAAAATCTGGCCATTTGACCCCGCTGCTGCTGAGACGCGTGGCCAGTACATCACCTCACCGCAAATGAAAAAAGCGATAAAACCTTTCGAAGAAATACGTAAGGCTGTTGGCGATGAAATTGACATCATGGTTGAGTTTCATTCTCAGTGGAATTTACCGACCGCAAAAAATATTGCTAAGGAATTGGAGCAATTTAATCCCACTTGGTATGAAGACCCCATCCGAATGAACTCACCGCAAGCACTTGCTGAGTTTGCCGCTTCTACCTCTGTTTGGACGTGTGCCAGTGAAACGCTTGGCTCTCGTTGGCCCTATAAAGACATGCTGGATCGTGACGCAACCCATGTGGTTATGGTCGATCTCTGCTGGACAGGGGGGTTAACAGAAGGGCGCAAAATAGCCTCCCTTGCCGAAACCTGGCATCGCCCTTTTGCTCCTCATGACTGTATTGGCCCGGTCGGGTTTGTGGCCGCCATTCATATGTCGTTTAGCCAGCCAAACACGCTCATTCAGGAGAGTGTAAGAGCTTTTTATCGAGGCTGGTACACCGAGTTGGTAACGGCTGTACCCAAAATCGAGAATGGCTTTGTATACCCCATGGAAGGGCCAGGGCTTGGTGTTGAATTACTGCCCACTTTCTTTAAACGCTCCGATTTGAGCGTGAGAAAAACGTCACTTTAAAGGAGATACCCATGGCAACGAATCTTTTTGATTTAACAGGTAAAACCGCTCTCATTACCGGCTCTTCACGGGGCTTGGGTCGCGCTTTTGCCGAGGGGCTTGCAAGTGCTGGAGCTTCGATCATTCTTAATGGCACGAGCCTAGAGAGGCTAGAGGCAGCTAAAAGAGAGATGACTCAGAGTGGCTATCATGTCGAAATAGCAGCTTTTGATGTCACCAATGAAAGCGAGATTAAATCAGCCTTCGACCAATTCGATAAAGCTGGTATCAATATTGACATTTTGATAAATAATGCCGGAATACAATTTAGAAAGCCGATGGTTGAGCTTGAAACATCCGATTGGCACCGTGTAATCGATACTAATTTAACCTCAGCTTTTGTTGTCGGCAGAGAAGCGGCAAAGCGAATGATTGAGCGTGGTCACGGAAAGATAATTAATATCGGATCCCTAACCAGTGAGCTAGCCCGGGCAACGGTTGCTCCCTACACGGTAGCCAAGGGTGGGGTTAAAATGCTGACTAAGGCGATGGCAGCTGAGTGGGGAGAGCATGGTATCCAGGCTAACGCCATTGGGCCTGGTTATATGTTGACTGATATGAATGAAGCCCTAACCTCAAACCCAGATTTTGATGCATGGGTAAAAAGCCGAACACCTGCCCGTCGTTGGGGAAAGCCTGAGGAACTCGCAGGAACAGCCATTTACCTTAGCTCCGCTGCTTCAGCCTATGTTAATGGACAAATAATTTATGCTGATGGCGGCATGATATCAGTGCTATAGGGGGCCTTTATGCAAACAATAGTCATACACTCCCCCGGTGACTTGCGCGTCGAAGAGCATCAAGAAGCGCATCCGCCTGGTTCAGGTGAAGCAAAAATAACGATTAGTAAAGGTGGTATTTGCGGCTCTGACCTTCATTACTTCCATAACGGCGGTTTTGGTGCGGTAAGGTTGCAAGAGCCTATGGTTCTAGGACATGAAGTAGCTGGTGTTGTCGCGGAACTTGGCATAGGTGTTTCACATTTGAAAGTGGGCGATAAGGTGGCTGTGAATCCTTCTATGCCTTGTGGCACATGCCAGTACTGTCAAAATGGCCAACGAAACCAATGCGAAGACATGCGTTTTTTTGGAAGTGCCATGCGTTTTCCTCATCAACAGGGGTTGTTTCGCCAAAATGTCACGATTCCAGCCCAACAACTCTACCCGCTACAACCCGATACTGACCTGACATATGCTGCTTGCGCAGAGCCTTTAGCCGTTTGCCTCCATGCTGTACGCCAAGCAGGCTCTTTGGTCGGGAGTAACGTATTAGTCTCGGGATGCGGGCCGATTGGCTGCTTAACGGTACTTTCTGCTGCTCGTGCTGGGGCTCAATATATTACCGCGACAGATCTTTCTGATGCTCCTTTAGCGATTGCGGCTCAATTAGGTGCGCATCGTAGTGTTAATCTCAATAGCCAACCAGATGCGTTGACCTCCCTTGCTCACGGGAAGGGTAGCCAAGATGTTATCTTTGAATGCTCGGGTAGCCCCAAAGCACTTGCGTCGGCATTAGAGATTATTAAGCCCGGCGGTATTATTATTTTGGTCGGTTTAGGTGGTGAGATTCCATTTCCCTTAAATTTAGCGGTTGCTAAGGAGGTTAAGATGATGGGGAGCTTCCGCTTTGACGAGGAATTTTCCCAGGCAGCTGATCTTATTGATAGAAAGGTGGTTGATTTAAAACCTTTCGTATCTTCAGTTATACCTTTTGGAGAGGCAAAGTCTGCTTTCGATCTAGCTTCTCTGCGTGAAAAATCCATGAAAGTTCAGCTTGATTTTGACGGAAAATGAGTTTTTACATGGTAATTTGTTGTGCTTTTTTTGATAGAGGTTGATTGAATGTTAGATTTGTGTTTGCTATGAAAGGTGCGATGAGTATTTTTATTTATTTACCAAGTATAATATTTTATTTGGCGAGCTTATGCATGGAAAAATAGGCAAGTTTTGTCCGATAACAATGGCTGAATAGATATGAGCAATAAAACTAGTAATGCGGGTCAGAACCTGCTTGATCTCGCCTATGATAAGCTTGAAGAACTCATTGTCACCTGCGAGCTAAAGCCAGGCAGCCATCTTAGGATTCAAGACTTACAAACGATGACAGGCTTTAATCGAATGCCGGTGTATCAGGCGACAACTCGTTTGGCTGCTGATACGTTAATGATTATTCATCCGCGACAAGGTGTCCAGATTTCACCAATAGACTTGTCTCGTGCTTCATTACTGCTTGACTTACGTCGAGACCTTGAAAGGTTTGTTATATCGCTGGCTAGCCAAAGGGCAAGCGACGCGCAAAGAAGTCAGTTTCGCCACATAGCTAACTTGTTAAAAACAAGTGAGTCTTTAACTATCTCTGAATTCAATGCTTATGATAGCAAAATAGACCAAATGGTGCTTTCCGCGTGCGGTGAGCCTTTTCTACAGTATACGCTTAGACCTCTGCATACTATTTTTCGAAGAATTGGCTGGGTTTATCACTCCTATACTGCCGGTGGGGAAAGTCTTGATAGTACCGTGGAAGGTCATATCGCTGTCCTGGATGCCATACTTTCCGGTAAGCCAGAACAAGCCGCACTGGCATCTGATAAGCTTATTGACTTTGTGAAAGATATGTTGCCGGTTTTAAGCGATGAATTACCTCCTAGTGTCTTTGATGTAAGAATGGAATTTAAACAACCTTAATTTAATAACAATACTGGAGCTTCCATGGACATAGTCTTTCATGGCAAAAATGCACAAACATTTTTTAGCAATTTTGAATCCCTTCTTGAGGACGATCACACCATAAAACTGTTGCCAGATACGCTCGAATCCGAAGAAGATATTGCTTGCTATGCCGGTGCCGATGTCATTGTTGGTGTCAAACATGATTCATCGCTACCTACTTTAACAAAAACAAAGTTGTTTCATGTCCCAGGCGCTGGTTATGACGGTTTAGACCTCTCTCTGCTTCCAAGCACAACAACGGTCTGTAATTGTTTTGGCCATGAGCAAGCCATCGTTGAGTATATTATATCAGCTCTGCTGCTGAGACATGTTCCTCTAGCGGATGCTGATAAAAAATTAAGACATGGTGACTGGGAGTATTGGGCTGGTGGTGCATCAGGCCTACGCACTGAGCTATCTTCTGAATCCATAGGTATCATCGGTTTTGGACATATTGGGAAAGAATTGGCAAGTCGAGCTCATGCTTTTGGAATGGATGTTTCAATAGCAAATAGGAGCATAGTTGAAGCGTCTAACCAAATAAAAAAATATTATGCTTTTGATGATCTATCTTCTATGTTGAAAGATGTCGATATTGTCGTTAATACGCTTCCGCTGTCTAAAGATACTGAAGGTTTTATTGGTCAAAAAGAGTTTAAAGATATGAAAAGGAGCGCTGTTTTTGTCAATGTTGGTCGTGGCCGCGTGGTTGATGAGAAAGCGTTATTTGATGCCCTAAATGAGTCGAGAATTGCTAGCGCGGTCATAGATACTTGGTATGTCTATCCAGCAGGCTCAGAGTCTAACCCTTTACCCGCTTCTCTTCCTTTCCATGAATTAGACAACGTGATTATGACCCCGCACATGTCAGGATGGACACACGGTACGGTAAAGCGCCGCCAGTTAACGATGGCACGCAATATTAATAAACTTTCCAAGGGTGACGGCGATCTTGTGAACATTGTTTCTACTTAAATGCCAATTAAATCAGAGATCTGCTTGTGAACCTTTACCCATAATTAAAACGGCATAGTTTGCTGATGATATAGCTTCAGCGGCAAATGCGGGACTGTTTCCCCTCGTGTTAAAGTGCGAGAATTTATAGGGCCTGTGGACGTTTCGTCGTGATTCACGCTGAAACGTCCACAGGCCCGTGTTTAACTGTAAGCGTAAATTTAAGGCACAATGGCATGGTGTGAATAGCCATTTAGGCAAAAGGATAACGGTAATGAGCAACGATACGACGGGTGCAACAGAAGGAAAAACAGCGCCGCGGAATGATCTGCTGGTGTGGATTGATCTAGAGATGACCGGTCTCGATCCTAATAAAGAGCGCATCATTGAAGTAGCCACGCTCATTACAGATGCGGATTTGAATGTGGTCGCCGAGGGGCCGGTTATTGCGGTGAAGCAGCCCGATAGTCTGCTGGCGCAGATGGATGACTGGAACCAGAAAACCCACGGCGAATCAGGCTTAGTCGCACGCGTGAAGGCAAGCCAAGTGGAAACCGCTGAAGCTGAGCAGCAAACCCTGGCGTTTTTGCAGCAGTACGCAGTGGCAGGTTCGTCGCCCATGTGTGGCAACAGCATCCATCAGGATCGTCGTTTTCTCGAGCGTGAAATGCCTGCGTTGCTCAACTTTTTCCACTACCGCAATCTTGATGTGTCTACCATAAAAGAAGTGGCCAAACGCTGGAACCCCGGTGCGCTGGCGGGCTTTAGTAAACAGAATGTGCACTTGGCCATGGACGATATTAAAGAGTCGATTGCCGAGCTGGCCCACTACCGCAATACATTTTTACGCGTTGATCAGCGCAGCGACGAAGAAGAATAGCTAAGAAGAGTAGCGTTTAAGACGCGTCAGTGGCAATGCGCTCACTGCGTTTAAGACGCTGCTCCTCAAGCGCCCAGGCGACGTGTTCACGCACCAGCGAGCTTGGGTAGGCTCTGCGCGCCCAGAGCGCGGCTTCAACGGCCTCGCTCCAGGGCGCGTTACCCAGGCCAATGGCGATATTGCGCAGCCAGCGCTGGTAGCCAATGCGCCGAATGGGGCTGCCAGCGGTTTTATCCAGAAACTCCGCTTCGCCCCAGCCAAACAGGCTAATAAGCGATGCGCGATCCAGGTCATGGCGCGGCTCAAAGTCATCTTCCTGGGTAATATGGGTAAAACGCGTAAAAGGGCATACCAATTGGCAGTCATCGCAGCCGTAAATACGGTTGCCCATGGCGCGACGAAACTCGACTGGAATCGCCCCGTGCAACTCAATAGTGAGATACGAAATGCACTTGCGCGAGTCGACCACTTTATCGTCAACAATGGCACCGGTGGGGCAGGCCACTTTGCACGCGTTACAGCTACCGCAGTGTTCGTGCTCAAACGGTGCGTCAATGGGCAATGGAAGGTCAGTATAGAGTTCGCCAACAAAAAACAGCGAACCCGCCTTGGGGTTGAGCAGCATGGCGTTTTTGCCAAACCAGCCGAGCCCCGCTTTTTGAGCCAGGGCGCGTTCCATCACCGGCGCTGAGTCGACAAAAGCGCGGTAACCGAAGCTGCCGACTTCCTGCTCAATTTTTTTTGCTAATAGGGCTAACCGTTTGCGGATTAGCTTGTGATAATCACGGCCAAGGGCGTAGCGCGATACATAGGCGCGGTTGGGCTGACCGAGCACCTTGGTGCTCTCCACCTCGGCGGGCAGGTAATCCATACGCACGCTGATAATGCGTTGAGTGCCGGGTTCCAGCTCCTCTGGGCGAGTGCGCTTGGTGCCATGCTTGGCCATAAAGCCCATTTCGCCGTGGTAGCCCTTTTCCAGCCACGCGTCGAGGTGGTCTTCATGAGCCGACAGTTCAGTATCGGTGATGCCCACCTGCTGAAAACCCAGCTCTCGCCCCCAGGTTTTAATCAGGTCGGCAAGGCGAGCAAGTTTCTGGTCAGTCATTGCACCATCAGAACGTGCAAAGGCAGTGGAATTCGACATAGTCAATCAACAGCAAGGCATTAAGCGCGCTATGCTAACGCATTGGCAGCCATCAAAACATGTGAAAGGAGCGATCGTGACAGTCCCGAATACTTCCATGCTACGCCCCCTCTATAAAGCCGCCCAGGTTCAGGAACTCGATCGGCGCACGATCGCCGGGGGTATCGATGGCTTTGCATTGATGCAGCGCGCCGCCTCAAGCGCCTGGCACAGCTTCCGCTCCCGCTGGCCACAAGCACGTAGTATCACCGTGCTATGTGGGAGTGGCAACAACGGTGGCGATGGTCACGTGCTGGCAGCGCTAGCCATGCAGTCGGGCCTCAAAGTGCAGCGGATAACCCTTAAGTCCGTTGAAGAGCTCAGCGGCGACGCGGCCCGTGCCGCAGAATTAGCAACATCCGCGGGCGTGGGCTGCGAGGAGTGGCACGCTGGGATTGAGCTCACCGGCGAAGTGATTGTTGATGCATTGCTGGGTACCGGGTTGACCGGTGAAGTAGAGGGGCGCTTCAAGCGTGCTATTGAAACGATCAACGCTGCAAAGCAGCCAGTCCTGGCGATTGATATTCCCTCTGGATTGGTTGCCGACACCGGTGCGGTACCGGGTATTGCTGTGAAGGCCTCCTGCACGGTGACCTTTATTGGCGATAAGGTTGGATTACATACAGGTGATGCCCCTGCCTATACTGGCGAGATCGACTTTCGACCCCTGGGTGTCAAAGCCCAGGCCTATTTCGATATTCCCCCCACGGCTTGGCGGCTGGATGATTCGCTGCTGGCAGAGGCTTTTGCACCACGCCTGCGTACCAGCCATAAAGGCGACATGGGCCATGTGCTGATCATGGGCGGCGCCCCTGGTTTCGGAGGTGCCGCGCTGCTGGCCTGTCAGGCTGCTGCCCGCTTAGGGGCGGGTAAAGTAAGCTTGGCGACTGCCCCAGAACATATTGCCGCCAGTTTGGTGCGTTGCCCGGAGGTGATGGCTCATGGCGTACGCGGTGGCGCTGAGGCCGCTGAACTGCCCAGTAACGCTGACGTTGTGGTGGTCGGGCCAGGGCTTGGCCAAGCTGCCTGGGGGCAGGCGGTGCTGCAGAGTGCGCTGCAGGCAGATAAGCCGCTGGTGGTAGATGCCGACGGGCTTAACCTCCTGGCGCGCCAGTGGCCGGAGGTTCGCCGTGATAACTGGATTTTGACTCCACACCCCGGTGAGGCCGCGCGACTATTGAACTGTTCCGTTGCCGATATCCAATCCGACCGGCCCGCTGCTGCCCAGGCACTGCAACGCGCTCGGGGTGGTGTGGTGATTTTAAAAGGCGCGGGCAGTTTAATTGCTGGGCCTAGCGGTTTGGTGGTGTGCCCTTACGGGAACCCCGGTATGGCCAGCGGCGGCATGGGCGATGTGCTCAGCGGCATGCTGGGGGCGTTGGTTGCTCAGCGGGGCGAGGTGGAGTTTAGTGTCTGGCTAGGTGCCATGGTGCATGCGTTAGCGGCCGATCGCGCGGCAGCGGAAGAAGGCGAGCGTGGCCTGCTGGCCAGCGATCTGGCATCCTATGCGCGAAAATTGATTAATCCGTGAAGGCAGCCCACATGCAGGTGCAATTAGACAACGAAGAGGCCCAGGTCGCTTTTGGCGAAACTCTCGGGCACGTATTGCAAGGACGCGGGCTCGTCTATCTAGAGGGTGAGCTAGGTGCCGGTAAAACCACGTTAACGCGTGGCATCCTGCGGGCTTACGGCCATCAAGGGGCGGTTAAAAGCCCCACTTACACCTTGGTAGAGCCTTATGAGTTGAACGATCAACGGGTTTATCATCTGGATTTATACCGCTTAGCGGATCCAGAAGAGCTTGAGTTTATTGGTGGTCGAGACGTGCTGGCCGACGATGCAGTCACCATTATTGAGTGGCCCAGCCGCGGTGAAGGGTGGTTGCCAGCGCCTGACCTGCGCCTAACCTTGGAAGTAGTGGCGCAAGGGCGTTTAGTCTCATTAGCTGCGGGTAGTGATAACGGTCAGCGTATGCTTGAATTATTGCGAAGTAAGGTAAGTAGCAAGGTAAGTGCAGTCAGTAAAGAAGGTTCTGACCAGTTGGAGAACGGTGTGATTCAATGGAAATGAAGGGCATAGCGGCAGGTGTATATCGCTTATTAGCCGCCGGTTTTTTTGCCCTGGCGGCGGTTGATGTACAAGCGTCCAGCGTAGAGAGCATGCGGCTTTGGGCGGCGCCAGATCATGCCCGGCTGGTGTTTGATCTCTCCGCTGCGACTAATGCCAACGTATTTTCGCTGGAGAACCCGGCGCGGTTGGTGATTGATTTAGATGATACCCAAATGGATACCGACCCCAGTACGCTGCCTTTGCACGACAGTGCAATTACCTCGGTGCGTACCGGCGTGCGGGAGGGTGGGGGCCTGCGGGTAGTGCTTGAACTCAATCGAGAAATTGAGCCACGCCATTTTACCCTGACACCTAACGACCAGTACGGTCACCGACTGGTCGTTGATCTCGAATATCCTGGTGAGAGTGCCGTCGAGAATCCGATTGACCCCATTGAGGCGATGATTCGGGATCAGGAAATTCAGGCCCAGCGGGCATCTGCTCAAGGCCAGCTGTCGGACAGCGTGGCGCCGCCTAGCGAGGCAGCGCCGACAGAAGTGCAGGCAGCCAAGCCGCACCCAAGGCGCGATATTATTATTGCCGTCGACGCCGGTCATGGCGGTGAAGACCCGGGGGCGATTGGCCCTTCAGGCACACGGGAAAAGGACGTAGTGCTGGAAATTGCCCGTCGCCTAGCCGCTGAAGTGAACGGTACTGAGGGCTTTAAAGCCGTGCTGGTGCGGGATGGTGACTACTATATAGGGTTGCGTCAGCGTACCGCACTGGCACGTGAGCAAAAAGCCGACTTTTTTGTCTCGATACACGCCGATGCTTTCACCAGCCCAAGACCCCAAGGGAGCTCGGTCTATGCGCTTTCTCAGCGCGGCGCCACCTCGGAAACCGCCCAGTGGCTGGCGGATAGTGAGAACCGCTCCGACCTTATCGGCGGTGTCGATGGCAGTCTCTCCTTGCGTGATAAAGACCAGGTGCTGCGCGGCGTGTTGTTGGATTTGACCATGACTGCCACGCTGAATGACTCGCTCTCGATCGGTGGTCAGGTATTGGAGCAGTTAGGCCGCATTAACCGGCTGCATAAGTCGCGGGTCGAGCAGGCTGGGTTTATGGTACTGAAGTCTCCCGATATCCCCTCGCTGTTGATCGAGGTTGGCTTTATCTCTAACCCTGACGAAGAGCGTCGGCTACGCGACCCAGTACACCAATCAGGGCTTTCTCAGGCTATCTTCAGCGGTTTGCGCGAGCATTTTGAGCGCTTCCCACCGCCGGCCAGCCTGCTTGCCTGGCAGCGTGATAATCAGCGTCGCCCTTCGGGTAACGAGTACCGTATTCAGTCGGGAGACACCCTGTCAGCGATTGCTGTGCGTCATGGCGTGCCGGTTAATCAGTTGAGGCAGGCCAATGACCTGAATGGTGACGTGATTCGTGTTGGCCAAGTGTTACAGATTCCCCGTTCATGAGGTGCCGTGTTGACTGATATGACCGCTACCGCACCGCGTATACAGGTACTCGACCCGCGGTTGGCCAACCAGATTGCCGCCGGGGAGGTGGTTGAGCGCCCCTCATCGGTCACCAAAGAGTTGATAGAGAACGCTATTGATGCTGGCAGCCAGCGTATCGAAGTAGAGATCGAGCAAGGGGGCGCGCGGCTGATCAAAGTGCGCGATGACGGGATTGGCATTGGCGAAGAGGATTTACCGCTGGCCCTGGCCCGCCATGCCACCAGTAAGATTGGCAGCCTGGAAGACTTAGAGGGCGTTAGTTCGCTAGGCTTTCGCGGTGAAGCGCTGGCATCGATTAGCTCCGTCTCGCGGCTGGAGCTGATCTCCAATGCCGAAGACGACCCCCGCCATGGCTGGCGGGTGGTTGCGGAAGGGCGGGGCATGGAAGCACGGGTGACACCTGCGCCACACCCCCGTGGTACCAGCGTTGGCGTGCGCGATCTGTTTTTTAATACCCCCGCCCGGCGCAAGTTTCTGCGCACAGAAAAGACCGAATTTGCCCATGTAGAAGAGGCATTTCGCCGTCAGGCGCTATCCCGCTACGACATCGCCTGGGTATTGCGCCATAACCAAAAAGTCATTCACCAGTTGCCCGCCGGTCACTCTGCGGCGGCCCGGGAGCGGCGTATTGCCTCGCTGTTGGGCAAGAATTTTATCGAGCATGCTCGCTATATCGAGCGCGAAGCGGGCGGTATACGGCTAAGCGGCTGGGTTGGCTTGCCCACCCACTCGCGCTCACAGGCTGACCAACAGTACTTTTTTGTCAATGGACGCGTGGTGCGTGATCGTTTGGTCGCCCACGCGGTGCGTCAGGCCTATCGTGATGTGCTGTTTAACGGCCGTCATCCGGTCTTTGTGCTCTATCTGGAGCTTGATCCAGACGTTGTGGACGTCAACGTCCACCCCACCAAGCATGAAGTGCGCTTTCGTGATGGTCGTATGGTTCACGACTTTCTCTATTCGAGCCTCCATCACTCCCTGGCGTCGGCTAAACCCGCTGAGAGTGCAGAGGAGCATGATGCCGAGGTGGCTGATACGTCAGGCGTATCGCCACAGGGCGAAGCTTCAGAAATGGGGGCTGAACAACCCCGCTGGCAGCAGCAGGGGATTGCGCTGCCCCACTCGCCGGATCGCCACCCCGGTGCTGAGCGCGTGCGCCGCTTTATGCAGGGTTATCAGGCGCTACACCCCAATCACGAAGAAACGCTGTTAACGCCTCAGCCGAGCCCTCCCAGTGAGCGAGGTAGTGAGGTGCGTGAAGCGCCCCTGGCGATGCCTGATAACGATCCCACTGCGCCACCACCACTAGGGTTTGCGCTAGGGCAGTTGCACGGCATTTATATTCTGGCCCAGAACGCTGAGGGATTGGTGCTGGTGGATATGCATGCCGCCCATGAGCGAATCGTCTATGAGCGCATGAAGACACAGCTGGCCGCTGCCAAAGGGTTGGATGCGCAGCCGCTGCTAGTGCCTGTCTCCATTGCCGCTAGCCGGGCCGAAGTGGCCACGGCAGAGAGCGAGCAAGAGGCAATTGCCAAGCTGGGTATTGAGCTGGATATCGCCGGGCCAGAGACGCTGCTGGTACGCCAACTGCCGGCGTTACTTGCCCAGGCTGATCCTGAGGCGCTGGTGCGTCAGATGCTGGAAGAGCTGGCGCGCTATGGGCGTACCCATCAAGTCGAGGCTAGGGTGCATGAACTACTCTCTACCATGGCCTGTCATGGCAGCGTGCGTGCCAACCGTCGGCTTACTATTGACGAGATGAACGCGCTATTGCGCGACATGGAGCGCACCGAGCGCAGCGACCAATGTAATCACGGTCGTCCCACCTGGACGCAGATGGGGCTCAAAGCGCTTGATCGGCTCTTCTTGCGCGGCCAATAGATGCTTGAACAACAGCTGCGCGATCAGTAATCACCTTTTTCTTAGCTAACGGAACCGCGCATGGCTGATACCCGCCCCTGGGCGATTTTTTTAATGGGCCCCACGGCCGCTGGGAAAACCGATGCTGCGATGGCGCTACACGAGCACCTGGGGCATGAGCTGATTAGCGTTGACTCGGCCATGGTATATCGCGGCATGGATATTGGCAGTGCCAAACCCAGCGCGAGTGAGCTTGCCCGTGCGCCTCACCACTTGATCGATATCCGCGATCCCGCTGAGCCCTATTCGGCGGCCGATTTTCGTGTAGATGCGCTTTCTCTTATGCGACAAATCAGCGCGGCGGGCAAAGTCCCCCTGCTGGTCGGCGGTACTATGCTTTACTACAAGCGGCTGGTCGAAGGGGTGGCAAACTTGCCTTCTGCCGACCCGGCTATTCGCCAGCGGCTTGAAGCACAGTGGCAAAACGAAGGACTATTGTCGCTACATCAACGCCTGGCAGAGGTGGATGCGCTATCCGCCCAGCGCATTCACCCCAATGACCCGCAGCGCGTCATGCGCGCACTGGAGGTGTACTACGCCAGTGGGCGGCCAATGAGTGAGCTGTGGGCGGAGCAGCAGCCGGAAACCTTTCCCTGGCGCGTGTTGTCGATAGCTTTGGCGCCCAGTGATCGCAGCTTGCTGCATCAACGCATTGCCCAGCGTTTCGAAGTAATGTTGGGTGAGGGCTTGATAAATGAAGTCGCCGCCCTCAAAAAGCGTAATGACTTACATTTAGGCCTACCGGCGATGAAGAGTGTTGGTTATCGCCAAGTGTGGGAGTACCTGGAAGGTGAGTATGACTATGCCTCCCTCGTTGAGCGAGGCGTGATCGCAACTCGTCAGTTAGCCAAGCGACAATTAACCTGGTTAAGAAGCTGGCCAGAACTTAACTGGGTAGATTCACAGCGCTCAGATGCACTGGATCAGGTGTTGAAACTCGTGCGTGACAGCAGTGCTTAGCGTAAGATAGTTCGCTAAGCTGGTAATTTAGGTAGTGTGTTTTCGATTGGCTGGGTGTTTGAGCCTTTCGAATATCACTAGGCTCTTCGGGCATCATTCGGCCTTTCGGGCAGTAATAAAATAGTGCGGCGTAGCACCAGTAGGGCACGCCATTTGATAATTAACCCCAACGACAGTTTTAGGGAGAGCAACATGTCCAAAGGGCAGTCCCTTCAAGACCCGTACTTGAACATTCTGCGCAAGGAGCGCATTCCGGTCTCTATCTTTTTGGTCAACGGCATTAAGCTGCAGGGCCAGATCGAATCGTTTGACCAGTTTGTTATCCTGCTGCGCAATACCGTTAGTCAGATGGTTTATAAACACGCTATTTCCACGGTTGTTCCATCTCGCAACGTACGCTTGCCTGCGCAAGACCCGGCAGAGCAGGATGCGGAGATTTAACACCGCTGGAGAAGCAAGAGAGTCCACGAGGTATTGATTGTTTTTCGAACGCCCAGACGCCGGTGAAACGGCAGTTCTTGTTCACGTCGATTTTCATGATGAACAAAAACGTGAAGACCCGGGTGAGTTTTTAGAGCTCGTACGCTCTGCTGGTGCAGAGCCTGCGACTCTTCTCACTGCTAGCCGCCACCGACCTGACTCGCGCACCTTTATTGGGTCAGGTAAGTTGGAAGAGCTGCGGGCACTGCTCGCGGCTCATGAGGCAGAGCTGGTGATCTTCAACCATAGCTTAAGTCCCTCTCAAGAGCGCAATGTAGAGCAAGAGCTCAAGTGTCGAGTGCTCGACCGTACTGGTTTGATCCTCGATATCTTTGCGCAACGGGCAAGAACCCATGAAGGTAAGCTGCAGGTAGAGCTTGCTCAGCTTGAATATATGTCGACTCGCCTCGTGCGTGGTTGGACACACCTAGAGCGGCAAAAAGGTGGGATTGGCCTGCGCGGCCCAGGCGAGACGCAGTTAGAAACTGACCGTCGTCTGCTGCGTGGTCGGATCAAATCGATTCACAAACGGCTCGATAAAGTGCGCAGCCAGCGCGACCAGAATCGCCGAGCGCGTGCGCGTGCGGAAATTCATAGCGTATCGCTGGTGGGGTACACCAACGCCGGTAAGTCAACGCTATTTAACGCCTTAACCAATTCTGAGGTGTATGCAGCCGACCAGCTGTTTGCGACACTTGACCCTACTTTGCGGCGGCTTGAGATTGAAGACGTTGGTCCGGTAGTGATGGCCGATACCGTGGGCTTTATTCGCCACTTGCCGCACAAGTTGGTTGAGGCGTTTCAAGCGACGCTCCAGGAAGCCTCTGAAGCGTCGCTGCTGGTACACGTGATCGATGCCGCAGATCCTGACCGCGAGTTAAACGTGGAGCAGGTGGAGCTAGTGCTCAAAGAGATCGGCGCCGATGATGTGCCGGTACTCAAAGTCATGAATAAAATTGATAAGCTCGATAGTGCCCCACGTATAGAGCGTGATGGGCATGGTGTGCCCGAAGTGGTTTGGCTTTCGGCCCAGCAGGGCCAGGGGCTTGAGCTGCTCCATGAGGCGCTGACCGAGCGCTTGGCAAATGATGTCATTGGCTTTTCGCTGACACTGACTCCCGAGCAGGGTAAGCTGCGGGCAGGGTTGCACGAGCTCAATGCCGTTCGCGAGGAAGCCTTTGATGAGCAGGGGCATTCAGTGCTTGATGTGCGTTTGCCGCGGCGTGACTTTAATCAGTTGATGGCCCAACTGGGCGAGCGAGCCAACACCTATTTACCTGAAGCGCTGCGTGAAACCAATGAGTGGTAAGCGACTTAATTACCCATCCTAGTACGCTGCATGTATGCAGTTTTGTATAAAAATGGTACAAGGTTTATAGAGCAATAATATCAAAACGCGGTGGTGCCGCCTAAGTGTGATGCCATTAGCGTTAGCGAATACCTTAGTGGAGACGAAGTATGGCCTGGAATGAGCCTGGTGGTGGCAACCAGCACGACCCTTGGAGTAGTGGCGGCCGACGCGGTGGAAACGACGGCGATGGAAACCGTGGCAGTAATAATGGCGGCGGCAACAATGGCAATAAAGGGGGCAACAACCAAGGTCCACCTGACCTGGATGAAGCGCTGAAAAAGTTTCAGGACAAGCTCAACAGCATGTTGGGTGGCGGCAAAAAAGGCGGCGGCAAGAAAACCGGTGGTGGCGGTAGTGATAAGAACCGCAACCCTTTCGCGCTGCCAGGCCTGCTGATTATTGTTGCGCTGGCTATTTGGGCTGCAATGGGCTTCTACCTCGTGGATCAATCCGAGCGCGGCGTTGTGCTGCGGTTTGGTGAGTTTCAGGGCATCGTAGATCCAGGCCTGCAGTGGAACCCGCCGCTGATTGACGATGTACGTATGGTCAATGTGACCCGTGTGCGCTCTCTGTCGCAGACCCAGTCGATGCTGACCCGCGACGAAAACATTGTCGAAGTGGAAATTTCTGCTCAGTACCAAGTAGCTAATCCACGCGATTTTGTGCTTAACGTACGCGATCCTGCTATCTCGATTGAGAATGCGCTGGATTCGGCACTACGTCACGTCGTCGGCGGTACCGATATGATCGATATCCTAACCTCTGGCCGTGAGATTCTGGGTAGCTCGGTTGCTAGTCGTCTACAGTCCTATCTCGACAACTATGGTGCCGGTATTCGTCTGCAAACCATTAACATCGAGTCCACTTCGGCGCCCGCGCCAGTGATTGACGCCTTCGATGACGTTATCCGGGCCCGTGAAGATCGTCAGCGTACGATCAACCAGGGTATTGCTTACGCCAACGCGATTATTCCGGAAGCGCAAGGTCAGGCGCAGCGTATTGTTGAGCAGGGGCAGGGTTACCGTGAGTCAGTAGTCGCTGAAGCGCAGGGTCAAGCCAACCGCTTTAACTCGCTACTCTCCGAGTACACAAATGCCCCGGATATCATGCGTGAACGTATGTACCTGGACACAATGGAAGAAGTGTTTAGTAATTCGCCGAAGGTGCTGTTGGATGTAAGCGAAAACGCGCCGCTGATGTATCTGCCCCTCGATCAGCTTAGCGGTGGGAGCAGTAATCGAAATAACTCTTCGAGCGGAAGCGCCAATAGCGATGAACAGCTAGACCCGAGTGTGCTTGAGCGGTTACGCAACACCCAGGGCAGTTCCAGCTCTTCATCGAATACCAATAGTAGCTCCATCCGCAGGGAGGGCCGGTAAATGATTAATAATCGATCCCTGCTGATTGTTGGTGGTCTAGCTGCCGTGGCGTGGCTGGCAAGCAACACTCTGTACGTGGTAGACGAAACCGAGCGTGCCGTTAAACTGCGCTTTGGTGAAGTCATTGAAGAGAATATTCAGCCTGGCTTGCATGCCAAAGTGCCGATCGCGCAAACGATTCGTAAGTTTGATACGCGCTTGTTGACGCTGGACACCGATACCAGCCGCTATCTGACCCTTGAGCAGAAAGCGGTTATCGTTGACTCCTATGTTAAGTGGCAGGTGGTTAATCCTACTCGCTACTACGAGGCGACTGCCGGCGATGAGTTGATGGCCATTCGCCTGATTCAGCCGCGGGTGGATGAGAGCCTGCGTAATGAATTTGGTCGCTTGAATCTTCAGGAAATTATCGCCGAGCGTCGTGATGACCTGATGACGGGCCCCACCGCAGAACTCGACGAGCTGATGCGTGAAGAGCTCGGGGTGGCAATTCGCGATATTCGTATCAAGCGCATCGATTTGCCCGAAGACGTATCAGCCGCTGTTTTTGAGCGGATGCGCTCCGAGCGTGAGCGTGAAGCTCGTGAATGGCGTGCTCAGGGTCAGGAAGAGGCTGAGCGTATTCGCGCCAATGCGGATCGTCGTCGCCAAGTACTGCTTGCCCAGGCCAATGAGCGCTCCGAGACGCTGCGCGGTGAAGGTGATGCCCAAGCCGCTGCGATTTTCTCTGAAGCGTATGGTCAGGATCAGGAGTTCTACTCTTTCTGGCGTAGCCTTAATGCCTATAGCGAAAGCTTTGCCGACGATGGCAATCTGATGGTGCTTGAGCCGAGTAGCGACTTCTTCCGCTATTTGCGCAGCGCTGAACCAGAAAGCGGTGAAGACAGCGGCGAGTAAACCGCCGTTGGCCGGTGCTCCTCGTCTTGGTTTGTTGATAGCCAAGCGGGGTTCACCCGGCCAATAAACGTGATAGAATTTGTTGACCGGGCGTCGCCCGGTTTTTTTGTGGCTCCTATTTCTTCAAGTTCAAGGCAATCGTCATGACCATCGCTGACCGCTGGCTACTGCCCGACGGCATGGATGAGGTGCTCCCGCCTCAGGCAAGCCGTATGGAAGAGCTGCGCCGCGCGCTGCTCGATCTTTACCACTGCTGGGGCTACGACCAAGTTATGCCGCCTCCAGTGGAGTTTCTGGATTCGCTGTTAACCGGCACCGGTACGGATCTGGATCTTCAGACCTTCAAACTGACTGATCAGTTGACCGGCCGTATGATGGGCGCCTCGGCGGACGTTACGCCGCAGGTTGCGCGTATGGATGCCCATTCGCTAAAGCGTCAGGGGCCGGTGCGCCTTTGCTACTGCACTAATGTACTGCGTGCTAAGGCAGACCAGCATCAGGGAGGGCGTAGCCCGGTACAGGTGGGTGCTGAGCTGTTTGGTCATGCCGGGCTAGAAGCGGACAGTGAGATAATTCACTTGGCGCTGGCCAGTATGAAGGCCGCGGGCGCTGAGGAGATTCACTTGGCGTTGGGGCATATCGGTATCTATCGAAGCCTTGCAGAAGCGGCAGCGCTCAGTGACGAGCAGGAGCGTGCGTTATTTGAGGCGTTAGCGCTAAAATCACCCAGTCAACTGGCGCAGCATGTAGATGCCAGCGTCAGCGACCCGGCCTTAGCGGACATGCTGTTAGCTCTGGGTGATCTGCACGGCGGTGCGGATGTTTTACGCCAGGCGCGGGAGCGTTTTGCCGGTGCGCCGGCCTCGGTCACGGCGGCACTGGATCAGTTGGATGCGCTCTATCAAGGGGTGCTGGCACGCTTTGATGTGTCGCTCTACTTTGACTTGGCGGAACTGCGCGGCTATCAATACCACACGGGTATGATGTTTGCCGCTTATGTGCCGGGCTACGGACATGCGTTGGCTAAAGGCGGACGTTATGACGATACCGGGCGGGCTTTTGGTCGTGCGCGCCCGGCCACCGGCTTCTCGATGGATCTGAAACAGCTGGCGTCGCTGGCGCTGGCATCCCCGAGTCGCGGGGCTATTTGGTCGCCCGCTGTGCAGGATGAGTCGCTCAACGCTGCCATTGTCGCGCTGCGTGAGCAGGGGGAACGCGTGATTCAAGCGCTGCCAGGGCAGCGTACTGGGCCGGCGGAGCATGAGTGTGACCGCCGTCTTGAGCTTATCGATGGTCGTTGGCAGCCAACGGCCCTGACACAAGAGACGAGTGCATCATAATGGGTAAGAATGTCGTAGTGCTGGGCACCCAATGGGGTGACGAAGGCAAGGGTAAAATCGTTGACCTGCTGACTGAGTCCGCATCCGCCGTGGTGCGTTTTCAAGGTGGCCATAACGCGGGTCATACGCTGGTCATCGACGGTGAAAAGACCGTTCTCCACCTGATTCCATCCGGCGTTTTGCGCCCAGGCAAAACCTGCGTGATTGGTAATGGTGTGGTGCTTTCGCCGGAAGCGCTGATCAAAGAGATCCGTGAGCTGGAAGCCAAAGGTGTGCCAGTACGCGAACGCCTGCGTCTGTCGCCAGCTTGTCCGCTGATCCTGCCCTACCATGTGCGCCTGGATCAGGCCCGTGAAAAAGCCCGTGGCATTGCCAAAATTGGCACCACTGGCCGGGGCATTGGGCCTGCCTACGAAGACAAAGTCGCCCGTCGTGGCCTGCGCTTAGGCGATATGCTGCATCGCGAACGTTTCGCTTCCAAGTTGGGCGAAGTGCTCGACTACCACAACTTCGTGTTGGTGAATTACCACGGTGAACCGGCGGTCGACTTCCAGGAAGTGCTGGACACGGCGATGCAAATGGCCGAAGAGCTGCGTCCCATGGTGTGCGATACCGTCAGTATGGTGCACGACCTGCGAAAAGCCGGTGAGAATATCCTGTTTGAAGGGGCTCAGGGCTCGCTGTTGGATATCGACCACGGTACCTACCCCTATGTAACCAGCTCTAACACCACCGCAGGCGGCACAGCCACCGGCTCTGGCGTCGGCCCGCTCTATTTGGACTACGTGCTGGGTATCACCAAGGCGTATACCACCCGTGTTGGTTCAGGCCCGTTCCCCACTGAGCTGTTCGATGTCGATGGCCGCCACCTTGCCGAGCGTGGCCACGAGTTTGGTGCTACCACTGGCCGTGCCCGCCGCTGTGGCTGGTTTGACGCTGTGGCACTGCGTCACGCGGTGCAAATCAACTCGGTCACCGGTATCTGCCTGACCAAGCTGGACGTACTGGACGGGCTGGAAAATATCCGCGTGTGCGTTGGCTATCGCAGTAAAGATGGTGACGTGCTGGAAACGCCAGTGGATTCAGAAGGCTATGAAGCTGTTGAGCCCCTCTACGAAGACCTGCCAGGCTGGAAAGAGTCGACTCTAGGGGCTAAAAAGGTAGAGGATTTACCTGCCAATGCCCGCGCTTATATCAGTTACCTTGAAGAGCAGGTAGGTACCAGTATCGATATTATCTCCACCGGTCCAGACCGCATGGAAACCATCGTGCTACGTAACCCGTTCGATAGCTAAGCACGCTTTAAGCGGGCCATTAGTGAGCAGATGAGCAAAAGGGGCAACTTAGTTGCCCCTTTTGCTATTTAAAAGTCGATACCCCGACGCGCCTGCAGGCCATTGTTGAAGGCATGGCGCACTTCCTGCATTTCAGTCACTGTATCGGCCATAGCGACGAGTTCGCGGTGAGCGTTGCGGCCGGTAATAATCACTGTCTGTTCTTTAGGACGATTCTCCAGTGCTTGTTTAACGGTTTCGATCTCCAGGTAGCCAAACTTGAGCATATAGGTGATTTCGTCGAGCACCACCAGATAGGTCTCTGGGTCTGCGAGCATACGCTCAGCCTCTTTCCACACTGCTTGGCAGGCGTCGGTGTCCGCTTGGCGATTTTGCGTATCCCAGGTGAAACCGGTAGCCATTATCGCCACCTCTAGATTGGCATCCTCCTCCAATCGATTGCGTTCGCCGCACTCCCACAACCCCTTGATAAACTGCACTACGCCCACTTTATAGCCATAACCCAAAGCGCGGGTGACCGTGCCCCAGGCAGCGGTTGTTTTGCCTTTACCGTTACCGGTGTTAACGATGATTAGGCCGCGCTGCTCGTTAGCACTGGCGACTTTCTCCTCTACGCGCGTTTTAAGCTTCTCCATAGAGGCTTTGTGGCGGGTGTCGCGGTCACTCATGGTATCTCCTGATAAAGCGGAAAGCTGAAAAATAGCCAATATTCATAATCCGCTAGCCTAAGCTATCAGCACAGGGTTGAACATCTTTATGGAGGTACTTGAAGATAATTTTTGTACAGGTATTTTCGGTGTTTTGTGAATATTTGTCTCAATAATGCACCCTAAAATCCAACAAAAAAGAACAGGATTGGCCCCTAGGGGGCTGGCTGCTCTAGAATAGGTGGTCATGTCTTTTCAGGAATTACATCATGCCCTCATTTGATATTGTTTCAGAGTTCGATAAACACGAAGGCGCTAACGCCGTAGACCAAGCTAACCGGGAAGTGCAGTCACGGTTCGATTTTAAGGGGGTCGATGCCAGCTTCACCCTTGAAGGTGACAAAGTGCAGCTAGAGGCGGAAGTCGATTTCCAGCTCAAGCAGATGCTCGATGTGCTGCGAGCCCGTTTAATCGCCCGGGGTATCGATGCCCGCTGTATGGATGTTCAAGACCCGGTGCTCTCCGGCGTGAAAGCACGCCAGGAAGTCGCTCTTAAGGAGGGGCTCGACGCGGCGGAAGCCAAAGATGTGGTCAAGCGCATCAAGGCCAGCAAGCTCAAAGTGCAGGCGCAAATTCAAGGTGAGAAAGTGCGTGTAACGGGTAAAAAGCGCGACGATTTACAAGCTGTTATGGCATTGCTGCGCGGCGAAGAGGGGCCGGATTTACCGCTCCAATTCGATAACTTCCGCGACTAGGTAGCGGTGTTAAGCTGTCGAACATTTTGAACTATGTAATATTCGTTTTATACAGGAGTCACGCACTATGTCTGATCCGCAGCCGGTTTATTTAAGCGACTACCAGCCACCCGCCTACCGGGTAACTCATACCGAGCTGACGTTTGATCTTGACCCCGCCGCGACCCGTGTGAAAGCGCGACTGTTGATTGAGCGACATCCAGAAGCTGACGCTAAGGCACCGCTCGTCTTAAATGGCGAGCAGCTAAAGCTTATCTCCCTGGCGATTGATGCAACGCCGCTGGATGTCGCTGCTTATGAACTAGATGATGAAGTCCTGCGCATTGCTCAGGTGCCCGAGCGTTTTGTGTTGGAGAGCGAGGTGGAGATCGCCCCGCAGGAGAATACGGCGTTAGAGGGGCTGTACCAATCCAACGGTATGTACTGCACCCAGTGCGAGGCCGAAGGCTTCCGGCGGATTACCTTTTACCCTGACCGCCCAGACGTCATGGCGACCTTTAAGGTCACTGTGATCGGCGATCAGCAGCAAGAGCCGATTTTGCTGGCTAACGGTAACCCGATTGAGCGCGGCGAGCTGGAGGGCGGTCGCCACTTTGTTACTTGGGAAGACCCGCACCCCAAGCCCTGTTACCTGTTTGCTTTGGTGGCAGGCAACCTGCATAGCGTAGAAGATCATTTCACCACCATGAGTGGGCGGGATGTCACGCTGCAAATTTGGGTAGAAAAAGAGAACCTGGATAAGACCGAGCATGCCATGGCCTCGTTAAAGCGTGCCATGGAGTGGGACGAGCAGGCGTATGGGCGCGAATACGACCTGGATCTGTTTATGATCGTGGCCGTCAATGACTTCAATATGGGGGCGATGGAGAACAAAGGCCTCAATATCTTTAACTCTGCCGCAGTCTTGACCCACCCCCAGACCGCCACCGATGCAGCGTTCCAAAACGTGGAAGGCATAGTCGCCCACGAATACTTTCACAACTGGTCGGGCAATCGCGTTACCTGCCGCGACTGGTTCCAGCTCTCGCTGAAAGAGGGCTTCACGGTCTTTCGTGACCAGTGCTTTTCAGCGGATACCAATTCAGCGCCGGTTAAGCGCATTCAGGATGTCTCCTTTTTCCGCACGGCCCAGTTTGCCGAAGATGCTGGCCCCACGGCGCATCCGATTCGTCCCGACCACTTTATCGAAATTACCAACTTCTACACCCTGACGATTTATGAGAAAGGGGCCGAAGTCGTACGCATGTTGCGTAATTTAGTAGGGGAGGAGAGCTTTCGTCGCGGTTCAGACCTTTACTTCGAGCGGTTCGACGGTCAAGCGGTGACCATTGAAGACTTTGTCGGCTGTATGGCTGAAGCCTCCGGTGAAGACTTCAGCCAGTTTATGCGCTGGTACTCCCAGGCGGGAACGCCGGATATTGATGCCCACGGTGAGTATGATTATGTTCAGGGCGAGTACCACTTGACGCTGCGTCAGCGTACGCCTGCAACACCTGGCCAGCCAGATAAGCTGCCGTTGCATATCCCGGTGCGTATGGGGCTGGTAGGTACCAAGTCGGGGCAGGATCTCACCCTGACGCTCAATGGCGAAAAGCTCGGCAAAGACGCGGTTATTCATCTACGTGACGATGAGCAAACGTTTGTATTCACCGATGTTGCCGAAGCGCCAGTGCCCTCTTTGCTACGCGAATTTTCCGCCCCGGTGAAGCTGCATTACCCCTATTCAAGGGAAGATCTCGCCTTCTTGCTGACCCACGATAGCGATGGTTTCAACCGCTGGGATGCGGGTCAACGCCTAGCGCTTTTGGCCTTGGATGACCTGATTGCTGCCCACCGGAATGGCGTCGAAAAGGTTATGGATAGCCGCGTCGTCGATGCCTTTAGAGCGCTGCTGAGCGGGCCAAGGAGCGATAAAGCGGTACTGGCAGAGATGCTGACGCTACCCTCTGAAGCATATATCGCCGAGCAGCAGCCCATTGTGGATGTAGATGCTATCCATGCCGCGCGGGAATTTGTCCGTCAGTCATTAGCCGTGGCTCTGCGGGATGAGTTTCTGGCTATCTATGAAGCCAATGTGACGGAAGAAGCGTACGCGCCGACACCGGAGCAAATAGCTCAGCGTAGCCTGAAAAACGTGGCGCTCTCTTATCTTATGTCGATTGAAGATGAGCAGGGCTTGGCACTGTGTGAAAGCCAATTCGCTGCTGACCACAATATGACCGATGTGCGTCAGGCGCTCACCCTGCTGGTGCACAGCGACCGCGATGACCTGGCTTCGCCAGCACTCAAAGCCTTCGGTGAGAAGTGGGCGCATGACCCGCTGGTGATGGATCAGTGGTTCACCGTCCAGGTATCGCGCCCTCAGCCAGATGTGCTTGAGCGGGTGAAGTACCTGATGCAGCATCCCGCCTTTTCACTCAAGAATCCCAATCGAGTCCGTGCATTGGTCGGCGCCTTTGCTCAGAACCGGGTTAATTTCCACCGTTTGGATGGTCAAGGCTACCAACTGCTGGCTGATGTGGTCATCGAGCTCAACCGGCTTAACCCGGAAATTGCTGCGCGGCTAATCACCCCGTTAACCCGCTGGCAGCGCTTTGATGAAACCCGCCAAGCACTAATGCGGTCTGAGCTTGAGCGGATCAAACAACAGCCGCTATCTTCAAATGTATACGAGGTGGTCGAGAAAGCACTGGCATAAGCGTTTAGCGCAGTAGTGAACAACCGCAGTTAAACCATGGAAAGGAATAACAATAGTGACAGACTCACAGCAACACTATTTACTGATTATCAATGGTAAATCCGCCGGTAACCCGGCATTGCGTGAAGCAGTCAATGAACAACGTCAGGCAGGGATGCTGATTACGGTTCGCGCTACCTGGGAAGGGGGCGACGCTGCGGATATTGCAGAGCAGTCTGGCGCCATGGGCATTACCCACGTGATTGCCTGTGGTGGCGATGGCACCGTCAGTGAAGTCATGAACGGGCTGATGCGCTTGCCTCATGACCGGCGTCCTGCGTTGGGCATTGTGCCCCTAGGCAGTGCCAATGATTTTGCTACCTCCGTTGGTTTACCGCTGGAGCCAGGCGCCGCTTTGGCCGCTGCACGGGAGTTAAGCGCCTATCCCATTGATGTTGTGCGCGTGACCGCAGGTGCAGGTGGCGAATCGTCCACCAGCTACTATATCAACATGACCACCGGTGGGTTTGGCGCTGAAGTTACCTCGTCGACACCGAAAACGCTTAAGCGGCTGCTCGGGGGCGGGGCTTACTCAGTGATGGGCGCGCTGAAGGCTTGGCGCCACCGCAGCTATCGCGGCACGCTCCATTGGGACGAAAAAGAGGAGAGTGCGTCTTTGTTGCTACTGGCGCTAGGTAATGGCCGCCAGTCGGGCGGGGGACAGGTACTGGGGCCGCGTGCCAAGCTGGATGATGGCCGTCTGGACGTGCTGCTGGTCAAAGACTTTCGGTCGATAACGGAACTGACCAAGCTCATTAGCGAGCTGCAGAGTTTCCCCTATGACGGGCGATTCGTGCGCTACTTCACCACGACCCAACTAACCGTGACCACCCAGGCAAATGGTTCGCCCTGGCCACTCACGTTAGACGGCGAAGCGCGCTACTATGACCAGTTCTGCGCGGAAGTAGTGCCCCTTGCTCTGCGTGTGTTACTGCCTGAGGAGTGCCCGTTGCTCTCCTCGACCAGCCGGCCTTAGTTCTTTTGGCTCACATTGTTAACGTTATAAAGGAGAAGAATTAAATGGCAAATCGCGTGTGGATACCCGCGCTCGCTGCCGTGGCTCTTTTGCTGAGTGCCTGCGGTGACTCCCAGGAAGATCCCACCGTGACACCCGATGATAATGCTGCGGTGACGGATGAAGAAACGGCTCGTGATGAGGGGGCGGGCGAAGAAGCGTCGGTCACGGCTGAAAACGCGACTGAGATGTCCAGTCCTGAAGAAGTAGAGGATGATATTGAGGAGCGCCAAGCTGCTGAGGAGCTTGAGCGAGCGGAAGCGCTGCGCGAGGATAGCGACACTCAGGCTAGTGATCCCCAATCCAGCGGCACTCAGTCCAGTGGCAGTGCGACGGCTGGCGGTGAAGAGGTTGAGGCTGGTGAAGACACCTTGGCGGCGGATCCTGAAGAGGTGCTCGATGAAGAGAGCGCTATGCCGGGTGAAGCTACACGTTCCGATGTAGATGACATCATTGCCGAAACTGAACGCCGTTTTGAAGAGGCCGAGCAGCGTTTGGAGGAGCAGTTTCAGGAGGTAGAGCAGCAGGCGCCAACCTTGGAGCCGATGGAGAACGAGGATGTACCGCCTAGCTGGGACACCGAAAGCAGTCTGCCCGAGCGCACACCCTTGCAGGATGACAGTGATGTAACCGATGTTGACGCCTTGATTGAAGACACCGAACGTCGCTTTGAAGAAGCGCAGCAGCGGCTTGAGGAACAATTCCAAGAGTTGGAGAATCGTGAGGCGGAGAGTGGTGCTGTGGTCGAGCCGTCAGGCGAGCTTGATAGCAATGACTTTGACAGCAATGACTCCGATAGCGGTGATTCTGATAATCGTGATGTCGATAGCGCTGAAGATAGCCAGGAAACCGGTGCTAATGGAGAGTCGCGGAGTGAGAGAGGATCGCTTGAGTGATTCTCTTTAGCCAATAGTCAGGCAATAAAAAAGGCCCGCGTTTGCGGGCCTTTGTCCATCCGTTAGCAATTAAGCTGGGCGGATGTTGGAAGCCTGAAGGCCTTTTTTACCCTGAGTCACTTCAAAGCTGACTTTTTGACCGTCTTGCAGGGTCTTGAAGCCTTCAGCTTGAATTTCGGAGAAGTGGGCGAACAGATCGTCTCCGCCGTCATCAGGAGAGATGAAGCCGAAGCCTTTAGTGTCGTTGAACCACTTAACAGTGCCAGTTGCCATTTTCTATTTCCTTAACGTGCTTAGTAATCACGGGCAACTCTATTGTCCACCCGCTACAATTACTCTAGATGTAAACACGGCTGTCGTCCAGCGACATTCCTAAGATTTTTTATTTGGTTGCGAGCAAGCACAAATGATGCAGTTAGGTTTTATTGATGCGCAGTTTATTTCCTTTTTGGTAGCGATCACGTTGCTGACGATAAGCCCCGGTGTTGATACGTTGCTGGTGATACGCAATACGGCCCGCGGAGGCATCCGCGATGGGGTCACCACGAGTTTAGCTATCTGCTGCGGCCTGTTTGTGCATGCAACGATTTCTGCATTGGGCATTTCGTTGATCCTGCTCCAGTCGGCCTGGGCGTTTCATATGCTGAAGCTGGTGGGGGCGGGCTACCTAATTTGGCTGGGTATTACCAGCTTGTTAGCAGCGCGGAAAGGCCAGCCACTGCCGGTTAATGGTGTGCTAGAAGGTGTGCCTGCCGTTTCGCGCTGGCAGCCGGTTAAAGAGGGTTTTTTGTCCAATGTGTTGAACCCCAAAACCGTGGTGTTCTACATGGCCTTTTTGCCTCAGTTCATCGCTCCTGGCGATCCTGCGCTACTGAAGTCGCTATGGCTGGCGGGAGTGCACTTTATCATCGCCAATATTTGGCAAATCAGCGTGGTCATGATGGTGGGAAGTGCCGGCAAATGGTTGGCTAACGCACGTTTTGCGCAAGCGCTTAATGCCGCTACGGGCAGTGTATTGGTGGTGTTTGGTATTCGGCTGGCATTAACACAGCGCCCGGTATAAACCGGACGCTGGTAATGTGGTAGGTAGAGAAGGGCTTAGCGGCGGGCGAGCAGGGCTCGGTCGTAGCGTACCTGCTGCTCGTTATCGCTAAGCAGTGAAACGCCTTCGCTACTGCCACCGTTAGCGAGGCTTTCAAAAATCACCCGATAGCTAAGCACCGCCTGCACGTAGTCGCGGGTTTCGCGGAAGGGGATGCTCTCTACAAAGAGATCAAAGGCCTCTACGCCATCGCCCAGCCACTGATCGACGCGGCCAGGGCCCGCATTATAAGCCGCTGCGGCGGCCAGTCGATTGCCCTGGTAGCGTTGCAGCTTGTCGCGCAGGTAGGTGCTGCCCAGGCGAATATTAAGCTCTGGGTCGAGAACGCCGTAGGGGCCAGGATCGCTAATGCCCAATTCGCGACTGACTTGGCTGGCGGTACCGGGCATTAGCTGCATTAATCCACGCGCCCCTGCGGGTGAAAGGGCGTTAGGGTTGTAAGCGCTTTCACGCCGGGTAATGGCCATCAATAGGTATGGATCCACGCCGGTGAGACGGCCCCAATGTTGAAAGCTGTCGTGGTAGGCCTGGGGGAAGCGCCAATCCAAGGCGTCCCACATTTCAGCGGCAATGGTGGTTTGCACCAGGCGCGCATGCCACTGCTGTTGAGCGGCATAGTCGGCTAGCGCTCGTGCCTGTTGCGGCGAACCGCTCTGCACCGCGTGCAGCCACTCACTGTTGGCGAGACCATCCTCACCAATGCGTAGCAAGGCCTCGGTGCGCTGAACGGCGGGTAGTTGGGCAATACGTTGACGCGACGCTTCGTCAAAATGATTGCGTTCAAGATTCAGTTGATAGGGTTGGCCGAGCTTTTCTGCTGCTGCAAAGCCGTAAAAACTGCGATCCTGCGCAGCCTGTTGGTAGCGTGCTTCGGCGGCCGCCTGGTTGCCAAGCTGCTCATTGGCGCGGCCCAGCCAATACTGCCAACGGCTATTCTCCTGCTGGATAGCGGGCATTTCGGCAATCCAGTAGAGCACTCCGTTCCAGTCCCTGCTAGCCAGCGCATGGCGGACACGCAGCTCTAATACGCGCTCGCTCTCCAGGCTCGGTAGCACGCTGTCAACCCAGCTTAGCGTGCCCGGTACATTGCGCACCAGGGCGTAAAAAGCCAGTTCTTCTTCAATAGCTTGACGGTCACTGGGCAGCAGGTTTAAGCGCGACGAGAGCGTCTGCCAGGCGGCAAAGGCTGCAGGCGTATCTTCACGGGTGTAGCGCTGCATGGCGGCCCGGTAGAAGCTTGCCGTGGCGGCACACTCGGGGCCTAGGCAGCTGGGCGCCTGGGTAATGGCGCTGCTGCGTGCTGTGACACTATCCACCGTCTCTAGAGCGGTTTGCCACTGGCTGCTTAATAGCCCACCAAGATAGCTCGACAGGCGTGTTTCTCCCGCCTGCCAGGCGAGCATTTTACGCTCCCAAATAGCTGTGGCATCAATAGTGCCATTGGCCCGCAGGCGTGCAAATAGCGGGTCGCAAGCATTAGGCTGCGAGCTGCCTACGCGCCATAAAGCCAACCCCGCTTCGCTCGCCTGCTGAGGCTGCTCATCCAGCAGCGCCGTGTAGTAGTAGCACTGGCGAACCGTGCCCGCAGGCTCGCCATCGGCCACTGCCAGCAGGTCGCTATAGCGGCCCGCATGGCCATACTTTGCGATCGCTTGACCACGCAGCCACCCTGCTAGAGGAGAGTCTGCGTGCTGGTCGATAAATTGATGCACCCTTTCAGGAGCCACGTTAGGCAATTGCCCCCTTAAGCGGTGGTACTCCACATAGCCACGCAGCGGGTGGTCTTCAATTGAGCGCTCATCGACCCGTGCCCACTGCTGCTCGCGGGCAGCAGCGAGGGCATCGCGTAACTCACTATCGGATGCGGCCCACGAAAGTGCAGGTAATCCCGCCAGTAGTGCTGTACACAGCACGCGGGCGGTATGGCGAAATGGCGAAACCAACATGGTGCTCTCTCTCTGTAAATCGGTGTCACTTAATCGGGGCTCGGGAGCAGCCCACGCAGTTTGCGGTGCAACCGCTATACTGAACGAATATTAGCCGTCATGATCTGACAGCCCAGATACTAAAAGGATTTAATTACCTATGGCCCCATTATCCACTTGGTCGTTGCTGCGTCGACTCAAATCACGCGTTTGGGCGACAAAACGTATAGTGCGTGCTTTAAAACTGTTTATCCCCATGACGCGAGACGTCATGCGTGGCGATTTTCGGCCTATTCCCTGGTCGGCATTCGGCATGATGGCATTAGCGCTGGGTTATTTGGTACTGCCGTTCGACCTGATACCCGATTTTCTGATGCTAATCGGCGTGGTGGATGACGTGCTGATTGTCGGCTGGTTGCTCAATCGCATCGATCAGCGCCTGGAAGGCTATCGGGCCTGGAAATTTACCGATCCCGATATGACGCCTTCTTGACCTCAGCGGCTTGTTAATCCCCGTAGCTTCTTCACCAAGGCTGCTTGAAAAATCGTTGCCTATCCCCATATCTACTCCACGAAACCATTTTATCCCGCTGCATGTTAACGCAGAGGGATGCGACTCAACGTGATTGATAAGGGCTAAGCGCATGACTATAGCTACCCACGAACAAGCGACTGATAAATCGGCTAACCACGAAGAAACGCTAGGCTTTCAGACGGAAGTTAAGCAACTGCTGAATTTGATGATTCACTCCCTGTATTCTAACCGGGAGATTTTCTTACGCGAGCTTATCTCAAACGCCGCCGACGCCTGCGATAAGCTACGTTACGCGGCTCTCGATAACGATGCGCTCTACGAAGGCGACAGCGAACTACGCATTGAAATCGAACACGACCGCGATGCCAACACTATCACCCTACGTGATAACGGCGTTGGCATGAACCGGGAAGACGTGATCGCCAACTTGGGTACCATTGCGCGTTCCGGTACCGCTGAGTTTCTCAAGCAGCTCTCTGGTGAGCAGCAGAAAGACGCCAAGCTAATCGGTCAGTTCGGCGTTGGTTTCTACTCGGGTTTTATCGTCGCTGATGAAATTTCGGTGCGCACCCGCAAGGCGGGTACAGACGCTTCAGAAGGCGTTGAGTGGCGCTCGAAAGGGGAAGGTGAATTTACCGTTGCCGATATTGAGCGTGCTCAGCACGGCACAGAAATCACTCTGCATCTGAAAGAGGACGCCAAAGAGTTTGCTGACGACTATCGGCTGCAGGGCTTGGTTCGTAAGTACTCGGATCATATCGAAGTCCCCGTGCGCATGCCGAAAACAGAAACGGCGAAGGACGACGAGGGCAATCCTATCGAGGGTAGTGAAGTGACTACCTGGGAAACCGTTAACGAGGCGACGGCGCTGTGGTCGCGTCCCAAGAGCGAGGTTTCCGACGATGAGTACAAGGCGTTCTACAAGCACGTTGCCCACGATTTCTCTGACCCGCTGACCTGGAGCCACAACAAGGTCGAAGGCAAGCTCGAATACACCAGCCTGCTCTATGTACCGGGTCGTGCACCTTTTGACCTGTTTGAGCGCGACGGTGCCCGGGGCGTTAAGCTCTACGTTCAGCGTGTCTTTATTATGGACGATGCCGAACAGTTCCTGCCGCTCTACCTGCGCTTTATCAAAGGCGTACTGGATACCCGCGAACTGTCGCTAAACGTATCCCGTGAGCTGCTCCAACAGGATCCCAATGTTGATAAGATCAAATCGGCGCTTACTAAGCGCGGTTTGGATATGTTGAAGAAGCTGGCCAAAGATAAAGAGCAGTACCAGACGTTCTGGAATACCTTTGGTAGCGTGTTGAAAGAAGGGCCGGGCGAAGACCCCTCTAATCGGGAAAAAATTGCTGGTCTGCTGCGCTTTGCCTCAACCCATACCGATACGGCTGCCCAGGAGCACGGGCTGGCGGACTATGTCGAGCGCATGAAAGAGGGGCAGCAGAAGATTTATTACGTCGTAGCTGATAGCTTCAATGCGGCGAAAAACAGCCCTCACCTGGAGATCTTCCGCAAAAAAGGCATCGAAGTCCTGCTGTTGTCTGTCCGTATCGATGACTGGTTGATGAGCCATCTGACTGAATTCGACGGTAAAACCTTTGCTGATGTGGCCAAGGGCGAGCTTGATCTTGGCGATGTGGAAGACGAAGCAGAGAAAAAAGCTCAGGAGGAGACCGCTAAAGCCAAAGAGGAGCTGGTGAAGCGCGTAAAAGAAGCGCTGGGCGATGGTGTTCAAGAGGTAAAAGTGACTCACCGCCTTACCGATTCACCGGCCTGCGTCGTGCTACCCGAGCATGAAATGGGCTACCAGATGCGCCGCATTATGGAAGCCGCCGGTCAGCCGCTGCCCGAGGTGAAGCCGATTCTTGAGCTTAACCCTAGCCACGCGCTGGTAGCGCGTTTGGAAGGGGCTGAAGGCGATCAATTTGGACAGTTAGCCCACATCCTGCTCGATCAGGCAATTATTGCTGAGGGTGGCCATTTGGATGACCCGGCTGCCTACGTGAAACGTCTGAATAGCGTCTTGACGGCTTAATGAGCCAATAACATCAGACATGCGGCCCGCTTGGATTTCCAAGCGGGCCGCATCTGTTAGTGAAGATGCTATGGGTGAAGATGTTAAAGTACCCAGTAAATGTAAGAGACTAACGATCAGGATATCGTCATGGCTGAGCAGCAAACCAATGTCCCAGTGACAACCAACGTAGCGGTGCTGGGAGGCGGTAGTTTTGGTACGGCGCTAGCGAGCATTGCCGCCGATAATGGTGCCCGCGTTCGTCAGTGGATGCGTGACGAAACGCTGGTCACACAAATCAACCAAGAGCACCGTAACGGTCGTTATCTGCCCCACTATGCAATGAATCCGGCCGTGGAGGCCTCAACCGACCTTCAAGCCGTGCTGGCTGACGCGGAGCTAGTACTCATCGCTATTCCATCAAAGGCCTTTCGCAGCGTTGTGCAGGCGGCGAAAGCGTGGTTGAGGCCCGAGCAAATACTGGTCAGTACCACCAAGGGGATCGAGCAAGAAGGCTTTCTGTTGATGAGCCAAGTACTCGAGCAGGAAACGGGCTTTAGTCACATTGGCGTGATTGCGGGCCCAAATCTGGCCTCTGAAATTGCCGATAAGCAGTTAACCGCTACCGTGATTGCCAGCGCTGACCCGCTTACCCGCACCCGCGTACAGCAAGTATTGGGTTGCCGTTACTTTCGTGTTTACGCTAGCGATGACCGTCATGGTGTTGAACTGGGTGGTGCACTGAAAAATATTTATGCGATTGCCGCCGGTATGGCGGCGGCGCTGGGCATGGGCGAAAACACCCGCAGTATGCTGATGACTCGCGCCTTAGCCGAAATGAGCCGCTTTGCCGTTGCCCAGGGGGCTAACCCAATGACCTTTTTAGGACTGGCGGGGGTGGGGGATTTGATCGTTACCTGCTCGTCTAACCTGTCGCGTAATTATCGTGTTGGCTACGCCATGGGCGAAGGGCGTACGTTGGAAGAGGCGGTTGATGCCCTTGGCCAGGTCGCAGAAGGGGTAAACACCGTTAAACTGGTATGCGCTAAAGCGAGTGAAATGGGTGTTTATATGCCGTTGGCGGAAGGTCTCAATCATGTGCTGTTTGACGGCGTGCCCGCCCAGGAGATGGCGCGCACCCTTATGATGGGTGAGCAGAGTAGCGATGTAGAGTTTATTCTGCCCCGTGAAGCCGTACAGCAGGCCCATCGAGACCAAGCTCCTCACAACCAAGTTCCTCACAATCACGCTTCTAAGAACCAGGTTTCTAAGGGCAATGGAGGCAGGAATGCCTGATGTGTTGATTATGCGCCACGCTGAGGCCGCACCGGGGTATCCCGACCAAGCGCGTCGATTAACGCCTCATGGTGAGCAGGAGGTCAAAAAAATGGCCCGTTGGCTGACTGAGCGCGTGGCTGATGGGGAGCTGTTTATGCCGCAAATTTATGCCAGCCCCTATTCTCGCGCGCAGCAAACCGCGCAAACGCTATGTGATGCGCTGGGAGCCTCGCTGGAAACGCTGGATTTTATCACTCCGGATGACTCGCCCCATGCAGTAAGCGACTGGTTGCTTGAACAGCCTGAAGGTGCGCCGATCATGCTGGTCAGCCATATGCCGCTGGTAGGCGAACTGGCGGGGTTATTAGTAGAGGGCAGCCCTGCTCAGGGGCTTGGCTTCCCTACCGCCGCCATCGCCGAGTTTGAAGCCGATGTGTGGGCCGCTGGGTGCGCGCAGTTGAAGCGATTTACCCAACCCAGCCAGTTGGCCTAGTTCAAATGTGTGTCATTAAAAAAACGGCTGCCTAGGCAGCCGTTTTTTTGGGTTTTACAGCAGCGCGTCGAGCTTCTCTTTTAGCAAGCCGTTCACCTGCTGTGGGTTGGCGGTGCCGCGCGACGCCTTCATCACCTGACCAACAAAGTAGCCGATCATTTTGCCGCGTTTTTCCGGCTCCGAGTCGCAGTACTGGGCGACCTGAGCGGGGCTGTCGGCAATCACTTGATCGATCATTGCTTCAATGGCGCCGGTGTCGGTCACCTGCTTGAGGCCTTTTGCGTCAATCACCTCATCGGCGGACTCACCCTGACCGTTCCACAGCGCCTGAAAAACCTCTTTAGCGGCTTTGCCGTTAATGGTGTCATCCAGTACGCGGCTGATCAGCTCGCCTAGCTGGCGCGCTGAGATCGGGCTATTGGCAATGCTCAGGTTTTCGCGGTTAAGCGCCCCGGAAAGTTCACCCTGTACCCAGTTAGCTGCCTGCTTGGCATCGCCGCACTCGCTATGCACCGCTTCAAAGAATTCGGCCATATCGCGACTGGCGGAGATGACATTGGCGTCATAAGCAGACAGACCCAGCTCGTTCTGGAAGCGCTCACGCTTATCTGCTGGCAGCTCGGGCAACTGGCCACGCAGGTGGTCAAGATAAGCTTGGTCAAGCACCACCGGCAGCAGGTCAGGGCAGGGGAAGTAACGGTAGTCGTTGGCCTCCTCCTTGGTACGCATGCTGCGGGTTTCATCACGGTCTGGGTCAAACAAGCGGGTTTCTTGAACCACGCTGCCGCCATCTTCGATCAGCTCAATTTGTCGCTCAACCTCAAAGGCAATGGCGCGCTCGACAAACCGGAAGGAGTTAACGTTTTTAATCTCTGCACGGGTGCCAAAGGCTTCCTGACCTTTGGGGCGTACCGAGACGTTAACGTCGCAACGCATGGAGCCTTCCGCCATATTGCCGTCGGAAATGCCCAGGTAAGTAACGATCGAGTGAATCGCTTTGAGATACGCCGCGGCCTCTTTGGCGCTACGCATATCCGGCTCGGAGACGATCTCCAGTAGCGGCGTGCCAGCACGGTTCAAGTCGATACCGGTCATGCCGTGAAAATCTTCATGCAGCGATTTACCGGCATCTTCCTCAAGGTGGGCATGGTGAATGCGGATACGCTTGGTGCTGCCATCTTCCAACGTAATCTCAACATCGCCAGGGCCGACGATGGGATGGTACATCTGGCTGGTTTGATAACCCTTGGGCAGGTCGGGGTAGAAGTAATTTTTACGGTCAAACACCGAGACTTCGGCGATATCCGCATGCACCGCCAGGCCAAACTGCACGGCCATGGCCACGGCCTGCTCATTGAGCACTGGCAGCACGCCAGGTAGGCCTAAATCCACCGCGCAGGCCTGGGTGTTTGGCTCGGCGCCAAACGCCGTTGAGGCACCGGAAAAGATTTTTGAACGCGTTGCGAGCTGAACGTGGACTTCAAGCCCAATCACGGTTTCCCATTGCATTAGGCGTACTCCTCGGCAAAGGCAGGACGTTGTAAGTGCCAGTCGGTCGCTTGCTGAAACTGGTGAGCGACGTTAAGCAGCTGCGCTTCGGCAAAGTGGGTGCCCAGAATCTGGAGACCAACGGGGCGGCCACCGGCCAAACCCGCCGGCACGCTGATGCCGGGAATGCCCGCTAGGTTCACCGCGATAGTGTAGATATCCTGCAGGTACATCGACACCGGATCTTTTTTGGCACCCAGGTCAAACGCGGGGGTAGGCGAGGCGGGGCCCATCAGCACGTCGACGTCTTCAAAGGCGTCCAGGAAGTCCTGACGGATCAAACGGCGCACCTGCTGGGCTTTGGTGTAGTAAGCGTCAAAGAAACCTTCAGAGAGCGTGTGAGTGCCGATCAGGATGCGTCGTTTAACTTCTTCGCCGAAGCCTTCAGCCCGCGAACGTGTGTAGAGGTCAATCAAATCGCTGGGATTGTCGCAGCGGTGACCAAAACGCACACCGTCGTAGCGGGACAGGTTGGAAGAGGCTTCCGCGGGGGCGATCACGTAGTAGGCCGGAATCGCATAGTGGGTATGTGGTAGGCTGACCTCACGAACCGTCGCGCCTAGGGATTCGTAAACTTTTACCGCCTCACGGACGGCTTTTTCGACATCAGGGTCTAAACCATCGCCGAAATACTCTTTGGGAAGCCCGATCTTGAGGCCCGAGAGGGGGGCATTAAGGCCTTCCACATAGTCGGGTACGCCGCGGGCAACGCTGGTGGAATCGCGGCCGTCATGGCCCGCAATAACACCCAGTAGGTGGGCGCAATCTTCGGCGCTGCGCGCCATGGGGCCAGCCTGATCAAGGCTTGAGGCGTAGGCAATAATGCCGAAGCGCGACACACGACCATAGGTGGGCTTTAAACCGGTGATGCCACAAAATGCCGCGGGCTGGCGAATCGAGCCGCCGGTGTCGGTGCCCATGGCGGCGGGCACCAAACCAGCTGCGACTGCTGCTGCGCTGCCGCCGGAGCTGCCGCCGGGCACCGCTGTCAGATCCCAGGGATTTTTGACCGGGCCGTAGTAGCTGTTTTCGTTGGAGGAGCCCATGGCGAACTCGTCCATATTGGTTTTGCCCAGGCTGATCGTGCCCGCCGCGTTGAGCTTTTCAACCACTGTGGCGTTGTAGGGGGCGATAAAATTATCCAGCATTTTTGAACCGCAGCTGGTTTTCACGCCCTGGGTGCAAAAAATATCTTTGAGCGCTAGGGGAATGCCTGCCAGCGGCCCGGCGTTGCCCGCCGCTCGGGCGTTGTCGGCTACTTCAGCCTGTTTCAGCGCTTGCTCGGCGGTCACGCTGATAAAACTATTCAGCTTGCCGTCAGCCTGTTCGATACGCTGCAAATAGTGAGCGGTCAGCTCGCGGCTTGAGAACTCACCGCTTTTTAGCGCGGCGGCGAGTTGCGTTAAGGTTTTCTCGTACATGACCCAGAAGCTCCGTTCAGGGGAGAAAAAAAGAGGCAATAGTGGTGGCTTGATTAAATATTCGTGCGTTGTTACTCAGCGTACTTATTCAACGACGCGGGGCACGAGATACAGGCCATTTTCCACTGCCGGAGCACAGCGCTGAAACGTGTCGCGCTGGTTGGTTTCCGTCACTTCATCGGCGCGCAGTCGCTGGGTCGCATCTAGCGGATGGGCGAGCGGCGTAACGCCTTCAGTATCGAGGCTTTGTAGCTGGTCGACCATGTCCAGAATCCGGCTTAGGTCGTCTACAAAGCCGCTGGCTTGGTCATCGCTGACAGCGAGTCGGGCCAAGTGAGCGGCCCGGCGCACATGAGATTCTTCAAGCGCCATGATCGATATTTCCTCATAAACGTGATGGAACATAATCGGCTTTAAGCGGTATACATACCGATATCAAAAAAACGTCTTGTGTTGCAGACGTGGAAAATAGCCGCAAAAGGTACCACATCTTGGCCTTAACGGGCAGTGTTAGGCGCGACTCGTGCTTGCTGCCAGGGGGTTGCGGTGATACCGTTTGCATCCGCACAGGGTTCCCGGTCTGCACTAGGTAACAACATCCATGTTTAAACGTTTGAGGGGGCTGTTTTCCAGCGATCTATCGATCGACTTGGGTACGGCCAACACACTGATTTATGTTCGCGGTCGCGGCATCGTGCTCGATGAGCCGTCCGTGGTTGCTATCCGCCAGTCTGGCAATATGCGCAGCGTCGCGGCAGTTGGTACTGATGCCAAGCGAATGCTGGGGCGTACGCCCGGCAATATTACCGCGATTCGGCCGATGAAAGATGGCGTTATTGCCGACTTCACCGTCACCGAGCAGATGCTTCAGCACTTTATCCGTAAAGTTCACCAAAGCACCTTCTTAACCCCCAGTCCACGCGTTCTGGTATGCGTTCCTTGCATGTCAACACAAGTAGAACGTCGGGCGATTCGTGAGTCTGCCGAAGGGGCAGGTGCCCGCGAGGTGTTCTTGATCGAAGAACCCATGGCGGCGGCAATTGGCGCTGGCCTTCCGGTTGATGAAGCGCAGGGGTCGATGGTGGTGGATATCGGTGGTGGTACCACTGAAATCGCGATTATTTCACTCAACGGCGTGGTCTACTCCGAATCGATTCGGGTGGGCGGCGACCGCTTTGATGAGGCCATTACCGCCTATGTACGTCGTCACTACGGCAGCCTGATAGGCGAAGCGACAGCCGAGCGCATCAAGGAAGAGATTGGTTGCGCCTACCCCGGTGGCGAACTGCGCGAAATTGACGTGCGCGGTCGTAATCTGGCCGAAGGCATTCCACGCAGCTTCACGCTCAATTCCCACGAAACCCTGGAAGCATTGCAAGAAACCCTGGGTTCTATCGTGGCCGCAATTAAGAGCGCCCTTGAGCAGTCACCGCCTGAGTTGGCATCCGACATCGCTGAGCGAGGCTTGGTGCTAACGGGCGGTGGGGCGCTGTTGCGCGACCTGGACAAGCTGATCGCTGAAGAGACAGGGTTGCCGGTAATTGTTGCCGAAGACCCGTTGACCTGCGTTGCTCGCGGCGGTGGTAAGGCGCTGGAAATGATTGATCAGCACACCTTTGAGTTGCTGTCGAGCGACTAATCGCAGCGGTTAATTGCGGGGGGATTGCCTATTAAACCGCTGTTTTCGCACGGGCCACTGCCGGGCTACCGGCTGTTTTTTTGCGTCTTGGCCGCCAGTGCATTGATGTTTGTCGACCAGCATTTCACGCGTATGGAGAAAGTGCGCGCGCAAATGTCGATGGTCGTTGCTCCTATTCAATGGGTCGTCAGTGTGCCTAGCGACCTGTTGAATTGGGGGTCGCTTGCGCTCTCTGACCAGCAGGCGTTGGTGGATGAAAACCGTCGCCTGCGTGAGCAGATTCTCACCCTTTCCCATCGTGGTCAGCGAATGGCGAATTTGACCGCGGAAAACAGCGAGCTGCGCGAATTGCTAAAAGCCGCGAAGCGGCGTGATATTCCTTATATCACCGCCGAACTGTTGTCGCTTGATAACGACCCCTTTAGTCATCAGATGGTGATTAATCGCGGCCATCGCAATGGCACCTACGTGGGGCAGCCGGTGATTGATGCCTCGGGCTTGGTGGGGCAAATTACCGCGGTCTCTGCCTACTCAAGTCGGGTACTGCTGTTAGCTGATGCCAGTCATGCGTTGCCGGTTCAGTTAAACCGCAATGGCTTACGTTTTATCGTCCAAGGAGCGGGGCGTTACAGCAGCGTTAATGTGATGCACGTACCTGATACGGCGGATATCCGTGAAGGTGATTTACTGACCACATCGGGCTTGGCTGGACGCTTTCCTCCGGGGTACCCCGTGGCGCGAGTCACCGAGGTGTTTCACGATCCGGGGCAGCCTTTTGCTCGCGTGACGGCCGAACCGATGGCTCAACTGCAGCGCTCGCGTCATTTCTTGCTACTTTTTCCGCCCCCGCGAGAGGAGGTAGAAGAGCATGCCTGGGATGAGACGCTGGATATCTCCGCAGAAGCCTTGCGCTCTTCGCTCCAGCTTTCAACAAGCCCCAACAATGCGTTGCACGACTCAAATGCATCATCTCAAGAGGTGCCCTGATGCCACGAGCACCGATTGTTCCGCTAGTGATTATTTGGTTTAGTTTGGTCTTGGCTCTTTGCTTGCAGGTGATGCCGCTGGCCGATGGCTGGCAGGTATATCGCCCCGAGTGGTTAGGGCTGATGCTGATCTACTGGTGTATGCGCACACCCGACAGAGTCGGCGTTTTTCATGGCTTTGTGCTGGGGATTTTGATGGATTTAATTGAAGGCACCGTGCTGGGCCAGCATGCGCTTATTTATGCACTGCTGGCCTTCTTGTGTGCGCTGGTCTATCCCCGCTTCCGTGCTTATTCACTGGTACAGCAATCCGCGCTGGTGCTGGTGCTGTTGGGCTTGATGCAGCTAGTCGCTCAATGGCTACGCACTATCGTGGGTGATTTTTCGATTCATTTAGCCTTTTTGATTCCCGCGCTGATCAGTGCGTTGCTATGGCCATGGCTAGCGACGATGTTTCAAGCATTAGAACGTCGGTTGGCCGCTTCATGACTGCGCCTGTTTTGTGTTTAGCGTCTGCCTCTCCACGCCGTCGAGCTTTGCTGGCATCCATTGGTGTGCCGGTCGCGGTTCACCCTTGTGATATTGATGAGACTCCGCAGGTGGGTGAGTCGGCTCAAGCGTATGTGCAGCGCTTAGCAGTTGCCAAAGCCGAGGCAGCAGCCCCTTTTACCCACTTGCCTATCCTAGGTTCAGATACCGCTGTGGTGGTCGATGGGCGTATCCTAGGTAAACCAGCGAATGCTGAGGAGGGCGCCGAGATGCTGCGGCTGCTTTCGGGGCGGTGCCACGAGGTGCTTACCGCTGTGGCGGTAAGTGGGCCAGAAGGTATGCTCTCCTCCTGCGTGACTACTCAGGTAACAATGCGTGAGATAAGCGCTGATGAAATCGTTGCCTATTGGCACACGGGTGAACCTGCTGATAAGGCTGGTGGCTACGCAATACAGGGATTAGCCGCCATATTTGTAAAACAGATTCAAGGCAGTCACTCAGCAGTGGTAGGGCTACCGCTGTATGAGACGACGCACTTGCTATGCCAACAGGGAGTTCCTATCTGGCAGCGCGTTTAATTCTCTAGATATAGAGGGCAACGCCGCCTGTATCGCTGGCAAGGAATACGTCAACCAACAAGGAATTTTGCATGAGCGGTGAAGTTCTCATCAATTTAACGCCAATGGAAACCCGCGTCGCGCTGGTTGAAAATGGCGTTTTGCAAGAGGCACTGATCGAGCGTTCCCGTCGGCGTGGCATCGTGGGCAATATCTACAAAGGCAAAGTAGTGCGTGTGTTGCCTGGTATGCAGGCTGCCTTTGTTGATATTGGCTTAGAGCGGGCGGCATTTATTCATGCCCACGAAGTGATGCCACCCGGCACACCGCTCGATGAGCAGCAGACCATCGGCCAGTTACTTCATGAAGGCCAGGCGTTGGTGGTGCAGGCGACCAAAGACCCTATTGGAAGTAAAGGTGCGCGCTTAACCACGCACCTCTCGATCCCTTCCCGCTATTTGGTGTATATGCCCGACTCGCCGCATCACGGCGTTTCGCAACGCATCGAGGATGAGCGTGAACGCGAGCGTTTAAAAGCCCTGCTGGATAACAGCGTGGCGGAGCAGACGCTGGAAGTGACGGGTGGCTTTATTGTCCGAACTGCCGCGGAAGGCGTAGGTGACGAAGAGCTAAAAGGCGATATGCACTTTCTGTTGCGGCTGTGGCGTAAGGTGAGTGAGCGTAAAGTCACCGCGACGCCACAAAGCGTCATTTATGATGATTTGCCGCTCTTTATGCGCACTCTGCGCGACGTAATGCGCGACGATATTGAAAAAGTGCGTATCGACTCGCGGGAAAACTTCGGCAAACTGGTCGAGTTTGCCGAAGAGTTTATGCCCGATGCCGTTGAGCGGATTGAGTACTACCCAGGTGAGCGCCCCATCTTTGATCTCTACAGTGTCGAGGATGAGATCCAGAAAGCCTTGGGTCGCAAGGTGCAGCTGAAATCCGGTGGTTATCTGGTGATTGACCCCACCGAGGCAATGACCACCATTGATGTTAATACCGGCGGCTATGTGGGTCACCGCAACCTTGAAGAGACCATTTTCAAAACCAACCTTGAGGCGGCCACGGCGATTGCCCGCCAACTTCGGTTGCGCAACCTGGGCGGTATCATCATTATCGACTTTATCGATATGAACGATGTTGAGCATCAGCGGCAAGTGTTGCGAGTATTGGAAAAAGCCTTAGAGCGCGACCACGCTAAAACCAAGTGTACCGGTGTTACCGAGCTTGGCTTGGTTCAGCTTACCCGCAAGCGCACCCGGGAGAGCCTAGAGCAAACGATGTGTGAAGCGTGCCCAACCTGCAGTGGGCGCGGCACACTTAAAACGCCAGAAACCGTCTGCTACGAAATTTTCCGTGAGATTCTGCGCGAAGAGCGTGCCTACAGTGCTGAAACTTATATGGTGCTTGCATCGCAGCCCGTTGTTGACCGCTTACTAGATGAAGAGTCAGCGGCAGTGGCTGACCTGGAGACGTTTATCAATAAAACGATCCGTTTTCAGGTTGAGCAACACTACTCCCAAGAGCAGTACGATATTGTGCTGATGTAACCATGCTGACTCGTTCGCTGGTGCGTTGGAGTTTGCTGATAGCGGCCTGGCTTTTGGGCAGCGCGGCTGTGCTGCTGTTGCTGCTGCGTCTAGCGATCAGCCAATCCGATGCCCTTACCCCCCACATTGAAGCGTTACTCGAGGCGCGCATTGGCGTGCCGGTGACCATCGAGCGCTTATCGCTATCGCTAGCGCGTAGCGATCTACTGCTACGGCTTGACGGGGTGAACGCGGAAACCCCCGATGGCCAAGCACTCTTTTCCCTTGAGCATGCGGGGCTGCGCTTAGATACCTGGGCGTCGTTTGCCAATCTGGCACCGATTTTTAGTGATGCGCGTATCAGTGGTACACAGTTTCACCTCTATCAAGGTTCGGGGAGGTCTTTACAGTGGCCTGAGCCTGCGGAGTTACCGCTATTGATGGCGGCAGAACCCGATGTGGATCTGGCCACAATTGATAGCTGGGCGGGCTTGATTCTACGCCAACGCCTGTGGGTGGATGACACGCGGGTTGTACTGCACGGCAAAGACGACACCGTGATGCTGCATGCTCAGACACTGCTGCTGACCGGTGATGAGCGGCGCACAAGGTTAGAGGGCGCCATCAATATTGCCCCATCGTTAGAGCAGGCTCGCGATATAGACCTTCCTGCGGCGGAAATGAAGGTCGAAATGCAGCCCGGCCGACGAGGTTTTAGCGATTTTTCGGCAGCACTGCAGTTGGATATTCAGCTTGATCAGTTAGTGGTTCTGGCGGATATGTTTCGACCTGATCATGCCGCCTATTTAGAGCAAGCCGGTGGCAGTGCGCGGCTATGGGGGCGTTGGAGCGCTGGACGCCTTGAGGAAGCTCGTGTTGCCGTCGACGTTCCACAGTTGACGCTTCGCCACCAGGTTCAGTACGCGGTGTTAAGAGATATTAAGGCCAATGGCCTGTGGCAGCGCGACGGCGAAGGTGGTGAGGCGTGGCTAAGCGGCGACGCGGAGAGCGTTGAGTGGGCCCAGCCCCCTGGAGGTAACGTTGGGCCAGCGTTGCCACGCCACTGGCATGCCACCCACCAACCAGGACAGTGGGAAGTGCGCACCAGCGCCTTTGAGCTTGCCTCGCTGACCGCTTGGCGTGACTACGTATTGCTCCCTGAATCCGTCACCCGGGTATTGCAAACCCTCGCTCCCCGTGGGCAAGTCGAGGGGTTGCACGTGGGGCAGCAGGATGGTCACTGGGGAGTGGATGCGGCGTTAACCGGCGTGGAGGTCTCACCGTGGCAGCAGGCACCGGGCGGAGGCCCGCTGGATGCCTGGGTACAGGCGCGGGATTTACGCGGCCGCGTGCTGTTTAGCAGCAACGGTGAAAGCACTCTCTACTTTCCTGAGTTTTTTGCCGCTCCCATGCAACTGCGACGTGCTGAAGGGGAAGTGGAGTGGGTATACGACGGCCCCAATACCATGGTAAGTGGCAAGCGTCTAAGCGTCGACTGGGACGGCGCCCAGATAGCGGGCGGCTTTGGTTTGGTGACGGGTAATCAGCGCGGGCATTTTGGTTTAGACCTCAATTTCAGTGACGTGGATGCTGTTGAGCGTCCGCTGGCCCAGTGGTTGCCGCTCAGCGTCATGGATGACGAGCTTCGCGAATGGCTGCTTAATGATATTGGTGGCTACGTGAGCGAGGGCTCTCTGCAGCTTAGCCAACCGTTAGGCGAAGGGGCGACCGCCAACGACTTTACTGCAACGCTCGCTCTGGCGGTGACCCAAGGACATTTGCCGATCGCGCCAGGCTGGCCACGTCTTGACGACGTCGAGGGGCGCTTAAAGTGGCAAAACAGAGTGTTAGAAGCTGAAATTGATAACGCCCAGAGCCATGGCATCACTGCTTCAGAGGGTGAGGTGGTGATGGAGGATGAGACGCTCAACCTTTCGGGGCAGTTAAAATCGGATGGGCCAGCGCTGATATCATTTTTACAGGCAATGCCCGAGATTGATCTTTCCCCACTAAGTGATTTGCGCGTAACGGGTGGCGTTAACGGCGATATTGCGTTGTCGTTGCCGTTGGCAAACCCTGAAGCGCTGCAACTGGAAATCAATGCTCGGCCACGCTTTCCGGAAGTGGTGTATAAACCGCTCGATCTACGTCTTCAATCGGTTGAGGGGGATCTCGCCTGGCTTCAAAACGGGAAGAGTTCAGGTCTCGTCGGTGAGGTTAGTGGGCAGTTGCTGGGAGGCCCTATCAACGCTGATATTGATACTCAACGCAACGACATACAGCTGCAGGGGAGTGTCACCACTGGGGCGCTTTTTGGGCTTGCAGGGTTGAATAGTCAAGGGCGTATGCCGCTAGAAGGACCGCTAGAGTGGCAGGGCAGTGTCGCCCTAACGCCAACGCCCATCCTGCGCTTGGAGAGTCGTTTAGTCGGCGTCACCAGTCATCTTCCCGAGCCCTTTGCAAAATCGTCACAGCAGGCCTGGCCCTGGACATTAACCGCCGATATGGACACAAAACGTATCGAAAGCCGCCTAGCCGATATCGCTTCTGCACGACTGCAACAGCTTAATGGCTCGCTTGCCGGGACGCTAAATTTAGGCAGCCAGGCGGTGCGCCTGCCCGACTGGCCCTCCCAGCCAGGGGTTAGTATCGATGCTGCCCTACCTCGCATTGACCCGCTAGCGTGGCAGCAGGCGATTTCACCGCTAATGCCCAGCGGGTTGCTCAGTGCGTCGGGTGGAGGTACTCAAATACCGTTGGCGGTCTCGTTAGCCACACCCTGTGTGGTTTACCAAAGGGAGTGTTTAGGCAGCCTTAACGCGTCGGGAGGCGTGAACGATAGCCGGATCGATTTGGGGCTAAGCGGTAATCTGGTCACTGGGCATTTACTGTACGATGCCCAATCACCGCAACCGTTAGATGTGGCCATTGAAGCGCTGGCGCTTGATCGCTTGCTGGCGTTAGCCAATGTTGAACACGACAGCGATGCTCCGATGCCAGACTCCTGGATGGAAACGGTCGATACCCAGCGCAAGGTGCCTGTGGCCATTCCTGATTGGCTAGCCGATGTGCCCAATGGACGATTACGCTTAGCCGAAATTGCTATGGGGCCGCGCCGCTTCGGCCCTTTGACTGCTTACTGGAAAACTGACGGCGAGCGTTTTTCGCTTACCCCCGTTGGCTTAACCCTGGGTCAGCTCTCTGCGCGAGGTGAGCTTTACTGGGAGGGGGACGCTGTTTCCAGTCATACCCGTGCGGACATTACGATTCAGGGTGGCGACATCGGCACCGCCCTTGAGCGTCTTGACCAACCGGTGGCCATGCGTAGCCGAAGTACCGATGTGGCTGCTTCGCTTGATTGGCCGGGGGCGCCCTGGCAGTTGGAGTTAAGCCGCTCAGATGGCTATATCAGTACCGACATTCGTGATGGCCGCTTTGTCACTCTGGAATCGGCACCTGCGCGCTTAATTGGCTTGCTCAATTTCGATAATATTTTACGTCGTCTACGCTTGGATTTTTCCGACGTTACCGGCCGCGGCACGGCATTTGACCGTGTTAAGGGGACGGCTGATGTTACTGGTGAGTTGCTGACGCTGCGCGGGCCATTGCAAATTGATACTCCGGCCACCACCCTAACGCTTACCGGCAGTGTCAACCTGGTGACGCGTGAACTTGACCAGCGGCTTGGCGTCACACTACCAGTGACGCAAAGTTTACCGATCGCGGCGATTGCCGTTGGCGCACCCATCGTGGGTGGCGCGCTGTTCCTTGCTGACCAGCTGTTTGGCGACGCCTTAGATCGCGCCACGACACTCCATTATCGCGTGCGAGGCCCTTGGACTTCGCCGCAGGTTACTTTAGAAGGCCCCCAATGACCGCATATAAAAGTGATGTAGATACGGCCGCCGCCATTCTGTTGACCCCCGGAGGGCTCGATTTAGAGGCTCTGGAAACGGGGTTGGGCTACGCCATGGGCGCGGGCATTGACTATGCCGATCTCTATTTCCAGCGTACCTGGCAAGAGGGCTGGGTACTGGAGGATGGAGAGGTAAAAGAGGCCAGCTACAATATTGACGGTGGCGTCGGCGTACGCTCACTGGCAGGTGAAAAGACTGGCTTTGCCTACTCCAACCAAATAACGGCCGATGCGCTAATGGACACCGGCCGCACGGCGGCAGGCATCGTCCGCAGCGGTCAACGTCTGCCTGGACAGTTGGTGCGCCCGGTATCCGCCATGTCGCGCTATGCGGGAATCGACCCCCTGGCCGGGCTAAGCGCGGAAGACAAAGTCGCCATGCTAAAACAGGCTGACAAAATCGCGCGTGCTGCAGACCCGAGCATCAGTCAAGTGAGTGCTTCTCTTTCAGGTACCTACGAAGTAGTGCTGGTGAGGGCAAGCGATGGCACCTTGGCGGCGGATATTCGCCCGCTGGTGCGCTTTAATGTCAGCGTTATCGCGGTTAAAAATGGTCGTCGTGAACGCGGCAGTGCGGGCGGCGGTGGCCGTTACTCCATGGCCAAGCTGCGCGATGACCAAGTTGCCGAGCAGTACGCCAAAGAGGCGGTGCGTCAGGCACTGGTCAACCTGGAAGCCGTCGATGCGCCCGCGGGGCAAATGCCTGTGGTGCTGGCGTCGGGGTGGCCGGGAATTTTGCTTCATGAAGCCGTCGGCCATGGTTTGGAAGGGGATTTCAACCGTAAGGGCAGTTCCGCTTTTGCTGGCAAAATGGGCGAGCGCGTGGCCGCAAAAGGTGTGACGATTGTCGATGATGCGACACTATCGGATTGCCGTGGCTCGATGAGCGTGGATGACGAGGGCACGCCGGGCCAATACACGCCGCTTATCGAAGACGGCATTTTGACTGGCTATATGCAGGACAAACTCAATGCCCGCTTAATGGGTATGGCCCCCACTGGCAATGCGCGACGCGAATCCTTTGCCCACCTGCCGATGCCGCGCATGACGAATACGGTCATGCTTGCGGGCCAAGATGAGCCCAGCGATATTATCAAAAGCGTTAAGCGCGGTATTTACGCGGTGAGCTTTGGGGGCGGGCAGGTGGATATCACCTCTGGCAAATTTGTGTTCTCTGCCAGCGAAGCCTACTTGATTGAAGACGGTAAGGTGACGGTGCCGGTGAAAGGCGCCACCTTGATTGGTAACGGGCCGGAAGCGATGCAGCGTGTTTCCATGATTGGCCATGATATGGCGCTGGATACCGGCATTGGCGTGTGTGGTAAAGAAGGGCAGGGCGTGCCGGTGGGTGTGGGCCAGCCCACCCTGAAATTGGATGAGCTGACCGTCGGCGGCACGCAGTCTTGATAGGCGGTCTTGAAAAACCGTCTTAAAGAGGCTGTTTTTAAAGTGCAAGGGTTTCGCGCAGGTGTTTGAAGAGCTTGCGCGAGCTGGTCGGCGGTTTGCCCTGTTCGCGTTCCCGCTGGGCGTTGCGAATCAATTGACGCAGTGTCTGGCGATCGGCGTCGGGGTGCTCCGCCATAAACAGGTCAACTGCCGCATCGCCCTCGTCAATTAAGCGTTCCCGCCATTTTTCCAGTCGGTGGAACGCGTGGTCGCGCTGCTCTTGCTCCTGGTCGATGGAGTCGAACACGGCTTGAATGGCGGTAAGATCCTCTTTACGGATCAGCTTACCGACATACTGCATATGGCGGCGGCGACCTTCATGGGAGCGAATACGCGAGGTTTCCTCGATAGCGCGTAGCATATCGTCAGAGAGGGGGAAACGGGCGCGTTCCGCCGGTCGCATGGCGATTAAGGTTTCCCCAAGTGCCTGTAAGGCATGCATTTCGCGTTTGAGTTGCGACTTGCTAGGGCGTTCTTCCTGTTCTTCTACTTCAACGGGATCGGGACGTTGCTTACGCATAGTGTGACTCACAGACAAGATTCGTGGCGGCATTATACCAGCTGCGAGTACAACATTGATTCGCCGATGACACTCTCTTGCAAGACTTTGGTTGAGAGGCATTCGGTTGAAATAGGAGGCCATATGGCACAGGCATTTGATGCATCCGCGCAGCAGTCGCTATTGACCGCGCGCGCCGAAGAGGCGTTAGCGCTGGCGAAGCGCTTGGGCGCGGATGCTGCCGAAGTAGGCGCAAGCGTCGATCAGGGTATAGGCGTTAGCGTACGCCTGGGCGAAGTTGAAACGGTTGAGTTATCCCGTGACCAAGGCATTGCCGTCACGCTATACGTGGGTCAACGTAAAGGCAGCGCTTCATCCACTGATGCCAGCAGTGCCTCGATCCAGGCAGCCGTAGAGAAAGCGCTGGCGATTGCCCGCTATACCGGCGAAGACCCGGCCGCAGGGCTGGCCGATGCCTCCCTTATGGCTACTGAGTTGCCCGATCTAAAAGTGCACTACACCTGGGCGCTCACAACGGATGAGGCGATTGAGTTAGCGCTTGCCTGCGAGCAGGCGGGGCGAGACGTTGACGGCATCTCACAGTCAGATGGCGCGTCTCTCTCCAGTGGCGAAGGGGTGCGCGTTTACGCCAATAGCCACGGCTTTTTAGGTACCCAAAAGGGCAGTAGTCACTCTCTTTCTTGCATGCTGATTGCCCAAGACGCGAGCGGTATGCAGCGTGATTATGACTACACCTCTGCCCGTGACCCCAAGGCGCTACGTGACCCCGCTGAGGTGGGGCGCGAAGCCGCGATGCGTACGCTGCGCAGGCTAGGTGCTAAACGGCCGCCAACGGGCACCTTTCCGGTGCTGTTTGACCCATCGTTGGCCAGTGGCTTGATTGGCCACCTGCTCGGTGGGTTAGCCGGTGGTGCGCTTTACCGGCAGGCCTCGTTTTTGTGCGACCGGCTCGGTACACCATTGTTTCCCGACTGGTTTAGTCTCGAAGAGCGGCCAATGGAGATTGGCGCCACGGCAAGCTCACCGTTTGATGGCGAGGGCGTGCAAACGCGCAATAATCGCTTTATCGATCAGGGACGCATTGCCAGCTATATGCTCTCTTCTTACAGCGCTCGTCGTCTCGATATGCAAACCACGGGCAATGCCGGTGGGGCACGTAACGTGCGTTTAGCAACGCCACTGCAATCACGCGAAAGCTTGTTGCAAGAGATGGGGCGGGGTATTTGGGTGACTGAGTTGATGGGCCAAGGTGTCAACGGTGTGACCGGTGACTATTCCCGCGGTGCAGCAGGTTTTTGGGTCGAAAATGGAAAGGTGCAGTACCCGGTCGAAGAGTTCACCATTGCCGGAAACCTGGAGCGGATGTTTGCTGGCTTAGTAGGTATTGGCGATGACACTGATACCCGTGGCAGTGTTCACACGGGTAGCTGGTTGATTGATGCCATGACCGTGGCGGGGGACTAACAAGCCAAGCGGCGGCTTACTGATCCTCCTCAAAGCGGGCGTCGAACAGCGCTTGAATCGCTTCAAGCGCCTGTTCGGCGTCATCGCCTTCGGCGGTGATTCTAAGCTCGGTGCCACAAGGTGCGGCAAGCATCAGCAGTGACATGATATTGGCGGCGTCGGCGGCCTGTTGCTGTTTGTAAACGCGTATTTTTGCCGTGAACTGTTGGCCGCATTTGACCAGTTTTGTCGCCGCGCGAGCGTGTAGCCCGCGTTGATTGGTAAGTGTAAGTATGCGTTCTGGCACCCTGGTTCCTTTTCGCCGAGTGGTGTCATTAATGGATAGACGCGCTTAAGAGGTCTCTGGCCGCTCGTTAGGTGTGGAAGCGCTGACGAGGGGAGCGGCCAACTGTTCGCTTATGGTGTAGTGCAGACCCAGTTCGCGGTGGCGAAGTTGAACTTCGCCCATGCTAGGAGTCAATTTTTCCGCTAACTTCTCGGCCATATAGACCGAGCGGTGCTGGCCACCAGTACAGCCAATCGCGATAGTCATGTAGCTACGTTGGCTATTCTGGTAAGCGGGTAGCCAACGCTCTAGCCAGGCCAAGATGTCGTCGCTCATGGCATCAACAATCGGATAGCTGTTCAAAAAAGCCACGATTTCCGCGTCGCGGCCAGTGAACTGGCGCAGCGTTGGATCCCAGTACGGATTTGGCAGGCAGCGCACATCGAAGACCAGGTCGGCGTCTAACGGTACGCCGCGTTTATACCCAAACGATTCCAGCGTTAGCGTCAGCTTGTCGCGCCGCTGATGGGCTACTTGGTCGGTAATGCGACGGCGTAAATCGTGCACCGATAATCGTGATGTATCGATCAATAGATCGGCCAGATCGCGAATATCCTCTAGCGTCGTCTCTTCTTTATTGATCGCCTCTTCCAGCGTCATTTCGCTATCGCGGGTCAGCGGATGACGGCGACGCGTTGCTGAGTAACGCTCAAGCAGTATGCGCGCATCGGTGGTCAGGTAAATAACTTGAAAGTCGATTTTACGCTGGCGCAACTCGTCTAATAAAGAGGGCAGGCGCTCCAGAGCTCCCGGCAAATTGCGGGCATCAATACTCACCGCTAAATGTGCTCGGTCGCCCTGGTCACGCAGTTCATCCACCAACGACCCCAGCAACATAGCTGGGAGGTTATCAATCGCGTAGTAGCCAAGATCTTCCAGCGCTTGCAAGGCGATAGATTTACCTGACCCGGAGCGGCCGCTAATGATCACCAGTTGCATAGAGTCTCTCTTTGCTTTGATCAAGCTGCGTTGAGGGTGGTGAGCGGATAACCTGCTGTGATCTGCCCTGAACAGGGTTTCAGACCCTTAGGCCGCTGATTGCTCGCGAATTTTGGCGGTAATCAGCTCAAGCAGTTCGCGCTGGCTGGCTGCTTTACGCAGTTGCTGGCGCGTGTCCGCATCATTCATGATGGTCGCTACCTGACCCAGTAGTGAGAGATGCGTGTCATCTGCCTCTTCGGGTACCAACAGGACAAACACCAGATCTACCGGGTCGCCGTCGATAGCGTCAAAATCGATCGCTTCAGCCAGTTTCAAAAATCCAGCGATAGGGGCGTTGCAGTGGGGGCTACGCGCATGAGGAATAGCCACGCCGTTACCAATACCCGTACTACCTAAGCGCTCGCGGCCGATTAAACGGCTAAACACTTCTTGGCTGTCCAGGCTGGGGATATTTTGGGCGATAAAGGTGCTGTAAAACTCCAGCACCCTTTTTTTGCTGCCCCCGGGGACGTCGAACAGAACGCGTTCCGGGGGGAGTATGGTTTCCAACGTCATTGAATTAACGCACACCGGCGCCTTGGGCGCGAGCTTGTGCTTTTTCCTTGTGTTTAACGAGTTGACGGTCGATTTTGTCCGCTAGTGCGTCGATAGCGGCGTACATATCACTGTCTAGGGCTTCCGCATGTAAGTCAGCACCTGCGGCGTGCAGCGTACAGGCGGCCTGCTGGCGCTCTTTCTCCACTGATAAGGTGACTTGCACCGTAGTTATATTGTCGTAATGGCGCTCTACACGCTCAAGCTTCTCGTTGACATAGTCACGCAAGGCGTCAGTCAGTTCTACGTGATGACCAGTGATATTTACTTGCATTGACGTGCTCCTTATCCATCGGACTGTACTTCGATTGTAACCCTTTTTGCCGCGTTGCAAAGCCCTTGTCGAGAGTTTCCCTGAAACGTTAACGAAGTTAGCGCAAACGACGCCGTTCACTGGAAGAGGGAATGCCCATGGCTTCACGGTATTTCGCCACCGTACGACGCGCCACTTGAATCCCTCCTTCGCCTAATAGCGTCACTAAGCGGCTGTCTGAAAGCGGCTTGCCGGGCGGCTCCTCTTGAATCAGTTTCTTGAGTCGTGCACGGATGGCGGTGCTGGAGTGGCTGTCACCATCTTGACCGCTCACCTGGCTTGAGAAAAAGTATTTGAGTTCAAACACACCACGGGGTGTATGGATATATTTTTGCGTCGTTACCCGTGAAATAGTCGACTCGTGCATCTCCACGGCTTCGGCAATGTCGGCCAGTATCAGTGGTTTCATGGCTTCTTCGCCGTGCTCTAAAAAGCCAATCTGGCGGGTAATGATCTCGCGACCAACACGCAGCAGCGTATCGTTTCGGCTAGAGAGGCTCTTGATCAACCAGCGCGCTTCCTGCAAGTGCTCTTTGAGAAACTGGTTGTCATCGCTTTTATCCGCACGCTTAATCAAGCTGGCGTAGTCGGGCTGAATGCGCAGCCGTGGCAGGGCCTCGGGGTTGAGCTCTAAATGCCAGCCTTCATTATCGTGGCGGACGACTAGATCGGGGGTGACATAGCTGTCATCGGTGTCGCCGTAGGCGCTGCCTGGGCGTGGGTCTAGGCTGCGAATAAGCAGGATGACATCGGCCAGCTGTTCGTCGTCGAGCCCTAGACGGCGTTTCAGCAGACGCATATCGTCTTTGCCAAGCGCTTCGAGAAACTGCCGCACCAAGCGGCGGGCGGGAACCAGCAGTGGCGTATCATCGGGGAGAGCGGCGAGCTGCAGCATCAAGCATTCACGCAAGTCACGGGCAAATATGCCGGTCGGCTCAAACTGCTGGAGCTTGAGTAGAATGGTTTCCACTTCGCGCTGGCTTAGCCCGTCAATGCCCTGGGCACGAAGCCCTTCACGGATGTCGTTGAGCGGCTGGGTCAGGTAGCCGTTGGCGTCTAGCGCGTCGATTAAACTTTCCGCGACAAGCTGCTCGCGAGCGCTAAAATCGGTCATGGCGAGTTGCCACAGCAGGTGGCCATGAAGGCTCTGCCCGGCTGCCTGGCGCTCAAAGTCGGGGCCTTCGCTGCTGCTGCCCCCCTGGCTTCCCATATCTTGATAGGTATCTGACCAGTCGCTATCTACCGAGAGCTCAGTAGGGATGCTCTCTGACCACTCTTCTTCCTTAGGCTCGCTGACAGCCTGTTCACTAAATTCATCTTCCTGCTCCAGCATGGGATTGGCATCGAGGGCCTGCTGAATTTCTTGACGAAGATCCAGCGTAGAGAGTTGCAGCAGCGCAATGGCCTGCTGCAACTGGGGCGTCATGGTCAGCTGTGTGCCGATACGCAGTTGGAGAGAAGCTTTCATGACCATCTGAGAACCACTCGTTAATCAGAATGCTCCACCCTAGTGCGAGTGAGTGCTTGGCGCAAGTGCAATAAGCATGCCATTGGTCGTAAAGTTGTTTTAAAGCGCTATTTAGGGGCGATTAAGGCAAAAACATTACAGGCGAAAATCGGCGCCCAAATACACATCCCTTACTTTTTGGTTGGTGAGAATCGAGGCGGGCGAGCCACTGGCGATGATTTGCCCATCGCCGACGATATAGGCGATATCGCAAATGTCTAGTGTTTCACGCACGTTGTGATCGGTGATCAGCACGCCGATATGGCGCTGTTTCAGTGCACGAATGATGGTTTTAATCTCACCTACCGAGATGGGGTCAACGCCCGCAAAAGGCTCATCGAGCAGAATAAAAGCGGGCTCTGTGGCTAGCGAGCGGGCTATTTCTACACGCCTGCGCTCGCCGCCCGAAAGGCTCATGCCCAGGTTGTCGCGAATATGGGTGATATGGAAGTCTTCGAGTAGCGCTTCCAGGCGCTGTTCGCGGTCGCTGCGGTTAAGCTCTTTGCGGGTCTCGAGTATCGCCATAATATTCTCGGCAACCGAGAGTTTGCGGAAAATAGACGCCTCTTGAGGTAGATAGCCAATCCCCGCGGCTGCGCGCTCGTGCATGGGGGCGCGCGTTAAATCCACATCGTCGATACCCACCTTGCCAGCGTCGGATTTGACCAGCCCAACAATCATATAAAATGAGGTGGTTTTGCCCGCGCCGTTGGGGCCCAAAAGGCCAACGACACTGCCTTGGGATATCTCCAGATTGATGTCTTTGACCACTCGGCGGCGTTTGTAGCTTTTAGCCAGGTGGTGGGCATAAAGGGTTTTGATCGGCGCAGTGTCAGCAGTGGCCACAGCTAGGCTCCCTATTGTTCAGGCTGAAGGGTCATGCGTATGCGCTGGGGCTCGCTGCCATCAACGTCAGAGCGCGCTTGAATCACTTCTCGGTCAATAAAATACTCAAGGCGACCGCCACTAAAGGTGTCCTCTTGCTGGGTCAGTTCGGCTTGGTCGATCAGCTCTACGCGACGCTCGGCGACGTGATAAATAATTCGCCGCGCCCAGCCTTCCGTGGGGCCTTCTTGCCCTTCGCCTTGATGGCGCAAGTAGGCGCGTTCACCGGTAGCGGTGGCTGTCGAGAGTTCGCCCGCGTCGTTGCGTTCGATCTCTACCCGCTCGCCGCGCAGCTGCATTTCGCCTTGGCGAATGTCCACATCCCCAGTATAAACAGCTGTGCCTGCCCGCTGATCAAGATCTAAACGGTCGGCTTCCACTTCCACTGGGGCCTGGGAAGATGAGTTGGTTTGGGCTAACACTGATAAAGGTATCGCTAAACCGAACAGTGCAGTGTAGAGCAGGGCTGGGGAAATCATGGCTTTCATGGCGGTTCCTATTAGCGTTGTGTGGCCGGGGGGTGCGTGCCGCGCACATTATCCGTTAAGCGAACCTGGCTGGTGTTAAGCCAAACGTCCATACGTGAAGCGCTCATTTGCTGCGGCGGTTGCTGCATCAATACCGGTGTGTCACTCCAGGCATGCTGCTCGAGGCCATCATAGTGCAGTAGCTCGGTATCTAGCTGCCAGCCTTCATCTGGTGCAAACAGTCGAGCCGAACCTGACAGCAGCAGGGCTTGGGTAGCGGTGTTGAGCGTGCCTACAGCGGCGCTGGCCAGCCACTGACGGTTTTCGCTGTCATACAGTACTGCCTCGGGCTCTTCCGTCCAGGTTTCGCTGCGCTGCGGGGTATGGATAAGGCGCGGTGTTTTTAGCGACTGCATGACACTGCCGTTATCCCCGAATAGGGTAATCTCGGCATTTTCCAGCACGTGGCCAGGTTCCTGAGCCTGTGCTTCGGGATCGATGCTGGTGTCTTGAGGCCCGCGGGGGTCAAGCCATACCAGCAGAATCCCCAGCGCGATGACTAGCCCGGCTAACCAGAGGCGTACTTTAAAGCGTTTAAACATTTACGTGCGGCCGTGCAGATAGGTGTCGAGCACCGCGCCCCAGTGTCCTTGAGATTCAAGCAGCGTATCGCAGATCTCACGCACGGCACCGTGGCCACCCAGGCGTTCGGTAGTCCAGTCGGCGTGGGTATGCATATAGTCCGGCGCGTTTGGCACGGTAATGCCGACGCCGCAACGTTTGATAGCCGCTAGGTCGGGTAGGTCGTCGCCACAATAAGCCACCTGCTCTAGTTCAATATCGAGGCGCTGGCAGAGCCCGCGCAGTGTGGTCAGCTTGTCTTCACAGCCTTGGTGAACATGGTCAATGCCGAGTGCCGCCGCGCGTTGGCTAACCATGGGGGAGTCGCGCCCGGTAATCAACGCGACATGTACGCCCACGCGTTTGAGAAGCTTTAGCCCGTGGCCATCCTGGGTGTGGAATGCTTTGATTTCGATACCATCGGCCTGAAAGTAGAGGCGCCCATCGGTAAGGACGCCGTCAACATCCAGTGCTAGCAGGCGTACACGGCGGAGTTGGTCGAGTAGCGAGGCAGGTAGGGTCATAGAACCTCCATATCAATCAGTTCGTAAAGCAGGTCGTGTTGGCGCCGCTGGGTTAAATAACGCCGCTGGCGAGCAGGTCGTGCATATGTAGAGCCCCAATTGGGCGCTGTTGTTCATCAACCACCGCTAGCGCGGTAATACGGCTTTCTTCCATGATGCGTACCGCTTCGGCCGCCAGGATATCGGGGCCTATGCGCTTGCCCGGCCGGGTCATGACATCATCAACGCGCACGTCGCGCAGATTATGGAATTGATCCAGCGTGCGGCGTAGATCGCCATCGGTGTAGACCCCCGCTAATCGTCCTTCGCTATCCACTACGCAGGTAAAGCCAAGCCCTTGCCGGGTAATTTCGAGTAATGCGTCGCGCAGCGGGCTGCCCAATGCGACTTGGGGCAGGCGTGCTCCGTCGTGCATGAGGTCTCTAACGCGTAGCAGTAAGCGCTTGCCCAAACTGCCGCCGGGGTGGGAGAGGGCAAAATCTTCAGCGGTAAAGCCGCGTGCTTCCAGTAACGCAACCGCCAGTGCATCACCCAGGGCGAGGGCAGCGGTGGTGGAACTGGTGGGGGCTAGATCGAGCGGGCAAGCCTCACGCTCGACGCCACTGTTTAGGTGCGCATCAGCGTGCTTGGCAAGCGTGGAGTGGGGCCGCCCCGTCATGCTGACCAGCGGTGTGCCCAGGCGTTTAAGCAGTGGTAGCAGAGCAGTGACTTCGGCAGTTTCGCCCGAGTTAGAGAGCGCCAACACTACATCTGCGCGGGTAATCATGCCTAGATCGCCATGGCTGGCTTCGCCGGGGTGAACGAAAAAAGCCGGCGTGCCGGTACTGGCAAGTGTCGCCGCTAGCTTGCCAGCAATATGCCCCGACTTGCCCATACCGGTCACCACTACACGACCTTGGCAGGCGAGAATTAGCTCACAGGCGCGATCAAAGCTTTCGTCTAGCTTAGCCTGAAGGCCTCCAATCGCTGCCTGCTCGATTTGTAGCGTACGCAGTGCGCTTTCACGTAGTAGGCTGGAGGGGGCGATAGGCTGGCGCATAGCGTTTTCTCTTAACAAATGAAAATATAAAAGTAGTAACCGGTAAGAATAACATCTCGACACCTCTAATAGGCAGTAATTGAGGCGACTCCCTGGGGGGCATACCCGCATCACCAGGGCCGAGAGCAGGTTTAGGCGAGGGTAAGCAAGCCTTTGCAACTTTGATAACCCTGAACAATAGGAAAGCCCATTCGTGCAGTAATGCCTTGTAGCGTTATAGTACAATGTTCGATAATGTTTTAGAAACGCTGTTTTCTAATTGCGATAGCCGCAAGTAGGGTATGCTATACAGCTTTAGTCGCGCCTCGTTAAGAGTCAACTGATCCATGACAGATGCACCCTTTATAGAAATTGAAGAGCTTTACTTTTCGCGTGGTGATCACGAAATTTTCCGTGGTGTGAATATGACCATACCGCGGGGTAAAGTAACCGCGATCATGGGGCCAAGTGGTACCGGTAAAACCACGCTACTGAAGCTGATCGGCGGCCAGCTAACCCCGGAGAGTGGTCGAATACTCATTGATGGGCAGGATGTTCATAAACTGTCCCGGAAGGCGCTATTCACGCTACGCAAGCGGATGGGAATGCTGTTTCAGAGTGGTGCGCTGTTTTCTGATTTGGATGTGTTTGAAAACGTTGCCTTTCCGCTGCGGGTGCATACGGATTTACCCGATACTATGGTGCGTGACCTGGTGTTGCTCAAGCTACAGGCGGTCGGCCTGCGTGGAGCGCGACACTTAACGCCTGCGGAGCTGTCCGGAGGGATGGCGCGCCGGGTCGCATTGGCTCGTGCGGTGGCGCTGGATCCAGAACTGATTTTGTATGATGAGCCGTTTGTTGGTCAGGATCCCATCTCTATGGGCGTGTTGGTGCAGCTAATCAAGCGCCTTAATCAAGCGCTGCAGCTAACCTCGGTGGTGGTCTCCCATGATATCAAGGAGACCTTGAGCATTGCGGACTATCTCTATCTGATCGCCGATGGCCAGGTGGTAGCCCATGGCACACCGCAAACCCTGGACACAAATCAAGATCCCCGGGTTAGCCAGTTTATTCATGGCGAACCTGATGGGCCGGTACCATTTCACTACCCCGCTGAGGCGTTTTATCGCGATATTCTGGGCGGGGCTCCGGTTAAATAGAACCGCTAGAGTGGGTGACATAAGGCGCTTAAATGCACCAATGCAGGGTAAATAAAGGGCAGAGTTAATGCAGTCAAAGTTCTCTAATAGCGCCGCACGTGTTACACGGCTGGGGCGCCGAGGGTGCGACTTAATGGAAGCATTGGGTCGAGCGGGCGTGTTTCTATTCCAGTCGGTGGTCGGCGTGCCTTCCCGGGAAGGCTGGCGATTATGGTTGCACCAGATGCACTTTGTGGGCGTGCTTTCGTTAGCCATTGTATTGGTGTCGGGGCTGTTTATCGGCATGGTGCTGGCACTGCAGGGCTATACCATTTTGGTCGATTTCGGGGCTGAGCAGGCGCTGGGACAAATGGTGGCACTGTCGCTATTGAGGGAGTTAGCCCCAGTGGTGGCAGCACTACTGTTTGCTGGCCGGGCGGGATCTGCGCTCACCGCCGAGATCGGTTTAATGAAAGCGACAGAGCAGCTCACCAGCATGGAGATGATCGGTGTTGACCCACTGCGCCGCGTGGTGGCGCCACGCCTATGGGCAGGCTTTGTGTCACTGCCTATTTTAACGGTTGGGTTTAGTGTCGTGGGCATCTGGGGCGGCTACTTGGTGGGCGTGGAGTGGCTAGGCGTCTTCGAGGGCTCTTACTGGAGCAACATGCAGGCCAATGTAGCCTTTATCAGTGATATCGGTAACGGCATGATCAAAAGCGCCGTATTTGCTTTGGTGGTGACCTGGATCGCGGTATTTCAAGGTTATGATTTGGTGCCCACTTCTGAAGGCATTTCCCGCGCTACTACGCGCACGGTGGTGTATTCGTCGCTTGCAGTATTGGGGCTTGATTTTGTGTTGACCGCCATTATGTTTGGCGGCCTTTAATGGCTGGAGCAGTTTCATGAAACGCAGTAAAACCATGGAGTTCGGTGTGGGCCTGTTTATGGTGGCGGGCATTCTGGGGCTGGTGTTCCTCGGCCTACGTGTGAGTGGACTGACGCTCTCAGCGCCCACGCAGTCGTTTCAGTTAGAGGCCAACTTCGCCAATATTGGTAGTTTAAAACCCCGTGCCAGGGTCACCATGGCGGGTGTGACAGTGGGGCGGGTAGAAGCCATTGAGCTGGATACGCAGTGGTTCGATGCGCGGGTCGTTCTTAGCCTGGATAGCGAGCTTGAGGGTCAGCTCTCCAAAGACTCGATTGCCTCGATCCTGACTGCAGGCTTATTAGGTGAGCAGTACATTGGCCTTAGCGTGGGCGGCGACCCTGAAATGCTTGAGGATGGCGATACGATTCGTGACACCCAGTCGGCACTGGTGTTGGAAGAACTTATCCAGCAGTTTGTGTCCAATATGGCAACTAACTAGTGTTTCAAACGGCAGGCACTAATCCAGTGTAATAACGGGCCCAGTGCAATACCGGGTGGGGAGATGATGGTTATGAATGGAGTGAACTTGATGATGGGTCGTTGGTTATTGGTGGTAATGATGATGGCGGCGTTAATGGTGCCACTGCAGTCACAGGCGCAGTCTCAGACACCAGAAGCAATGATTCGCGATAACGTTGAGTCACTGATGTCGGAACTCGAAGGTCGCAAGGATTATTACGCCAATAATCTTAGCGAGCTTGAGGCGTTAGTGGATAGCAACCTCGAACAAGTGGCGGATTTCCGCTATATCGGGGCCAGCGTGATGGGGAACTACTTCCGCAACGCTTCCCCGGAGCAGCGCCGTCGTTTTGTCGATGTGTTTCGCCAAACGCTGATTGATACTTATACTCGTGGGCTAGTGACGTTTGATTATGATGAGCTGCGGGTGCTGAATGCCCAGCAGGCTCAGCGCTATGACGACCAGGCCAGCGTTGCCATGGAAGTGGTGGCCAATAACGGCAAGGTGTACCCCGTAAGCTATAGCCTGAGACTCTCCGACGGCGAGTGGCGGGTGGTTAACGTGATCGTTAACGGTATTAATCTAGGTCTGACGTTCCGCAATCAGTTTGACCAAGCCATGCGCGATAACAATCGTGATTATGACGCGGTTATTGACGGATGGTCACCTGAAGTGGGCGTTGAAGAGCTTGAGCAGGGAGGCGATGCGTGACAGTGCTGTTTTCACGCCCCAGTGTAACGGTTAGTGTAGAAAACACTACCTTGCTGGTGGAAGGTGATGTGGAGGTATCCTTGGCGGCCGATTTGGCCGCCTGTGGTGTTAAATGGCTCAAGCACACCGAGCTAACTTCGCTTAGCTTAGACTTTAGTCGCATTGAGAAGGCTAGCAGCGCTGCCATTAGCGTGCTGTTTGAATGGCTCCGAATTTGTCGGCAGCGCGGTATCCATATCCAAGCCATTCTTTTTTCAGCGCCGCTACGCCGACTTGCCTCCCTGGCTGAGTTGGATGCTTTGATCGATCAGCCTGCGGCTACTCTGGCCGTTTAACGCTCCGGCATCGCCAAGCGCACTGCTTTTCTTTATTATGTCGACCCAATTACGTTCATTAATAACGATGACCCCAAAGGAGTTTTCTGCGCCATGCAACCCAACGAGGTAAAAGCACTGCTTGAATCCCGTATCGACGGATGTCAGTTCCATATCCAGGGTGAAGGCTGTAATTTTCAGGTGATTGCGGTTGGCGATGCCTTTGAAGGTCTCTCTCCGGTCAAACGTCAGCAGCTTGTCTACGCTGCGCTGAGCGATGAGATCGCCTCGGGTGCGCTCCACGCTATTAGCATCAAAACGTTTACCCCGGTGCAGTGGCAAACTGCACCGGGAAACGTTCAATAACGGTCGCCCCATGGATAAATTAATCATTACCGGCAATGGATCGGTAGACGGTGAAGTGTGGGTGAGTGGCGCTAAGAATGCGGCGCTGCCTATTCTGTGTGCCAGCCTGTTGGCCGATGGCCCCGTGGTGATTGGTAACTTGCCGCACTTACAGGATATTACCACCACCTTAGAACTGCTCGGCCGCATGGGCGTTGAGCCGGTGATGGGCGAAAAGCTGAGTATTCAGTTGGATGGCTCCCAAGTCACTCAGTGTCACGCACCGTATGAGCTGGTTAAGAAAATGCGTGCCTCGATACTGGTGTTGGGCCCTCTGCTTGCCCACTTCGGTAAAGCCGATGTATCGCTACCCGGTGGTTGCGCCATTGGCTCGCGCCCGGTGGATTTGCATATTCGCGGTTTAGAAGCCATGGGGGCGGAGATTCGCGTTGAGGCTGGCTATATCCGCGCGCGGGTGGACGGTCGTCTAAAAGGGGCAACTATCTACTTTGATACCGTGACAGTGACCGGTACCGAAAACCTGCTGATGGCGGCGACCCTAGCCGATGGCAAAACCGTTCTGGAAAACGCTGCCCGCGAGCCTGAAATTGTCGACTTGGCTGAGTGCTTGATCAAAATGGGCGCTAAAATCAGCGGTCAAGGCACTGACACCATTACTATCGAAGGCGTCGAAAAACTGCACGGTTGCGAGCACGATGTCATGCCCGACCGTATCGAGACAGGCACCTTTCTAGTTGCCGCCGCCATGACTGGCGGACGGGTGAAGGTCAAGCGCACCCGGGCCGATATCCTGGACGCGGTCATTGCCAAGCTGGAAGAGGCGGGTGCGGAAGTCACCAGTGGTGACGACTGGATCGCCCTGGATATGCACGGCAAGCGGCCTAAGGCGGTGAATATTCGTACTGCGCCTTATCCAGCGTTCCCTACCGATATGCAGGCGCAGTTCGTGGCCATGAACGCAGTGGCCGTGGGGCACTCTCGGGTGGTCGAGACGATCTTCGAAAACCGCTTTATGCATGTTCAAGAGCTTAACCGCATGGGCGCCAATATCGTGCTGGAGGGCAACACCGCCTTGATCGAGGGGGTCGAGAAGCTTTCCGGTGCACCGGTAATGGCAACCGATCTGCGCGCGTCGGCTTCGCTGGTGATTGCGGCCATGATGGCCGAGGGGGAAACTCTAGTAGACCGCATCTATCACATTGACCGTGGCTACGAGTGTATCGAAGAGAAATTGCAGCTGCTGGGTGCGCGCATTCGCCGTATTCCTGGCTAGACCATTTCTACTGAGTCTCTGCTGCTAAGCCCCTGCATGCTAATAACCACTGGGCAACACGATGAGTAAGCAATTGATTTTAGCCCTCTCGAAGGGCCGTATTCTGGAAGAGACGCTGCCACTACTGGCCGATGCGGGTATTACACCTGCAGAGGATTTAAGCAAAAGTCGTAAGCTGCTATTTGATACCAACTTGCCCGACGTAAAACTGGTGATTATCCGTGCCACCGACGTGCCCACCTACGTTCAGCTAGGGGCAGCCGATGTCGGTATCGCAGGTAAAGATGTGCTGCTTGAGCACGGTGCCGAAGGGCTTTATGAGCCGTTGGATTTGGAAATTGCCCGCTGTAAGTTGATGACCGCGGGTGTGACCGGCCAGTTGCCAGCCCGTGCCCGGCGTCGGGTGGCAACGAAATTTGTTAACGTGGCGCGACGCTACTACGCCGAGCAGGGAATTCAGGCTGAGGTGATCAAACTTTATGGCGCTATGGAACTGGCGCCGTTAATGAATCTCGCCGATGAAATTGTCGATATCGTCGATACTGGCAATACCCTGCGGGCGAATGGTATGGAGCCGCGTGAGCTTATTGCCCATATCAGCACCCGGCTGGTGGTGAATAAGGCCGCCATGACCATGAAGCATGAGCGTATTAAGCCGTTACTAGAGCGCTTGGACAGTGCGGTCAAAAAGCGTCAGACCCAGCTTGCCGAATGATGTGAGGTGACCCATGAGTGAACCCATGAGCAAACAGACGACTGCAACGATTTCACGCCTATCGACAAGCGATGATGCCTTTAACCATCGACTTGATGCGCTGTTAGATTGGGAAGGGGTGTCTGACAAAGCGGTGCAGGCGCGGGTCGAAGAAATTCTTGCCAGTGTAAAGCAGCGCGGCGATGCTGCGGTAGTGGAAGCCACGAATCGTTTTGACCGACTTGCGGCTACCTCGATGGACGAATTGCAGTTAACGCCCGAGCAGTTGAAAAGAGCGTTTGATAACTTGCCTGCTGAGCAGCGCGAGGCGCTTTCCAGCGCCGCCGAGCGGATTAAGTGCTACCACGAGCGTCAGAAGCCCAGCTCCTGGCAATACGAAGAAGCAGACGGCACGGTACTGGGGCAGAAAGTTGCCCCCCTGGATCGCGCCGGTATTTATGTTCCTGGCGGCAAAGCTGCCTATCCCTCGTCAGTGCTGATGAATGCGATTCCTGCCCATGTGGCCGGCGTGCGCGAAATCGTTATGGTCGTGCCTACGCCGGATGGCGTGCTCAATGAGTTGGTGCTGGCAGCGGCTCACTTGGCGGGAGTCGACTATGTGTTTACCATCGGCGGCGCTCAGGCCGTAGCCGCCCTTGCCTACGGCACTGAAAGTGTTCCTCGAGTCGATAAAATAGTTGGGCCGGGCAATATTTATGTGGCCACGGCGAAGCGTGCAGTATTTGGTCAGGTGGGCATTGATATGATTGCCGGGCCCTCGGAGATTATGGTGGTTTCCGATGGTCAGACTGATCCCGATTGGCTGGCAATGGATCTATTTTCTCAAGCCGAACACGACGAAGATGCCCAGGCGATCTTGGTGAGCTGGGATGCCGGACACTTAGATGCTGTGGAGTCGGCAATTGAGCGGCTACTGCCGACCTTAGAGCGCAAAGAGATCGTGCGTGAGTCGCTGCGTAAGCGAGGAGCGTTAGTGCTCTGCCAGGACGCCCAAGAAGCGATTACGTTGATTAACCGGATTGCTCCTGAGCACCTGGAGCTTTCGGTGGCTGCCCCCGAGACGTGGTTAGACGATATTCGTCATGCCGGGGCAATCTTTATGGGGCGTTACACCGCCGAGGCGCTGGGTGATTACTGTGCCGGGCCAAATCACGTGCTGCCTACCTCTGGCACGGCGCGCTTCTCTTCACCGTTGGGGGTTTACGATTTCCAGAAGCGCTCTTCGATTATTCACTGCTCCGCAGACGGTGCTTCTGAGCTGGGCAAAATCGCCTCGGTATTGGCGCGAGGTGAATCACTCACCGCCCACGCCCGCTCCGCGGAGTACCGGATTCGCGATTGATACTGCCAATGCGCTTTGCGCTACGCCAGCGCGTTTTGTAAACAGGCTACGAGTCGCGTGGGCCAGGAGTCTCTTCATTAATTGGGATGGTAGGGAGTGGGCGTTCGCCCACTTCGAGGGTCATCTCCAGGCGCTCGCCGCTACGGACGATGGTGAGTGGTAGCGAGGTGCCGGGTGCGATAGAGGCGATTTCACTCATCGTGGTGCGGGCATCCAGAATAGGCTGGCCATTGACAGAGAGAAGCACATCGCCTGGCTCTAGCCCCGCTTCCGCGGCAGGCCCTCCGCTGACAACCCCCGCGACGATCACACCTTGGGGTGTTTGCAGTCCAAAAGAGGCTGCCAGTTCCCGTGATAGTGCTTGCGCTTCAATGCCTAACCAGCCACGAATTACCCGTCCTTGAGTGACCAGTTCATCCAGAATGCTGTGGGCAAGGTTGGCAGGAATGGCAAAGCCAATGCCTTGGGAGCCACCTGAGCGCGAGAAAATAGCCGTATTAATGCCGACCATGGCGCCCTCAGGATTGACCAGCGCGCCACCTGAGTTACCCGGGTTGATAGCCGCATCTGTTTGAATAAAGTCTTCATAGGCGTTTAGCCCTAAATGATTGCGCCCCGTGGCACTAATAATACCCATGGTGACCGTCTGACCGACACCAAAAGGGTTGCCAATAGCGAGCGCTACGTCGCCTACCGCTACGTCGGCTGAGTCTGTGAGTTCAATGACTGGCAAATCGTCCAGGTTAATTCTTAGCACGGCTAAATCACTTTCAGGATCTGTGCCGATCACCTCTGCCAGGGTTTCGCGTCCGTCGCGCAGAGCGACCTGGATTTCATCGGCGCCGTTGATGACGTGGTGATTGGTTAGTACGTAGCCGTCCTCACTGACTATAACGCCAGAGCCCAAGCTTGAGAGCATGCGTTGATGGGTCGTCGCGTCATCTCCCTGGTTATCAAAAAATTGCTGAAAAAATGGATCTGACATCAGTGGGTGCTGGTCGCGCTCAACGATGCGCGATGAGTAGATATTTACTACCGCCGGCGCGGCTTGCTCCACTGCCTGAGCATAGCTGACGGGGCCTTTGTTCCGGGAAAGCGGCGCTGCCTGATGAATTTCAGGCGCAGGGCGACTAGGGTTGGGTTCTACCACTTCTGGTGTCGTCGAGATGACCGGCGCGGCGACTTGGGGGGCTTGAGGCGACGAGTCACGAAACGGGTTGGGCAACTGCTCGGGGAGTGCGAAGAGAATCACCACCGCGAGCAGTACGCCAGTGATAACAGGCCAGAGATAAGGCAGCACGTAGCGTCGCATGCAATCAATTCCTTAACGGGTCAGTCTCGCTGTTCGCGATATAAAGCAGCGAGTTTTACAATGGTTTTATGGTAACACTTTCTTAGCAGCTACCTCACGGGTGCGGTTAAATCAATAAAGGACTCAATATGATTCATCGTGATCAACTAGTAGCGGCTTGTGACCATCAGTTACGTGCGGCAGAGTTTAAAGATTTTACCATTAATGGCTTACAGGTGGCGGGCAGTGAACACGTCAAGCGCATCATGACCGGTGTTACTGCCTGCCAAGCGCTGCTGGACGAAGCCGTTGCCTGGCAGGCAGATATGGTGCTGGTGCATCACGGTTACTTTTGGAAAAACGAGCCCGTGGCGATTACTGGTATGAAGCAGCGGCGGATTAAAACCCTGCTTGATCATGACATTAGTCTGTTAGCGTATCATCTGCCTCTGGATGCGCATGCCGAGATGGGCAATAACGCGGAGTTAGCCCGTCACTTGGGGTGGAAAGTAGAGGGGTGCATTGATGGCGCGCTGGGGGAAGGGCTTTTGTGGTCAGGCCGGTTACCGCAGCCGCATTCGGTCAGCGCCTTGGCAGCGCAAATAGCGCAAACCTTGCAGCGCGAGCCGTTGGTTATTGAGGCCCCGCAGGTGGGAGATATTGAGCGCATCGCCTGGTGTACCGGTGGTGCGCAGGACATGATCACCGACGCCTTTGAGGCGGGCGCACAGGCATTTGTATCGGGTGAGATATCAGAGCGAACCACTCACCTGGCGAGGGAAATGGGTATTCATTATATCGCCGCCGGGCATCATGCCACCGAGCGCTATGGAGTACAGGCGCTGGGCGAGTGGCTAAGCGATGAGTATGGCGTTGAGCACCGCTTTGTGGATATTGATAATCCCGCTTAACGCATTAAATGCCCCGGATCACCGATAACAGAAGCCGGGGCTGATCAATCATTATTAGTAGCGCGGCGGTTGGGGTGTTGCCGCCTCGTTGCTCTTCAAGCCAAAGTCTTCTGACAGCGTGCCGCCCTTACCATCCGCGTAGTCACGTGGCGTCGCAGGGGTGCTGGCGTCTGCCGTCGTCTGCTGCTCGCGCGCTGGATCGATACCCGAGAGATCAAGGCTAGGCTGAATAGCAGCGTCGCGAATATCCCACTCCGCGGCGTCCTCTTTCAGTTGAAGCTCAAGCTGGTTGGCTTCATCGCGGATATTGCTTAGGCGTTGATAAATACCCGTTAAATGGCTGCCCACGCTGCTCTTCATCTCGGCAATCTGGTGCTCGCGTTCGAGTAGCTTTTGGCGCATGGAAGCCGCTTCACGCTGGCTTTTGCTGAAGAGGCGATAAGCAACCGCTCCAATGATCAGGCCGACGATAAAACCGATTATGGCAAACGTTAATGGTGAGCTCGCGTCCACAGTGTTCTCCCTGGCGCCTTGAATATAATGATTTAGAGGCTGCATATGCTAGCAGCTTAAGAATCAAACAGGCTGCCATTATAGGCGTCACTCAGCCGGTTGGGTCAATCCGCTCATGCGCTTAGATGTCTCTACAGGTATAATCACAACCTTTTCAAGGTTGCCAGTAATGTACTGGCGGCTGCCTTACATGCTGTGGGAGGCGAGTGCATGTCATCAACAACTGCGAGTAGGGCATCGTCAAAAACGCGCCCTGCATCGCCTATAGAGCGCTATCGGGCGGACTTAGAGCGCGATGATTTTCAATATGATGCAGCGCAGGAGTTGGCCGTAAAGCATCTACAGCGGCTCTATGATGAGCTTGTCGCTGCGCCAACAACCGTTCCCAAAGCTCTGGTTGCGAATAAGGGGCTCCATAAAGGGTTAAAAGCCAAGATGGCGGGTTTCATGGGCAAGAAATCCTCATTGGCTGATGAGCCTGTCTTGCCCGATATCCAAGGCCTCTATTTTTGGGGTGGGGTAGGGCGGGGCAAAACCTACTTGGTCGATACCTTTTATGAAGCCTTGCCCTTTCCCGACAAAATGCGTACCCATTTTCACCGCTTTATGCAGCGTGTCCATAACGAGCTGACCCACTATAAAGGTGAAAAGAATCCACTGACCCTAATCGCGGGTAAGTTTGCTACTGAGGCGCGGGTTATTTGCTTTGATGAATTTTTCGTCAAAGATATTACCGATGCGATGATTCTTGCCAACTTGCTAGAGGCGTTATTTGAGCGCGGAGTGGTATTGGTGGCGACCTCTAATATCGTACCTGATGATTTATATAAAGATGGCCTACAACGGGCGCGCTTTTTGCCAGCCATTGAGCTTGTGAATCGTCATTGTGAGGTGGTTAATGTCGATTCTGGGGTGGATTATCGACTGCGCGCATTGGAGCGTGCGGCCATCTTCTACTCGCCGCTGGATGAAGCGGCTGAGCGCGAACTATCGCGCAGCTTTCGGGAAATAGCCGGGCACGAAGGCGAGTCAGAGGCGTCGCTAGAGGTAAACCACCGTGTGTTGAAAACGCGTCGGCTGCATGATGATGTCGCTTGGTTTGAGTTTCTTGAGCTGTGTGACGGGCCGCGCAGTCAAAATGACTATATTGAACTGGCCAGGGAGTTTCATACAGTGCTGGTTTCCAATGTGAGGCGTATGAATGCCAAGCAGGATGATCAGGCACGCCGCTTCATCAATATGGTCGATGAGTTTTATGATCGTGGCGTCAAACTACTGATGTCCGCGGAAGCGCCGATTGAAGAGCTGTATAGCGATGGCAAGCTAACGTTCGAGTTCCAGCGGACTTTGTCGCGCCTACAAGAGATGCAGTCCAAGGAGTACTTGGCGTTGGCGCATAAGCCTTAAAGCCTGACGGGATGTCGGCTCAGTAAAAAAGTCACGATACGGCTTAACTTGTCAGTAGCCTTACTGTAGAATGCCGCCTCGCTGCATGTTGCTGGGTTAAACCAGCAACCAAAAAGAATAGGGATGGTGCTTCGCCGTACAACGGTGTAAGTCACCCAATACATTTAATCTGGTGATTTCATCCATGAAGACGTTCAGTGCTAAGCCGCAGTCCGTCCAGCGCGACTGGTATGTAGTCGACGCTACGGACAAAACGCTCGGTCGTCTGGCAACCGAGATTGCTCGCCGCCTACGTGGCAAGCATAAGCCCGAATTTACCCCTCACGTTGATACTGGCGACTACATCGTCGTGATCAACGCAGAGAAAGTCCACGTAACTGGTAATAAGGCGAAGGCTAAAACCTATTACCGCCACACTGGTTACCCGGGCGGTCTGCGCTCTATGACATTCGACAAAATGCTTGATCATGCGCCCGAGCGTATCATTGAGTCTGCCGTTAAAGGTATGTTGCCGAAAGGTCCCTTGGGCCGTGCCATGTACACGAAGTTGAAAGTGTACGCTGGCGACGAGCATCCGCATGCTGCCCAACAGCCGCTTGAACTGAACCTCTGAGGAAATCTTCGCCATGACACAGCAGTATTACGGTACCGGGCGCCGCAAGACTTCCACCGCTCGCGTGTTTATGAAGCCGGGCTCTGGCAAAATTACTGTCAACAACCAAGACCTTGACCTCTACTTTGGTCGTGTTACCGGTCGTATGGTTGTTCGCCAGCCGCTTGAATTGACTGAAACCCTGAACCAGTTTGACATCTTCGTGACTGTCGCTGGTGGTGGTGGTTCTTCTCAAGCTGGTGCGATCCGTCACGGCATTACACGTGCCCTGATGAACTACAATGAAGACCTGCGTCCTTCGCTACGTGCCGCTGGCTACGTAACGCGTGATGCACGTCAAGTTGAACGTAAGAAAGTCGGTCTGCGCAAAGCACGTCGTCGTCCGCAGTTCTCGAAGCGTTAATTTTTACGCTATTCGGAAAAACGCCCAGGTCATCGACCTGGGCGTTTTTTATTGGAATATCAAAAAATTATATTGCTCGTACCACTATGGTCACGAGCGGTTGTTCTTGTGCACAGCGCTTTGTTTTTTTACCATAGAGCGTAATTAATATTCGTCGCCGCAAGACGCCTTTGTGGCGGAACGGGTAAGCTGATGGGAGAAACCTGAAATGGCAGATAACGGCGTAAACAAAGGCCGACGCCGTTTCCTCGTAGGCGCCACCTCCGTTGTGGGTGCGGTAGGTGCTGTCGGGGTAGCGGTACCCTTTGTGGCTTCTTGGCAGCCTAGTGCCAAAGCAAGAGCGGCGGGTGCTCCCGTTCAAGCAGATATTTCCAAGCTTGAGCCTGGGCAGCGTATGACCGTTGAGTGGCGTGGTCGGCCAATATGGATCATTAATCGCACGCCGGAAATGATCGAGCGTACTGAGTCGCTGAGCGGTGAGCAACTGGCCGATCCGGATTCGGAAGAGCCACAACAGCCTGCTTATATCGAGGGTGGATTGCGCTCTATCAAGCCCGAGATTGGGGTGTTGATCGGTATTTGTACTCACCTAGGCTGTTCGCCGTTATTCCGGCCTGAACCCGACGCAGAGGGCGTAGGCGTTGATAACTGGCCGGGTGGTTTCTTCTGCCCATGCCACGGTTCCCGCTTTGATTTGGCTGGTCGCGTATTTAACAACGTTCCTGCGCCGACCAATCTTGAGGTTCCACCCTACCGCTTTGAGAATGACGATATCATTATCGTCGGCGAAGATGAGGAGACTGCCTAATGGGTAATCCGAATAAAGCCAAGGCGGAAAAAGGCCTCATGCGTTGGGTGGATGATCGCTTCCCTGCTACTCAGATGTGGCAAGAGCACCTCTCCAAATATTACGCGCCGAAAAACTTCAATTTCTGGTACTTCTTTGGCTCGTTAGCGCTGCTGGCGCTGGTCAACCAAATCCTCACCGGGGTTTGGTTGACCATGAGCTTTAACCCCTCAGCTGAAGGTGCCTTCGATTCCGTCGAATACATCATGCGTGATGTGGAATGGGGGTGGTTGATTCGCTATATGCACACCACGGGGGCCTCCGCCTTCTTCCTCGTTGTCTATCTGCATATGTTCCGTGGCCTTTTGTACGGTTCTTATAAAGCCCCGCGCGAGTTAGTGTGGGTCTTCGGCATGACTATTTACCTGGTGCTAATGGCGGAAGCCTTTATGGGTTATCTGCTGCCGTGGGGGCAAATGTCCTACTGGGGTGCGCAGGTGATTATCTCGCTGTTCTCAGCGATTCCGGCGATCGGCCCTGACCTGGCACAGTGGGTGCGTGGTGACTTCCTGATTTCAGGCATTACCCTAAACCGCTTCTTTGCACTGCATGTGGTTGCGCTGCCAATCGTTATTCTGGCACTGGTTGTGCTGCACATCATTGCTTTGCATGAGGTGGGCTCGAATAACCCGGACGGCATTGATATCAAGCAGAAGAAGGATGAGGCTGGTGTGCCGTTGGATGGAATTCCTTTCCACCCTTACTACACGGTGAAAGACCTTGTCGGTGTGGCAGTGTTCCTGTTCGTTTTCTGCGTAGTGGTGTTCTACTTCCCCGAAGGTGGTGGCTACTTTATTGAGCGGCCTAACTTTGATCAGGCGAACCCGCTGCAGACACCAGATCACATTGCCCCCGTTTGGTATATGACACCGTTCTACGCCATTCTCCGCGCCATCACCTTCTCGGTCTTTGGTTTAGACGCCAAGTTCCTAGGGGTTATCTTTATGGGCGCGGCGATTGCAATCCTGTTTGTTCTGCCCTGGCTGGATCGTAGCCCCGTGCGCTCTATGCGTTACAAAGGCTGGATGTCGAAAGTCATGCTGCTGCTGTTTGCTATCAGTTTTGTCATCCTGGGTGTTTTAGGTGTGTTGCCATCGACAGAGGGTAGGACACTGCTAGCCCAGGCGTGCACCGTGATCTATTTCGCCTTCTTTGTCTTGATGCCGTTCTACACCAAGCTGGAGAAGACTAAACCCGTTCCGGAAAGGGTGACTGGCTAATGAAAAAGTATCTATTTGGACTCCTTTTCGCCTTAGTGCCAGTAACCGCGATGGCTGCGGGGGGCGCAAGTGTGCCTCACTCGATGGATCCTGATCTGCATGATCAGGCCTCGTTGCAAAATGGCATGAAGCTCTATGTTAACTACTGCATGGGCTGTCACTCGCTTAACTATCAACGCTTTTCGCGTGCGGCAGACGACTTGGGGATGCCTCAGGATTTGGTTGAAGAGAATTTGATTTTCTCGTCAGATTTGGCTTACAACGATCAGATGCATAACGCCATGAACAGCGGTGATGCGGAGGGTTGGTTTGGTGCGCCGCCGCCCGACCTGTCGCTCAAGACGCGTGTGCGTGGGACCGATTGGATTTACTCTTATTTGCTCGGTTTCTACAAAGATCCTAGCCGTCCCACGGGCGTTAACAATACGGTGTTTGACCTAGTGGCAATGCCGAACGTGTTAGAGCCTCTGCAGGGCGTGCAAGAGCTGGTATGTGCTGAAACCGATCACCCGGTAGAAGGGCAAGAACCGGATGCGTTATCGGGCAAGTATCAGTCTTGTAACGTGCTGCAAGTGACCGAACCGGGGGAGCTCGAACCTGCGGAATTTGAGGAGGCGATGTATGATCTTACTAACTTCCTGGCTTATGTAGGTGAGCCCTCCAAGCTTCAAGCACAGGCGCTGGCACCTAAAGTACTGATCTTTATTTTCATTTTTGGTGTGATTGCTTACCTGCTCAAGCGCGAGTACTGGCGAGATATCCACTAATTAGCAGTAGCTGATGGTCAGTGGGGCGCACGGCGTAAGTCGTGCGCCTTTTGCTTGTCAGCATGGCAGTAAAGCAAAGCAAGCTGGCTTCCCCTAAGGTAGCGCTGGCGTGTTATTATCCAAGATTGTTTTGATGTGAGGATGCTTTCATGGGTGTTGTGGCCAAACGGTCGTCGATGATCTTTTACTCAGGCAGTGATGATCATTTCAGTCATCGTGTGCGCATTGTGCTGGCCGAGAAGGGGGTTGCCGTCGACATCGTCGATGTACTCGACGAAAAACCACCGGAAGAGCTGGCAGACCTCAATCCGTACAACAGCGTACCGACGCTGTTAGATCGTGACTTGGTGCTGTATGAGTCCAAAGTTATGATGGAGTACCTGGATGAGCGTTTCCCGCATCCTCCGCTATTGCCTGTTTATCCAGTAGCGCGTGCGCAAAGCCGCCTATGGATGCACCGCATTGAGCGCGAGTGGTGCCCAATGGTCGACCTGATTCGCAGTGGTGGAAAGAAAGAGGCAGATAAAGCGCGTAAAGAGTTGCGTGAAAGTCTGATCGGCATATCGCCAATTTTCGAGGATATGCCTTACTTCATGAGCGAAGAGTTTACGCTGGTGGATTGTTGTTTAGCGCCTGTATTGTGGCGTTTGCCGGAACTCAATATCGAATTGCCCGAGAAGCAGGTTAAGCCGCTGCTGTCCTACATGTCGCGAGTATTCGAGCGTGAAGCGTTCAAGGCATCTTTAAGTGAGCGTGAAAAAGAGATGCGCGCTTGAATTCATTTGGCTCCTTTGTGCTTGATAAGGGCAGGGAGCCTTTCTTGTAAGGAGGAGGGAGTCTAGATGAAATCGAGTCGCCCCTATCTCGCCCGAGCACTCTATGAGTGGTTGCTGGATAATGAGCTAACGCCTTACCTGGTGGTTGATGCTACCTTGCCTGGCGTTGAGGTGCCCCGTCAGTTTGTTCAAAACGGTCAGATCGTTTTGAACGTGGCGCCGACTGCAGTACGTGATCTTTTTATGGAGAATCAGGCGATAGGCTTTAATGCGCGCTTTGGCGGGCAGCCTATGCAGGTAATGATACCGACTCCGGCCTTAATCGCTATTTACGCCCGTGAGAACGGTGCAGGAATGGTCTTTGGTCATGAGCCTGAGCTAGGTGATGGAGCCGACTCTTTTGGCGCTATTGAGGACGAAGAGAAGCCCTCTAGTAAGCCTGAGCTGTCGATCACAGAGCCCGTCTCCGAAAAGAGTGACAGTGACTCAACGGCGTCAGCGGATACGTCTGAAAAAGAGTCTCAAGCTAAGAGCAAGACGAAGAAAAAACCCACCCTGCGGGTCGTTAAATAACACCCTGGGGTGTGCCGCCCACAAAAAAGCCTCGCTTATTAAGCGAGGCTTTTTTGTGGCTGCTAAAACGCAATGGGAAAACAGTGGATTAGTCTAGGTAATCAAATACTTTTACGATTCGTTGTACACCACCAACCGAGGAAGCGGCATTGACGATACGGTCAGCCTCTTCCCGGGTCACGCGGCCCATCAGATATACGCTGGCATTTTCGGTGGTGACTTTGATTTTTGAAGAGTCGATGCGGTCGTTGGTTGCCAGGTGGCTGACGACATTCGTGGTGAGCCATGTGTCGGTCAGGCGCTGGCTGGCCGGTAGGCGAGCGGCGATGGTGAGTTCGTTGTGGACGTCAGTAACACCGCGTAGGTTGCTGGTAACTTCACCCGCCATATCGCGAAGCTCTTCACTGGGTACTTGGCCCACCAGGAGCACAACGCCGTTATAACTGTGGGCACGAATGCGGGCATCGCCTAGCCGGGCGTCAGCACGCTTTAACGCGTCATCAACTTCACGCTCAATGGTGGTGTCGATGGCTTCAACATCGTCGCTACGCTGAGCATAGTTGGACTGATTGGAGGCTGAGTTGTTAGCGCAGCCGGTAATGAAGAGTGCCGCGCAAAGCGCAACGGCCATGAAGCCGCGGGGGGAGAGGCGTTGGGTCATCGTATGACTCCTTTGATGCTAGCAGTTAAAGACATCGTGGTTGTTAACACAGTACAAATGGCGACTAAGCGCTGCCAAACAACTGTTCATCGATAAGATCGCATAAACAGTGAATCACCAGCAGGTGAACTTCCTGGATGCGGGCCGTTGATGTCGCCGGGACGCGAATCTCGCAGTCATCCTGGCCTAACAGTGATGCCATATCGCCACCGTCGCGGCCGGTAAGGGCAACTACGGTCATATCGCGATCATGGGCGGCTTGAATGGCCTGCACAATATTGCCCGAATTGCCACTGGTGGAGATAGCTAAGAGTACATCACCGGGCTGCCCGAGGGCGCGAATCTGCTTTGAAAACACCTCGTTGTAGCTATAGTCGTTTGCGATTGAAGTGAGCGTGGACGTATCAGTGGTGAGTGCCAGTGCGGGTAGGCTAGGTCGTTCTCGCTCAAAGCGGTTGAGCAGTTCAGAGGAGAAGTGTTGGCTGTCACCAGCGCTGCCGCCATTGCCGCAGGCAAGAATTTTTCCTTCGCTGACAAGGCACTGCACCATCATTTGGCTAGCCACTTCAATGAACGGCGGAAGTACTTCGCTGGCGTACGTCTTGGTGTCGATGCTAGCGTTGAAGTGGCCGAGTATCCGAGATTGAAAGTCCATCAGGGCTTCCTGGTTGAATAGTGATAAAGAGTGTTTTTTAAAGACCGTTTTTAAAGCCAGTTTATACAAACAGCTTTAAAAAACAGTCAAAAGGCATCAAAGGCAGCTTTTACCCAGTGAAACTCCAGGTTGGGCGGCTTACCCGTTATGGCCAGGATATCAAAGCGGCAGGGTGAAGAAAGCCCGCCGCGGGCGATATAAAGCCGTGCTGCACGCACCAGGCGCTGTTGCTTCTGATAGGTGACGGTTTCCAGCGGGTGGCCGTAGCGCGTCGTGGTGCGGTGTTTGACTTCAACAAAGACGAGAATATCGCCATCGCGCATTACCAAGTCAAGCTCACCCCCTTTTACGTAATGATTCTGCGTGACAAGGGTGAGCCCCTGTTGGCGCAGCCATTGAGCGGCAAGCTGCTCAATGGCTGCGCCGCGGGCACGGGCAGTGTGGGCGTTAGTCGTCACTTTCGATCAGGTTAGGAATTAAAATAGGTGATGGGACGCCATTCTGGAATTTAGCCCAGGGCAGCTCGCGGTAGATGCGGCCATCGTCGCTTAAGTAGAGAGTGCCGGTGCTGCCATGAAGGCCGTTCAGCTCGCCAAGGTTGGAAAGGCGGATAGCCAGCTCGTAAGCATCAACGCCCATTGCCATCAGGCGGAACATGGAAGCGTCTGATTCATCCCGCAGGCTTTGGTAGGTAGATGCAAAGGGCAGAGCCTCTTCGCCACCAACGGCGGCGTCGGGGATTTGCCAGGGGATATCAACGAACATGACATCGTTTAGATCTTGATCGAGGCGAGTCTGCAAGCGTCCTTCATGCAAGTGTGAGGTGGCATAGATTGGCAGATTGGGAGCGTAGTAGTAATCCATAGTCGGCGGTACCTGGCGCGCATACTCGGGCAGTGCGAGCAGGAATAGGGCGTCAATATTGCCTAGGCGCGCGCGATCACCGCTAACACTGAGCGCGGTTTGTACGGCATTGGAGACCGAGCTATCCGGGTTATAGCGCACGGCGTTGGTGATTTCGCCACCCTGGCTATGCCACTCATTCCAGAAGGCTTCGCCTACGCGTCGGCCCCAGCCGTTATCCGGAACCATCATGGACATTTGGCGGTGCCCGTCCTGCCAGGCGCGGCGGGCAACTTGGCGTGCTTCGTCTTCAGCTGAAAGGCCGTACTGGAAGAGTCGCTGGGCTTGATTGTTATCACCGCTACCATAGTTGAGTGCCAGTGTAGGGAGCGGCACGCTATTGCGCTGTTCTAGCTGGGTAACTCGATCCTTATCCAGCGGGCCAATAATTAACTGCGCATTCATTTGTTGGGCGCGGTCATAGAGCTCATCCATCGAGTAGCGCGAGGTGTCCAGGAAGCTTAGCTCGACGTTGCTGCCCTTGGCGTCATGGTGCTGCCGCATAGCCGAAGCGATAGTATTGGCGACGCTGCTAAGCGGGCCTGATTCGGGCAGTGCTACCACGATGCGGCGTATTTCCTGACCCTCAAGCTCTGGCAGCGCAACGCTCACTGCGCCGCTGGGCTGATCAAGCGCCTCACGGGCCCAGCGCTGGCGTTCTTCAAGCCGCTCCTGCTGGTTAGCCTGCATCGGCAGCTCGTCGCCGAGTACCTGAGTGGCGCGCAGCACGGCACGGGGTTCGTTCAACGCGCGGGCAAGCTCGGAAAATAGCAGTGCCCAGCGTACCCGGTCGGGTTCTGAGAGCAAGCTTTCATCAATCCCATCGGCGGTTTCGAAGGCTCTGTCGCGCTCACCTTGACGGGCCAGAATATTAGCCGCTTCCAGGCGTGTTTTTGCGGCTTGCTCTGGCGCTTGCTGTTCCGCTTGGCTGAGTAGCTGGCCAGGGTTTTCATCGGGCACTCGATCTACCACGCTAGGCGATTGCATCGCACAGCCAGCAACGAGAAATGCCACAAGGGCAACGGCGAGTAAGCCACGTAATGACTGTTTCATGTATCCTTCCTTAGGTTTCCATTTGCGCTGTCGCTGCTTGTCAGCGATTGACCAAGCCACTGCACAAGCATAGCGCACCAGCAGGGCAAGCCATCAACGAATTGAGAGTCAACAATGACAGACGATAATCCGGGCACATTGTACGTGGTTGCCACGCCAATTGGGAATTTGGATGACTTAACCGCGCGTGCCGCTCGGGTGCTGGGCCAAGTGACACGAATTGCCGCTGAAGATACTCGCCATAGTGGCCGCCTGTTGGCGCACTTGGGGCTAAACAAGCCCATGCTCTCTTTACATGAGCACAACGAGGCGCGCCGGGTAGAGGCTTTGGATAGTTATCTCGCCGCAGGTGAAGACATCGCCCTGATCAGTGACGCCGGCACACCGTTGATTAGCGATCCCGGCTTTGTGCTGGTACGTGAACTGAGGGCGCGCAATCGCCATATTGTGCCTATCCCCGGCCCCTGTGCGCTGATTACTGCGCTGTCAGGGGCAGGCCTGCCAACAGACCGCTTTGTGTTTGCCGGTTTTCTGCCTGCCAAGCCAGGCGCACGACGCCAAGCATTGGAGAGTTGGAAAACCCGCGAAGAGACGCTGGTGTTTTATGAATCTCCCCACCGTATCGTGCATACCCTTGAAGCGTTACAGGCGCAAATGGCGGATCGCGATGTGGTATTGGCGCGTGAGCTCACTAAAACCTTCGAAACGTTTTTGCACGGTACGCCTGCATCGTTACTGGAGCAATTGGCTGTCGACCCTAATCAAGCCCGCGGCGAATTCGTGGTGATTGTTGCCGGGGCTCCGCCGGTTGAGCAGAGTGAACATCAGGATATATCAGCGGACGCCTTGCTGGAGGCACTGCTGGCAGAGGGGGTTGGCGTGAAACAGGGCGCTGCAATTGCTGCGCGAATGCTTGGTGGTCGTAAGCAAGTCTGGTACGCGCGTTTGCAAGCAATCAAAGGTGAGCATTGAGGCAAGTCGAGGGCGCTGGTATGCTTGCCGCCGGAGTTGGCCAGACAGTCGCCGCTAATACCCCTTAAAAGGTGTTGGGGGAGGAAAGTCCGGGCTCCATAGGGCAGAGTGCCAGGTAACGCCTGGGCGGCGTGAGCCGACGGAAAGTGCAGCAGAGAGTAGACCGCCTAAGCCTTTCGGGGCCGGTAAGGGTGAAAGGGTGCGGTAAGAGCGCACCGCGCGCCTGGTAACAGTGCGTGGCATGGTAAACCCCACTCGGAGCAAGACCAAATAGGGATCCAATGGCGTGGCCCGCGCTGGATCCGGGTAGGTTGCTTGAGCGCTGTGGTAACGCAGCGCCTAGAGGAATGGCTGTCCACGACAGAACCCGGCTTATCGGCCGACTCCCCCACTTACGTACCAGAGCGTGTCCGCACGCTCTTTATTACGCTGTCACTATCATTTTGTGTGAGAAAAACATGCCTTCTCCTGACGCTGAACAGGTTGCTAACTGCTTTCGCCATACCAGCGTACTACTGGAAGGTGCTGTCGATACTCTGGTGCACGATGCGCGAGGCGGCTATTTAGATGGCACCTTTGGGAGGGGCGGTCACTCACGCTTGATCCTTGATCGTCTGGATGCTCAGGGCCAGCTGCTTGCGATGGATCGCGATCCCCAAGCGATTGCCGCGGCCGCTGACATAGACGATCCACGCTTTCAGATTGCCCAGCGAGAATTTGCTCAGCTCGCCGAGTTTGCCCGTGAACAGGGCGTATTTGGCAAGCTTTCCGGTGTGTTACTCGATGTTGGCGTGTCGTCGCCTCAACTAGATGATCCCGAGCGCGGCTTCAGCTTTATGCGCGATGGCCCGCTAGATATGCGTATGGATCCTACCCAAGGGCAAAGTGTGGCTGATTTCCTGGCCCGGGCCAGTGAAGCAGACATTGCCTACGTGTTTAAAACCTACGGCGAAGAGCGCTATGCCAAACGTTTGGCCCGCGCTGTGGTCACTCGCCGGGTCGAGAAGCCGTTTACCCACACGGTGGATTTGGCCGAGGTATTAAAAGTAGCCCACCCCGCCTGGGAAAAGGGACGCCATCCTGCCACCAAAGCGTTTCAAGGGCTGCGTATTTTCGTCAACGGCGAGCTGGAGCAGTTAGACAGTGCTTTAGACGCCGCGCTAGAGGCGCTGGCACCTGGTGGTCACTTAGTGGTTATCAGCTTTCACTCGTTGGAAGATCGTCGCGTGAAGCGCTTTATTCGCCACCATGTCCGCGGCGATACCGACTTGCCGCGAGGGGTGCCGATTCGCGATGATCAAATGAATCGGCGTCTTGAAGCGCTAGGCAAAGGTGTGCGGCCAAGCGAGGAGGAAGTGGATGCCAATCCCCGCGCACGTAGTGCCGTCATGCGGGCTGCACGCAAACGGATGTAAATGTCATCATGAGCATGGATCGGATTGAGCAGTGGGCAACCACGCTACGCACCGAATGGCCTTTCAGGCTGCGTTTACGCGCCTGGCCGGTAGCTATTACGCTACTCTTTCTACTCTGCATGGCCTCCGGGCTGGGCGTGGTTGTCACTACCCATATGACGCGGGTTCAATTTGCTCAGCTGCAACAGCTGGAGCAAGAAGAGAACCAGCTGCAAACGGAGTGGGGACAACTGCTGCTCGAGGAGGGCGCATGGTCGACACCTGCCCGTATTGAACAAATTGCCACTGATCGCCTGGGTATGCGAATCCCCGATGTCCATGATGTTGAGGTGATTCGACCATGAGAAGCGAACGTCGAGGCGGTACCTCGCGTCAGGCGCCGATTGCCCCTCCGCTCGGCAGCGGGCGGTTCATGTTTATTCTGCTTGCGATTGGCTTGGCATCGGCTATTTTGATTGGTCGGATTACCTTGCTGCAGGTCATTGACCGTCCCTTTCTGCAAAGCCAGGGCGACGCGCGTACTCTTCGTCACGAAACTATCCCCGCCCACCGCGGCATGATTACAGACCGCAATGGCGAACCGTTGGCGATTTCCACTCCAGTGGTCACCCTCTGGGCCAATCCGCAAGAACTGCCCGACGATGCTATACAGCGTGTAATGCTGGCCCAGGCGCTGGGTATGACGCTGGGTGACTTTGAGGCGCGGGTAGCGCGCTTCAGCGAGCATGAGTTCATGTATTTACGTCGTCAGATGACCCCCGCGGCGGCCCAGCAGATTCTAAACCTGCGCACGCCCGGCGTTTACCCGCAGCGTGAATATAAACGCTACTATCCCGCTGGCGAGGTCGCCGCCCAACTGCTGGGGGTAACCAACGTTGACGATGTCGGTCAGGAAGGCCTGGAGCTTGCTTATCAGCCTTACCTGGCGGGGCGACCTGGTCAGCGGCGGGTCATTAAAGATCGCCGCGGGCGCCTGGTGCGTGAGCTGGGCGTTATTGACGAAGCCCAGCCGGGGGGCGAACTGACCCTCTCTATTGATCAACGCATTCAATATATGGCTTACCGGGAACTGCGCGCCGCGGTGGTTGAGAATGAGGCCGATGGCGGCGTGCTGGTGATGATGGATGCCCGTACGGGAGAGGTGTTGGCTATGGCTAACTTGCCCTCCTACAACCCTAACAACCGAGCGGGGCTTGATCCGCGTGGGTTACGTAACCAGGCGTTGGTCGATGTATTTGAGCCCGGTTCGGTGATGAAGCCGCTGGCCATGGCTGCCGTGTTAGAGAGTGGCGTGGTGGACCGCGACGCTGTGGTCGATACCTCGCCCGGTTGGATGCGATTGGATCAGTTCACCATTCGCGATTTCCGTAATTATGGCGAACTGGATTTGGCTGGCATTCTGGAACACTCTTCGAATGTGGGGATGTCCCGACTAGCGCTGCGGTTGAGCGATACGGCGATTTGGGAAAAGTATAACCAGTTAGGGCTGGGGCAGGCACCCGGAACCGGTTTTCCTGGCGAGTCCACTGGCAGCTTACCGGCGCCGGTTCGCTGGTCGCGCAGCGAGCGGGCGACGCTCTCCTACGGTTACGGCCTATCCGTGTCAGCGGTGCAGTTGGCGAGTGCTTACACGGCGCTAGCCAATGATGGCGTGCGTTTGCCGCCTTCGCTGTTACGCCTTTCTGAGCCGCCCCAAGGCATCCCCGCGATAGAGCCCACGGTTGCCAATGACCTGTTGCGAATACTGGAAACTTCCGTTGCGGCCTATACCGGCGGGCGGCGAGCTCGTGTCGAGGGTTATCGTGTTGGCGGAAAAACGGGCACGGTGCGCAAAATAGGCCAGCAGGGCTATACCACCGATGCCTACCGCAGCGTTTTTGCCGGTATTGCGCCTATTTCCGACCCGCGTATTGTCACAGTGGTAATGATTGATCACCCCAAAGCAGGCGAATTTTATGGCGGCGCTGTTGCCGCACCGGTTTTTTCCAGCGTGACGGGGAATGCTTTACGCTTGCTGGACGTCCCGCCGGATCACGAGGCGGAGTAGTTTTTTAAGGAGATGGCATGACGCTGAGTCCAGGCGAAATATTAACGGCGCTCGCGAAAGTATGGCCCAAGTCACCACTGCCCGCTGACCTGCCCAAGCTGCCGGATCAGGTGCGCATTGAAATGAATTCGCGCAAGCTTGCCAAGGGCGACATTTTTGTGGCCGTGCCTGGTAGCCAGCGTGACGGGCGCGATTTCATCGAGCAAGCCCTTGAGGCTGGGGCTTCGCTTGTTTTAGCGCAGGGGTCTCACGGCGATGTACAGCTTGAGGGGCGGGTGTTGAAGCTACCGCATTTGTCGTCGCGCTTAGGCGAGCTAGGTAGGGCACTGTACCAGGTGCCTAGTGATCTGGAAGTCATTGCGGTGACCGGTACCAATGGTAAAAGCTCTGTTACTCACTATATTGCTGCCCTCAGCGAAGCGTTGGGAACACCTGCGGGTCTTGTCGGCACCTTAGGCGTGGGGCGTCCTGGTGAACTGAGCGATAGTGGCTTAACCACGCCTGGCCCCTTGGCGCTGCAGGCGACGCTGGGTGAGTTGGCCCAACAGGGGGTGAAGCGCGTTGCCCTCGAAGCCTCTTCCCACGCTCTGGATCAGTACCGGTTGGAAGCGGTCAACGTTAGTGTAGGGGTGTTTACCAATCTGACCCGCGACCATTTAGATTATCACGGCAGCATGGCGGCCTATGCGGCCTCGAAAGCCAAGCTGTTTCGCCGTTCTGAGCTTAGCTTGGCGGTGGTGAATGGTGATGACCCTTTGGCGCGCTTAATGCTGGCTGGTTCTAGTAGCCGCGTACGTGTGCTGGCCACTGGGCAAGACGAGGCCGTTACGCTGCGGGTGCTGGACTGGCAGGCGTTCGAGCAGGGGCAGCAGGCGATGATTGCGACCCCCGATGGCGAGAAAATGCTGCGCTTAACGTTAATGGGGCGCTTTAATTTAGATAACGTTCTGCTAGCGATGGCTGTGCTGTATGGGTTAGGTGAATCCCTCGATGCGCTGTTTGATGCAGCGACAACACTTTCTCCGGTGCCGGGGCGTATGGAGCGCTATGGCGATGTGGACGCCCCCAGTGTGGTCGTGGACTATGCCCACACACCGGATGCCCTACAGAGTGCCCTTCAGGCGCTACGTGCTCACTTGGGGGGCGCGGGTAAATTGTGGTGTGTGTTTGGCTGCGGCGGGGAGCGTGATACGGGTAAGCGAGCCGAGATGGCCCGGGTCGCCGAGCAGTTGGCAGATCGCATCGTTGTCACTGACGATAATCCGCGGAATGAATCCGCCGCGCAAATCCGTGAGCAGATTCTGACCGGGTTCTCAACCGCTGTGCAGCCGATTGAAATTGCTGAGCGTCGCGAGGCCGTAGTAGCGGCTATTCAACAAGCTGGCGCCCAGGATGTGGTGCTGATCGCCGGGAAAGGGCATGAGGCGTATCAGGAGATACAGGGGGTGCGCCATCCTTACGCCGATAGCGAAGAGATTCAACGCGCTTTTGCTCAGCGGAGAGCGCAGTAATGCATTGGGCTCTTGGTCAAGTGGCCGCCGCGCTCGGCATCGAAGCGCCATCAGGCAGTGCACAGTTAATCATTCACTCGGTTGTTACCGATAGCCGTAAAATTGAGCCTGGCTGCCTGTTTGTCGCGTTAAAAGGCGTCAATTTTGATGGCCACGATTTTGTCGAGCGTGCCCATGCGCTTGGCGCGGCAGCGGCGTTGGTCGACGCACCTGTTGCTAGCGACTTACCCCAATTGGTGTGTCCCGATACGCGCTTAGCCCTGGGATTGCTAGCCGGTGCACATCGGCGCGCATGGCACGGGCCCTTGGTAGCGGTCACCGGCAATAGTGGTAAAACCACGGTTAAGGAGATGTGCGCGGCACTGCTGAGGCCTTTGGGCGAGGTGTTAGCGACCGAGGGGAATCTGAACAATGATTTCGGTGCGCCGCTGACCTTATTGCGATTGCGCCAACAGCACAAAGTCGCCGTGATAGAGTTAGGCGCTAATCATCTGGGTGAAATCGCCTGGACGGCGCCGCTGGCACAGCCCGATATTGCGATTATCACCAATGTCACCGGCGCCCATGTGGGTGAGTTTGGCGGCATGGGGCAGATCGCCCAGGCGAAAAGTGAACTGCTCGCCGGGCTAAGCGAGCAGGGTACGGCCATATTGAACCGCGATGATCGCTACTACTCCTTTTGGGCTTCGCGTGCGGCCCCAAGGCGAGTGGTTAGCTTTGGCTTTCATCCCCAGGCAGATGTCAGCGCCTCAGCGCTTTCCTGTGATCCTCAAGGGCGGTATGCTTTCACGCTACTGCAGCATGGTCAGGCGCTGGGCCAAGTGCGTTTACCGCTACTTGGCAAGCATAATGTCAGCAATGCCTTAGCTGCGGCTGCCGCGGCATTAGCGCTGGGCGTGCCGCCAGAGCAGATCATTACGCGCGTGGGTGCATTGCAAGCGCTAGCGGGTAGACTAACCGTAGTGCCCGGTTTGCGGGGGGGAAAGCTACTGGATGATACTTACAATGCCAACCCCGGGGCGGTCAAAGCCGCTCTGGATACGCTGGCAAGTTTCCCGGCTCCACGCTGGTGTGCATTGGGCGTAATGGGCGAGCTGGGAGACGAGTCGGCAGCGCTGCATGCGGACATTGGCCGTTACGCTGCAGAGCTTGGCATTGATCAGCTGTTGACGCTGGGCGACGCGGCACGCGCTGCCAGCGAGGCCTTTGGTCGTGGGCTGCATTTTAACGATCACGAGGCGCTAACGCGTCATGTCACTAATACTTTGCCGCCGGACACCACCTTGCTGGTGAAAGGGTCGCGCAGTGCGGGCATGGAACATGTCATTAATGCACTGCGTTCGGATAAATAAGGTAAACGCCGTTCATGTTACTTCACTTGGCGAATTTTCTGTCGCAGTACCAATCTGATTTTCAGGTAGTCAATTATTTAACCCTGCGCGTGATTTTAGGCGCTCTCACCTCATTAATGCTCTGCTTATGGCTGGGGCCATGGATGATCCGCAAACTGGTCGAGGGGCAAATCGGTCAATCCGTGCGTGACGATGGCCCTCAGTCCCATCTTTCCAAGGCGGGTACCCCGACCATGGGGGGAGCGATGATTCTGTTGGCCATTGCCATGAGTACCTTGCTATGGGGTGACCTAACCAATCTTTATATTTGGGTGGTGTTAGGCGTCACACTAGGTTTTGGTGCTATCGGCTGGGTCGATGATTACCGCAAAGTAGTGGAGAAAAATCCGCGTGGCTTACCCGCCCGCTGGAAGTATTTCTGGCAGTCGGTGGTGGGGATTGGGGCGGCAGTGCTGCTTTATTTGACTGCCTCAACGCCGGTCGAAACCAGCTTGTTAGTGCCAATGTTCAAAGAGGTCGCACTGCCGCTGGGCCTATTCTATATCGTGCTCACCTACTTAGTGATTGTGGGCAGTTCCAATGCGGTTAATTTGACCGATGGTCTGGATGGCTTGGCAATTATGCCTACGGTACTGGTGGCCATGGGCTTGTCAGTGTTTGCTTATGCCAGCGGTAATACCGTGTTTGCCGAGTATTTACATATTCCGTTTATTGCCGGTACCGGTGAGCTGGCGGTTTTTTGTGCCACCATTGCCGGTGCCGGGCTTGGCTTTTTATGGTTCAACACTTACCCCGCCCAGGTCTTTATGGGCGACGTAGGTGCCTTGGCGTTAGGGGCTGCGTTGGGCGTGGTGGCAGTGATCGTGCGTCAGGAGATCGTGCTGTTTATTATGGGCGGTATTTTTGTCATGGAGACGGTGTCGGTCATTCTTCAGGTGGGATCCTATAAGCTTACCGGGCGGCGCATCTTTCGCATGGCGCCATTGCATCACCACTATGAATTGAAAGGTTGGCCTGAGCCGCGGGTAATCGTGCGTTTTTGGATCATTACCGTGGTGCTGGTGCTGCTCGGCCTCGCAACGCTCAAGGTTCGTTAATGAAAGTTCGTTGATGCAAATGGCCAAAAGTGAATCGACGGGTCGAGAGCATGAGGCGAGAGGAAACCGGTGATGGTTCGAGTTGCTAAAGGATTAACGCTAGTGGTGGGGCTGGGGCTGTCGGGTCGAGCGATATGCCGCCATTTAAGCCGCTTAAAAGTGCCCTACATGGTAGCGGATACACGTGCCGAACCTCCGGGGTTGGATGACTTTAAAGCCGCTCATCCGGGTGTTGAAGTTCACTGTGGCCCGTTAACGTTGCTGGATCTGCGTGATGTTGATGAGGTGGTGGTTAGCCCTGGTCTTGATCCGAGAATGCCGGGCTTGATAGAGCTGGCGGATCAACTAAACCCGCGCACAGGTGAGCCGATGGTGGTGGGCGAGATAGCCCTCTTTGTTCGCGCCGCTAACGCCCCCATCGCCGCTATTACCGGATCCAATGCCAAGTCAACAGTCACTTCGCTGCTGGGAGAAATGGCCGCTGCTGCCGGTGTTAATGCGGCGGTAGGGGGAAATCTTGGTACCCCCGCGCTGGATCTGTTGGCCAGCCATCCCGATGCCGCGCTCTATGTCTTAGAACTTTCAAGCTTTCAGCTTGAAATGACGCCCCACCTGAATGCCAGTTGTGCTGCCTTTCTGAACTTATCCGAAGACCACCTGGATCGCCATGGGGATATGCACGGCTATCGTACCGCCAAACAGCGTATTTTTATTGGTGCCAAGCACGCCGTGGTGAATGCCGATGATCCTAACACGTGGCCTGAATATCCCGTTGACCAAGTGACTTACTTTACGCAAGCAGCCTCAAAGGGGAGCGAGTGGGGGCTGGCGCTTCACCACGAGAAGCTGACGTTAATGCAGGGCTTCACCCCTTGGTTGGCTATTGATGAGTTAAAAATGGCCGGCCAGCACAACTATCTCAATGCTTTGGCGGCACTGGCCATGGGGCAGGTGCTGGGCTTTGCGGCTGAGCCCATGTGCAGCGCGCTGCGGGAATTTAAAGGCTTGGTACACCGCAGCGAAGTGATTGCAGAAATTAACGGCGTCACCTGGGTTAACGACACCAAAGGCACCAATGTTGGGGCCACGCTGGCGGCGATTAACGGCATTGGCGCAACGCTGGAAGGCCGTTTGATTTTACTCGCGGGCGGGATTGGCAAAGGCGCAGATTTTACCCCGTTGGCCAAACCCTTAACAGCCTGCGCGCGTCACGTGCTGTTGTTTGGCAGAGACGCTCCGCTACTGGCCGAGGCGCTGCATGGGCACGTAACGACCCAGCAAGTTGACGATTTAACCCAGGCCATGCAGGCAGCCTTTGAACTCGCCCAGCCGGGTGACTGTGTGCTGCTCTCACCCGCCTGTGCAAGCCTGGATCAATTTGCCAATTACCCAGCGCGCGGCGAGGCGTTTCGTCGCTGGGTGCTGGATAAAGCATCGACTACAGCCGAGGAAGCGCCATGAGTCGAATTCAGCGTCTGCGCACGGTGCTTACCACTCGGGATCTACCCTGCGACGTGTGGCTCATTGTAGCGGCGGCTGCTTTGGCTGGGTTGGGCTGGGTCATGGTCAGCTCGGCGTCGATTGGCTTGCTGGAAGATACCTATCACTACTCACGCCAGCACGGCGTTTTCCTTGTGCTTGCCATCATCGCCTGCGTATTTATGCTCTGTGTGCCGCTTGAAGTGTGGCGACAAAACGCAGCGCTGATTCTGCTCGCCACTATTTTTCTATTGGTTTTGGTGCTGATTGTTGGTCAGGAGATCAATGGTAGTAAGCGCTGGATAGCGTTGCCGGGACCCTTGCCGAGTTTACAGGTCTCTGAATTTGCCAAAGTCGGGCTAATTTTCTATATGGCGGCGTTTATGTCGCGTTTTACCTACGATTTGCGTCGCCGAGCGTTCAGCATGTGGCGCCCTCTGGCCGTGCTGGCCGTACCGGTTGGGCTGCTATTTTTAGCACCTGATTTCGGCGGGATGGTGGTCTTTACCGTCTGTGTGATTGGCATGCTGATGATGTGCGGTGCTTCGCTGGTGCTGCTGGTTGGCAGCGGGCTGCTGCTCGGCTCCGGGGCGGTGGTAATGGTGTTGATAGAACCCTACCGGCTGGCCCGGTGGACCAGTTTTTTAGACCCCTGGGCCGATCAGTTTGCAACCGGCTACCAGTTAACCCAAGCGTTAATCGCCTTCGGACGGGGGCACGTCACCGGTACTGGCTTGGGTAACAGTGTGCAAAAACTGCATTACCTGCCCGAAGCGCATACCGACTTTATCTTTGCCGTAATCGCTGAAGAGTTGGGCATGATCGGCGCGATTATCGTCGTGCTGTTGTTCACGCTGTTTATTGCCCGCGCTATGTGGATAGGGCGCAAAGCTGAACTGGCAGGGCATCTATTTGGCGCTTATGTAAGCTACGGCATCGGCTTTGTCGTAGCCGCCCAGGCGTTTATTAACATGGCGGTAAGTTCCGGGCTGTTGCCGACTAAAGGGCTAACGCTGCCGCTGATGAGCTATGGCGGCTCTAGCCTGCTAGTGACAGGCGTAATGGTTGGGCTACTGCTGCGCACGGATGCTGAAACACGTCATCGCCCCCGACGCGCGTCCACCCCCTATAAATCGCGCCATGAACCGCGTTTATCGTAACGCTATGCCGCTTGGTGCTACCAGGAGTTTGATGTGACGACTAACGTTAGCCGACGAGTACTGATTATGGCGGGGGGCACCGGCGGCCACGTGTTCCCAGCCTTGTCACTCGCCAACGCTTTGCAGGCGCAGCAGGTCGACGTTGAGTGGTTGGGCAGTCCTAGAGGAATTGAAAACCGCCTGGTGCCCGAAGCGGGCATTAAATTACATACCATTGCGGTTAGTGGGCTGCGCGGCAATGGCTTGACGGGCTGGCTAAAAGCACCGCTAAACCTGAGTCGTGCGGTACTGCAGGCGCGTGCGGTTATTCGCGAATTCAAGCCTCATGTGGTGGTCGGCTTGGGTGGCTTTGCCAGTGGTCCTGGCGGGTTAGCCGCTTGGCTGACGCGCGTTCCTTTAGTGATTCATGAGCAGAATGCCGTGGCAGGCCTGACCAATCGCGTGCTGTCACGACTCGCCAAGCGTACCTATGCCGCTTTCCCCGAGGCCTTTGGGGCGCGTGCCGACGTCATTGGCAATCCAGTGCGTGACGATATCGCCGCCTTAGGGAATACCCCAAAAGATGCGGAGAGCCTCTCTGCAAGGCCTCTGCGGTTGCTGGTGGTGGGAGGCTCGCTCGGTGCCGTCGCCCTTAACGAGCGCCTGGCCCCCGCGCTGGCAGCTCTGCCCATTGAGCGTCGCCCCCAGGTGCGCCATCAGGCGGGTAAAAACCGTGAAAAGACCACTGCTGAAAATTATCAGCAGCACGGCGTGAGCGCCGAGGTTAGCCCCTTTATTGACGATATGGCCGCTGCCTATGAGTGGGCCGACTTAGTGGTGTGTCGCTCAGGCGCCTTGACTGTCGCGGAGTTGGCTGCCGCGGCCAAGCCAGCGCTGCTAGTGCCGTTTCCTTTTGCCGTTGATGACCATCAGCGGATCAACGCCCAGGTACTCGTCAAGGCGGGGGCGGCAAAGTGCGTGGTTCAGTCTGAGCTCACCGTTGAGCGGTTAAGTGAATTTTTAAATCAATTGCTCGTCCCAAATACCCTGGCTGCGATGGCGGCGAATGCACGTCAGGCCGCCCATTTAGACGCCACAAAGCGCTTGGCTGAAGGGTGTTTGGCGATGGTGCCGTTAGGAGACTCTGCGTGATCGATTCAGACAAAACCATGACACCCTCACGTTCTGCCGCTGGCCCCGGCATGCGCCGAATTCGGCGACTCCATTTTGTCGGCATTGGTGGCGCAGGGATGTGCGGTATTGCCGAGGTGTTAGCGAATCAAGGTTACACCGTGAGCGGTAGTGATGCGAAAACCTCTTCGGTCGTGGAGCGGCTGCGGCAATGCGGTGTTGGTGTGGCGATCGGGCATGCCGAGGCCAATGTCGAGGGCGCTGATGTGGTGGTGGTGTCGAGCGCCATTGATGAAACCAATCCGGAAATACGCTGGGCCCATGAGCACCGCGTGCCGGTGGTGCGCCGGGCTGAAATGCTCGCTGAACTAATGCGTTTTCGTCACGGTATTGCCGTGGCGGGTACCCATGGTAAAACCACCACGACCAGCTTGACGGCAACATTGCTGGCTGAAGGGGGGCTCGATCCCACCTTTGTGATTGGTGGCAAGCTGACCAGTGCCGGTGCCAATGCCCGCTTAGGTGAGGGCGACTATTTAGTTGCCGAAGCCGATGAGTCCGACGCCTCCTTTTTGCATCTACAGCCGATGGTGTCGGTTGTCACCAATATCGATGCTGACCATATGGCGACCTATGGCGGCGACTTTGAACGGCTCAAAAGTACCTTTATCGAATTCCTACACAACTTGCCGTTTTATGGCTTGGCTGTGCTGTGTATCGATGACCCCCATGTGCGCGTGCTGTGTGAACAGGTGAAGCGGCAGTTCGTGACCTATGGGTTTGATAGCGATGCCGATTACCGGATTGTTGATTTTGCCCAGCGTGGCGGTGAAGTGACGTTCACGGCGCTACGCCCTGGTGGCGCTGCGCAGTTAAATGTCCGTTTGGCTATGCCGGGGCGCCACAATGCTCTAAACGCCATGGCGGCAATTGTGGTAGCCACCGATGCTGGTGTGAGCGATAGCGCTATTTTGAGTGGTTTGGCAGGTTTTGCCGGTGTTGGTCGCCGTTTTCAGGTGCATGGTCATTTCCCTGCACCTCAAGGGGGCGGCGATATCATGCTGGTGGATGACTATGGCCACCATCCTCGTGAAGTTGATATGGTCATTCAGGCGATTCGTGCAGGCTGGCCAGATCGTCGCCTAGTCATGCTTTATCAGCCCCATCGCTATAGCCGTACCCGCGATTTATACGAAGATTTTGTCAGGGTGCTTTCTCAAGTCGATACGCTTGTGCTGCTTGATGTTTACAGTGCCGGTGAAGCGGTTATTCCTGGTGCCGAAGGAAAAACCTTGGCGGGCTCCATTCGTCAGCGTGGTGACGTCGACCCGCTATTTGTCGAGCATAAACACGAACTGCCTGCGCTGTTAACCAACGTATTGCGCCCAGGCGATATTTTAATAACCCAGGGTGCCGGTGATGTGGGTGGGATCTCCCTGCGCCTGGCCCAGGCACAGCTAGCGATGAACGAGGTGGATCTGTGAGTGTTGACGTAGCAACTCCCCAGTCTCTTGAAAAAGTCGTTGTCGTTTACGGTGGCACCTCTGCTGAACGCGAGGTGTCGCTGAAAAGCGGGTCGGCGGTGCTTGCGGCGCTGCAGCGTAAAGGTGTCAACGCCTGCGGCTATGATCCCCGCGACAACGGCCTAGTGGGCTTGGAACGACTGGCTCCTTCGCTTGTCTTTGTGGCTCTGCATGGCCGCGGCGGGGAAGACGGCACCCTACAGGGCGCGCTAGAACTGCTCGACATTCCTTATACCGGCAGCGGGGTGCTTGCTTCGGCCCTGGGGATGGATAAGCAGCGCACCAAGCAGGTATGGAGCGCAGTTGGGCTACCCACTCCGGAAAGTATTATGTTGGAGGCAACGGCGGAGTGGTCCGCCGTGGTCGAGCAACTTGGCTTGCCGTTGATTGTGAAGCCTGTGCATGAGGGGTCGACGCTGGGTATTAGCATTGTAAAAAGCCAGGCAGCGCTTGAAGCGGCTTATCACGAGGCGGCCCAGTTCGACGCCCGCGTGATGGCGGAGCGTTTTGTGGTGGGTGAAGAGTATACCGTTGCGCTGCTAGGTGATCAGGTGCTGCCGGCGATTCGTGTTGAAGTACCGGGTGGTTTCTACGACTACGAGGCCAAATATATCGCTAATACCACCCAGTATCACTTGCCCTGCGGTTTGTCGGCGCAACATGAGGCTGAGCTTGCATTGCTTTGCCAGCAGGCGTTTGCCGCTATCGGTGGAGTCGGCTGGGGCCGGGTTGATGTCATGCGTGATAGTGAAGGGCGTTTTTGGCTGTTGGAAGTCAATACGGTGCCAGGTATGACCGATCATAGTTTGGTACCTCAAGCGGCGGCTCATGCGGGCATTAGCTTTGATGATCTAGTGTTACGAATACTCAATACCGCAGGCGAGCAGTTCACAGCATGAGTAATGACCTGTTTAAAAGCGCCTTTTTAAAAAGTGCCTTATGAAAAAGCGTAACGCTTGGTTGGGAATTCTCCTGCTGGCGCTACTTATGGGAGCTGGCGGGCGGGCGCTTTGGCTGTGGCTGGATCGTCCGATTGAACGTGTGTCTATTCGCGGTGAATGGGAGTACGTCAGCGCTGACTACCTGCGTACTCAGTTGGCGCCCCTGGTGGTTGATGCCACCTGGTTATCAGCTGATTTGGGTGAATTACGCGACCGTGCACTGCAAGTGGGTTGGTTAAACGAAGTGCGCATTTCCCGTGAGTGGCCGAATGCACTGGTGTTTGAGCTGGTTGAACAGCAGCCTGTCGCACGCTGGAATGATGACTTCTTGCTTAACCCTGAAGGTGAGCCTTTCGCTTTTGCGCCATTATCACCACCTGCAGGTTTACCCGATCTCGCTGGCCCTGCTGGAAGCAGTGAAGAAGTGCTGGATTATTACCACCGGTTAAAACTTCACTTTGAACAGTTATCGTTGAATCTTACTCAACTTCGTTTAGAGCCGCGCGGTGCCTGGCGGCTACAATTAAACGATGGCGCTTGGGTGATGTTAGGTCGGCGTCAGCATGAAGTGCGCTTAGCACGATTGTCGGCTTCATGGCAGCGTGAGTTGTCGTCTCTTGGCGATCAGATTCGTTATATTGACCTGCGCTACCCTAACGGTGTTGCTGTTGCTTGGCATGGAGAAAGTGAATTTACGGTGCAAGATGAGTAGCTCTTCTATTACTTGATGCAAATAAGGTGTAAAAGTGAGTGGTTGCCATCGTTGAAAAAGCCAGTAATCGGCTTTAAATTGCTACCCAAGCCTATTATTGTGGATTTGTACTAGTCGTATTGCGACTATTGTTTCTATACTATGGGCCAGAAGCGGATTAAATAGTTTTTAATTTCGACTATTGGTACTTAGCGATTGTCTGAAAAGCAGCACTGATTATTTTGGGTAGCACGCTTTCAATGTTAAGCGTTAGATTAAGCGCCACCCTATTTATATTTATTTTTAACAATGACGCAAGGAGATTTCCCGACTCATGGCAGGCTCACCCAACGCATCCAATATGGTGGTCGGGCTGGACATTGGAACGTCCAAGGTCGTCGCGATAGTCGGTCAACCTACCGACGACGGCGGAATTGAAATTGCAGGTATTGGTTCGCATCCTTCGCGTGGCATGAAGCGTGGCGTAGTGATCAATATTGAATCGACTGTGCAGTCTATCCAGCGCGCCGTTGAAGAAGCGGAATTAATGGCCGGTTGTGATATTCACTCGGTATACGTTGGCGTGGCAGGCAGCCATATCAGTTCAATGAACTCGGATGGCGTTGTCGCTATTAAAGAGCGTGAGGTAACGCCCTCCGATATTGAACGTGTGATTGACTCCGCGCGGGCGCGTGCCATCTCTGAAGGCCAGCGAGTGCTGCATGTGCTGCCCCAAGAGTTCTCGATTGATGCCCAGGGGGGCATTCGTGAACCGCTTGGCATGTCCGGTGTGCGCTTGGAAGCACAGGTGCACTTAGTGACAGCCGCATTAAACGCGGTGCAGAATATTGAGAAGTGTGTGCGCCGTTGCGGTCTTGAAGTTGATGCTATTATCTTAGAGCAGCTCGCCTCTAGTATGGCCGTGCTGACTGAAGATGAGCGTGAACTGGGCGTCTGTATGGTCGACATTGGTGGTGGAACCACCGATATGGCTATTTTCAGCGAAGGCGCCATACGCCATACGGCGGTGATTCCTATCGCCGGGGATCAAGTCACTAACGATATCGCCATGGCGTTGCGAACACCCACGCAGCACGCTGAAGAGATCAAAGTTAAATACGCTTGCGCGCTAACCCATTTAGCCGCCAGCGATGAAATGATTAAAGTACCTAGCGTAGGTGATCGTCCAGCGCGTGATCTATCGCGCCAAGCGCTTGCTGAAGTGGTAGAACCACGCTACGAAGAGCTATTTACGCTAGTGAGAGACGAATTGCGCCGTAGTGGCTATGAAGACATGGTGGCTGCTGGGATAGTGCTTACCGGCGGTACCTCGCGCATGGAAGGGGTTAGCGAATTGGCAGAAGAGATTTTCCATATGCCCGTTCGTATCGCATGTCCGCAGAATGTAAGAGGTTTGGCGGACGTCGTTTGTAATCCCATTTATGCGACGGGCGTTGGTCTGCTGCATTATGCCTTGCAGGAAACGCGTCATGGGCAAGGTCTAAGAAGCCACGGGGGAGTGGTTGCAGCCCATAAGGGCCGTAACGAGCTTGCCCGGCGTGATATCAAGGAAGACCATTCGGCGCTGGCAAGAATTAAAGGCTGGTTCAAAGGAAATTTCTGACAGGGCCGCAAGCGCGGTTCAGGAGACGGGGCTTATGTTCGAATTGGTAGATAACGCACCCTCGAGCAGTGCGGTCATCAAAGTGGTTGGCGTTGGCGGCGGTGGCGGCAATGCTGTTAACCACATGGTCGAAAGCAATATTGAAGGCGTTGAGTTTATCTGCGCCAACACGGACGCCCAGGCGCTGAAACGCTGTGCAGCGAAGACGGTGTTGCAATTGGGTAGCGAAATCACTAAAGGATTAGGCGCAGGTGCCAATCCCGACGTGGGCCGCCAAGCCGCAATGGAAGACCGCGAACGCATTGCGGAATTGCTGGTCGGTGCCGATATGGTCTTCATCACTGCCGGTATGGGCGGTGGTACGGGCACAGGGGGTGCGCCGGTGGTTGCCCAGGTCGCCAAGGAACTGGGGATTCTCACCGTTGCGGTAGTGACGCGCCCCTTCCCCTTTGAAGGGCCAAAGCGTATGCGCGCTGCTGAAGAGGGCATGAAAGAGCTCTCTGAGCATGTGGATTCGCTGATCACTATTCCTAACGAAAAATTGCTTTCTGTGCTGGGCAAGAGTGCCACGCTACTGACGGCCTTTAGTGCGGCGAACGATGTGCTGCTGGGGGCTGTTCAAGGTATCGCAGAACTGATCACTAGCCCGGGCATCATCAACGTCGATTTTGCTGATGTGCGCACCGTTATGTCTGAAATGGGCATGGCGATGATGGGTACCGGTGGTGCCACGGGTGAAAATCGTGCTCGCGAAGCCGCCGAGAAAGCGATCCGCAGCCCGCTGCTGGAAGATATCGACCTTCACGGCGCACGCGGTATCTTGGTCAACATTACTGCAGGCCCCGATTTGTCGATCGGCGAGTTCAACGATGTAGGCGCTACCGTCCAGGAGTTTGCGTCTCCAGATGCCACCATTGTCGTCGGCACCTCCATTGATATGGAAATGTCCGACGAGCTGCGTGTCACTGTTGTTGCCGCCGGCTTGGACGGGCAAAAGCCTAAGGCGGCCGCGCGCGAGCCTGCCCGTCGGTCAGCTGCAGAGTCCTCGGATTACCGCAAGTTGCAACAGCCAACGGTAATGCGTCAGCAGGCAACAGCACGCGCTGAAGCACCCGAAGCGGCCGCAAAACCGCGTCCTGAAAAGCGTCGCGCTTCCGAAGCCGATGACTATCTGGACATCCCCGCGTTTCTACGCCGCCAGGCGGATTGATTCTCGCTATCAGGCTCATTGCAACAGCGAGCGAGCGTTTTATTGGCTAAAACGCTCGTTTGCTGTTAAAGTGAACGCTGTTTGATAACTTTTCCCCTGCGGTTATTACCGTCATTAGAGCTCGGCTACTATCCATGATCAGACAACGCACCCTACAAAACGTCATTCGCGCCACCGGAGTGGGCCTGCATTCTGGCAAAAAAGTCCACTTAGCTCTGCGTCCGGCGCCGGCCAATACTGGGATTGTGTTTGTTAGAACCGATCTGGATCCCGTTGCGCACGTTCCCGCACGGGCAGAATTGGTTGAAGATACCAAGCTATGTACTGCTCTTGTGTTTAACGGGGTCAAGGTAGCTACCGTTGAGCACCTGATGTCGGCCTTTGCTGGGTTGGGTATCGATAACGCCTATGTGGATGTTAGTGAACCTGAAGTGCCTATTATGGACGGCAGTGCGAGTCCATTTGTGTTTTTAATCCAATCAGCGGGAATTTTAGAGCAGGATGCTGCGAAGAAATTCATTCGCATCAAGCACCGTGTAGCGGTGACCGATGGCGATAAAGAAGCGGTGTTCTTACCCCATCAAGGGTTCAAAGTCTCCTTTGCAATCGACTTTGATCATCCTGTTTTTGAGCAGCAGAAACAGACCGCGTTGATCGATTTCTCGACCACGTCCTTCGTTAAAGAAGTTTCCCGTGCACGTACTTTTGGATTTATGCGTGACTTAGAGTTCTTACGCTCTAACAATCTGGCGCTAGGCGGAAGTCTAGACAACGCCATTGTGGTGGATGATTACCGCATCGTTAATGAAGGCGGCCTGCGCTACGAAGATGAGTTTGTTAAGCACAAAGTATTGGATGCTATCGGTGACTTGTACCAGCTGGGTTATAGCCTGATCGGCGAGTTCCGTGGGGTGAAATCTGGCCACGCACTCAATAATCAGCTCTGCCGCGAATTGATGGCGCAGCCCGATGCCTATGAAATTGTCACCTTTGAAGAGGAAAAGGCGGTTGCGCCGATCTCTTATGCCGCACCTGCAATGGCGTGATGTAGCTAGGCTTCGCTTTTTATATTAGCGCTTTTTTACTTTTTGATTCATAAAGCATCGCTTAGGCGGTGCTTTATGCTTTTAAGAGTGTGGCGATAAGGCACTAAGCCTGATGGGAAGAGAAAATGGTGTGAGCGTTACTTGGCTGGCCGAGCATGAGATGCAAGCCGTTCCAAGGCACGTTTTAGCGCTGGATTGGTAGTATCTTCAGCGCACTCGGAAAGGGTTTTGCCCGCGTCGGCCGACAGACTACGCGTGTTACGCTTTGGTGCCACAATAGGGCGTACAGGGCGTACCTTAAAGGTAAAGCCGCTGACTCCTTCAAAGCCAGGCAGTTGATGGAGCAGTTCCAATAAGCGCCGCTGTTCGAAGCGTAACCACGTCAGCCAGCTCGCCTGACCGCTAATCAGGGTTAAACGACCTTCGCTAAAGCCACCCACAAAAATATGTTCGCGCATCTCTTCGGGCAAGTGGGCGCGCAAGTGTCGCTGGGCCTGATCGATGAGACGAGATAGGCGCATTAACTGATTAATATCACCCGACTTGGAGAGCAGACGGGCGATGGGCTGTGCGCGAGAACGCTTAACCTTTATACTCATACGCTTAATTCCTAGGGTGCTGCTGTTTAGGCACCGCTACTAATGACGTCGGCCACCTTCGCCGATGGCTGATTAGTAAACTCTACCACGCTCAGGAGCCGGTCTACAGCATGTCACCTACGCTTGATGTTCAATCAGCTTTGCCGCGGCGCCATCGCCGTTACGGTTTAGCGCGTTGGTGGCTGGCCGGTCTGTTGGTGAGTTGTCTTTTACCCGCCAGTTTAGGCCCTGCAGATGCATTCCGCGGCGGTGAGCGTAGCGTCACGATCTGTTTCTGGGTGCCCGCGATTTTACGCGCCCAGTCCCACTGGGTGGCCAGGCGTCGGCGCGCGCTGCAACGTTTTGCTCAAAGCCCCCAGCGCTTTGCGCCTGTTCGGCGTCTATGTCTTTGGCTAGCCCCGATGGCTATGCTGGTCGCCGCCCGGGATGTCTTGACCCAGCGCGGCCCGCCTTCCCGCTAAGTCTGTCGATAATACATCTACTTTGTGCATGCTCTAGAGATAAACAGCATGCATTGAAAGGGCAATGTCCGCTGGGACGCTCGTGAATACTTGGATATTTCATGCTTAATAATTTATTACGAAAAGTCGTGGGCTCTAAAAACGACCGCGATGTCAAACGCATGCACAAGAAGGTGCCGCAGATTAACGCATTAGAAGCAGAGCTTGAGGCGATTAGCGATGCTGAACTGCAAGGTAAAACCTCCGAGCTGCGCCAGCGCTTAGAAGCCGGTGAGTCGCTTGATTCGCTGTTAGCGCCCGCCTTTGCGATCGTGCGAGAAGCCAGTAAGCGCGTTATGGGCATGCGTCACTTCGATGTGCAGATGGTAGGCGGCATGACCCTGCACCGTGGCCGCATCGCTGAAATGAAAACCGGTGAGGGTAAAACGCTGGTGGCGACGCTGGCGGTGTACCTGAATGCATTGCCGGGTAAAGGGGTGCACGTGGTCACGGTGAACGACTACCTGGCTCGCCGTGATGCTGAGTGGATGCGTCCGCTGTATGAATTTCTGGGCCTTACCATTGGCGTCATTTTCTCCGGCCAGACAGGCGAAGAGAAGCGTCATGCGTACCAGTGCGACATTACCTATGGCACCAACAACGAGTTCGGCTTCGATTATCTACGCGATAACATGGCGTTCTCGTTAGAAGATAAAGTTCAGCGTGGCCTGCACTATGCGATTGTCGATGAGGTTGACTCGATTCTTATCGATGAAGCGCGTACGCCGCTGATTATTTCCGGCGCGGTCGATGAGAATACCGACCTCTATAAAGTCGTTAATCAACTTGCCCAGCAGCTAGAAAAAGGCGAAGAGATTGAAGATGAGGAGGCCACGGTTGTTGGTGACTTCTTGGTCGATGAGAAGCAGAAGCAGGTAGAGTTAACCGAGCAAGGGCATAATAAAGTTGAAGAGCTGATGCGCGCTGAAGGCTTATTGGGCGATGAAGAGTCGCTGTATGCCGCGCAAAACCTTAACTTGCTTCAGCATATGCACTCGGCGCTGCGTGCCCGCCATCTCTATAACCGTGATGTCGACTACATCATCTCTGAAGGCCAGGTGGTGATCGTCGACGAGCACACCGGCCGCTCTATGCCCGGGCGCCGCTGGTCGGAAGGGTTGCACCAAGCCGTCGAGGCCAAAGAGGGCGTCACGGTGCAGCGCGAAAGCCAAACGCTAGCCTCAACGACGTTCCAGAACTACTTCCGTCTGTATGAAAAGCTCGCCGGGATGACCGGTACGGCGGATACTGAAGCCTTTGAGTTTCGGCAAATTTACGGCCTCGACGTGGTGGTGATTCCCACCAATCGGCCACTGGCCCGTAAAGACCTCAACGATCTGGTTTATTTGAGCGCTGAAGAGAAGTACGAAGCGATCATCAAAGATGTCAAAACCGAGACCGAAGCCGGGCGTCCAGTGCTGGTGGGTACGGCTTCTATTGAGACATCCGAGTACCTTGCCAAGTTGATGCGCGAGGCGGGCCTTACGTTCAATGTGCTTAACGCCAAGCAGCACCAGAGTGAAGCGGAGATCATTGCTCAGGCAGGCCGCCCAGGGGCGATTACGATCGCCACCAACATGGCCGGTCGTGGCACCGATATCGTTCTAGGGGGTAACTGGGAGGCCGAAGTCGCCAAGCTGCAAAACCCTAGCCAAGAACAGGTTGAAGCGTTAAAAGTCGAGTGGCAAGCGCGCCATGATGGTGTACTCGCCGCTGGCGGCCTGCATGTGGTGGGCTCTGAACGCCACGAGTCCCGGCGTATCGATAACCAACTGCGTGGCCGTGCCGGACGCCAGGGTGACCCCGGCTCAACGCGCTTCTTCTTGTCGCTTGAAGATAGTCTGATGCGCCTGTTCGGCTCTGACCGCGTCAAACGCTTGATGCAGGCATTGGGGCTTGAGCATGGCGAAGCCATTGAGCATAAGATGGTCTCTAACGCCGTTGAGCGTGCCCAGAAGAAAGTCGAAGGGCGTAACTTCGATATTCGTAAGCAGCTACTTGAGTACGACGACGTTGCCAACGATCAGCGCCGGGTGATCTACGACCAGCGCAATGAGATTCTGGCCGCGGACGATGTGGCTGATGCCGTTATTGGTATCCGCGAAGAGGTGATGGAGACGGCCATCAGCGACTACGTGCCGCCCCAAAGCCTGCCCGAGCAGTGGGATCTGCCCGGCTTGGAAGCGCACTTGAAGACGGAGTTCAACCTTGACGCACCGGTGGTTAAATGGGCCGCCGAAGATGATCGCTTTAGTGAAGAGCAGTTGCGTGAACGGCTGCAGACTATGCACCGCGAGGCCTATGCAGCCAAAATCGAGGCGGCTGGCGAGAAGCTGATTCGTCGCTTTGAGAAGCAGGTCATGCTGCAAGTGCTGGACACGCGTTGGAAAGAACACCTTCAGTCGATGGATCATTTGCGTCGCGGTATCCACCTACGTGGCTATGCTCAGAAAAACCCCAAGCAAGAGTACAAGCGTGAATCCTTTGAACTCTTCCAGCAGCTGTTAGAGCACATTAAAGCCGATGTGACGCGTATTCTGAGCCACGTACAGGTTCGTCAGCCCGAGGAAGTAGACGCCCTTGAGCAACAGCGCCGCGAAGCGCTGGCGCGGGAAACCGCCACGGCGGCAAGCCGTCATGACACCCCGACCCAGGAGCAGCCCGAAACTGAGCAGGAAGCGCCTGGTGTTGATGGTCGCCCTGTGCGTCGCGAAGGCCCGAAAGTGGGCCGCAACGACCCGTGTTTTTGTGGCTCGGGTAAAAAGTACAAGCAGTGCTGTGGAAAACTAAGCTAACGGCGCCCGTTTTGAGACCGTTTTTTGAGACGGTCTGTGAAACGGTCTTTGTCTAAAGGAGAAAATCATGGCGGTTGGAAACACTCCCTTTCCAGAGTTGCCACCCCTAAAAGGGGTGCGCCTGGGGGTTGCAATGGCGGGTATCAAAAAGCCGGATCGTCGTGATGTAGTGGTGATTGAACTGCCCGAGACCGTGACGGTGTCTGGGGTCTTTACCCGTAATGCGTTCTGCGCAGCGCCCGTTTTGGTGGCCAAGCAACACCTTGAGCAGTGCCGGGCAGAACACCGTTCGCCACGCTTTTGGCTGATCAACACTGGCAATGCTAACGCAGGTACGGGTGAAGCAGGTTTGCGGGATGCCAGGGCTAGCTGTGCAGAACTGGCTAAACAAGCCGGTGTGTCGTCGCAGGACGTGCTGCCGTTTTCAACCGGCGTAATTGGCGAGCCGCTGCCGATGGAGCGTCTGCTAGCGGGATTGGCACCGGCGCTTGAAAGCATGGCCAGCGACAGTGTTGCCTGGGAACACGCAGGCCAAGGTATTTTAACCACCGATACTCGTGCCAAAGGCGCCAGTGTCACGGTTGAAATAGGCAATCAGCAGGTAACGATTAACGGCATCACGAAAGGGTCTGGCATGATCAAGCCCAATATGGCGACCATGCTGGGCTTTGTGGTGACCGATGCAACTATCGAAGCACCGCTGCTGGATCGGCTACTGCGTGAAACCGTCGATCGCTCGTTTAACTGCATCACGGTGGATAGCGATACCTCTACCAATGACGCTTGTATGTTGGCAGCGACCGGCACAGGCCCCCGCATTGCCGATGATGAGCAGATTGCCGTTTTCAGCAACGCCTTGCAGCGGGTAATGACCGAGCTGGCGCAGGCGATTATTCGCGACGCCGAGGGCGCAACCAAATTCGTTACCCTTCAGGTCGACGAAGCGAAAAGTCGTCAAGAGGCGCTCGATGTGGCCTTTACTGTTGCGCACTCACCGCTAGTCAAAACAGCGCTTTACGCTTCAGATGCTAATTGGGGACGTATTTTGGCCGCGGTAGGACGAGCGCCTGTAAGCGACTTTGATGTCAACCGTGTGGTGATTGATTTAGGCGATGTACGTCTAGTTGAAAATGGCGGGCGTGCTGCAGGCTATACCGAAGCGGCAGGAAGCGCCGTCATGGCCGAGTCAGAAATTACCATTCGCATTAACTTGGGGCGCGGCGAGGAAAGTGCCACGGTATGGACCTCCGACCTCTCCCATGACTATGTGTCTATTAACGCGGATTACCGCAGCTAATCAGTCTCCCCCTGTGTGGGGCGTTGGTTGGCAGGGGTAGTGGGCACACGCAGCGATATAGCACCGATGCCTTTAGCATTGGTGCACGCAGTGGATAAAGACGTAACGAGTATATGAGTCTATGAGCATAAAGGTAAAACGACGGGTTCACGTCGCGGCGGCAGCGATTATCAGCGCCGATCAACAGCAAGTACTGATCGCTCGTCGGCCATCAAACGTAGATCATGGCGGGCTTTGGGAGTTTCCAGGCGGCAAACTGGCCCCTTATGAAACAGGTCTTGAAGGGTTAAAGCGTGAGCTGCACGAAGAGCTAGGCGTTGAGATTGTTTGTGCCCAGCCGTTGATTCGCGTCCACCATGAGTACCCCGACAAGCATATCTTGCTCGATGTATGGCAAGTGCATGAGTTTGCTGGCGAGCCCTTTGGTCGTGAAGGGCAGGCGGTGCGCTGGGTGCCCATGAGCGAGCTCTCCAACTACCCCTTCCCGGCGGCTAATTTGCCGATTCTGCGAGCGGTAAGGTTGCCTACCGAGTATTTAATTACCGGGGAAGAGTTGGATGAGGCGCGTTTCGATGCGTTTTTGGAACGCGCGCTGCGTGAAGACAAAATTCGCCTGGTACAACTGCGCGCCAAGCAGTTGGATGAAGCGGCTTATCTGGCTCGTGCCCAGCGTGCCTTGAGCCTGTGTCGTAAGCACGGCGCGCGACTGCTGCTCAATGGTGAGCCGACGCTGCTTGATCACATTGACGCCGATGGCATTCATTTGACCAGCGAGCGTTTGATGCAGCTCGAGCGTCGTCCGATTGCCGAAAGCAAGTGGCTGTCCGCATCAACACACAACCAAACCCAGCTTACCCAGGCGGCGGTGTTAGGCTGCGACTTTGTTAGCTTATCGCCGCTGCGCACCACACCGTCACACCCGGAAGTATTCCCGCTCGGCTGGCATGATTTCCAGCAGTTGGTAGAGCGCGCAGGCATGCCGGTATTCGCACTGGGTGGCATGACGCGCTTTGATGCCAATCATGCCCGTGCCGTGGGCGCTCAAGGAATCGCATCGATCCGCGATTTCTGGAAATAACACGCCAAGCCAGAACGCATAAAAAGAGCGTTATATAATGAAAAACGCCTGCCTCGGTATTTAGCCAAGGCAGGCGTTTTTACGTTTTCATCTTTAAGACTAAGGCCAAGCCTACTAGTCGCGGTAGCGGCGAGTCAGATCCCCATAAGCGTCCACACGACGATCGCGCAGATAGGGCCAGATGCGGCGGGTATTTTCACTGCGCGCCATATCCAGCTGAACGACTAACTGTTCAGTCTCTTCCCCCGCATGGGCCAATAGTTCACCTTGTGGTCCGCAGACGAAGCTGCCGCCCCAGAACTGAATGCCGTCTCCCACCCCAGAATGATCCGCCTCAAAGCCAACCCGGTTGGCGACTAGAACCGGCAAGCCGTTGGCGACACCGTGGGCGCGCTGAATCACTGTCCAGGCATCTTTTTGGCGGCTCTTTTCTTCCCCGTCGTCATTGGGATCCCAGCCGATCGCCGTGGGGTAGAGCAGTAAATCGGCACCGGCTAGCGCCATAAGACGGGCGGCTTCGGGGTACCACTGATCCCAGCAGACCAAGACGCCGAGACGGCCCACGGATGTTTCGATCGGAGTAAAGCCTTCTCCGCGGGTGCTGTCATGATCACCCGGCGTGAAGTAAAACTTCTCATAAAACCCGGGATCATCGGGAATGTGCATCTTACGATACTGACCTACCCGGCCCTTGGCGCGGTCATAGACCACCGCAGTATTGTGGTATAGCCCTGGAGCGCGGCGTTCAAATAGCGACCCAACCAGCACAATATTCAACTCTTTAGCGAGCGCCGCCAGGCGCTGGCCGGTAGGGCCATCCAGCGGTTCCGCTAGATCAAACAGGGCAGGGTCTTCAAATTGGCAGAAGTAGTGGGTGGCGTGCAGTTCTTGTAGCAGTACCAACTGCGCGCCTTGTTTAGCGGCGCTACGGATACCTTCTTCGCTTGCTGACAGGCTTTGGGCTTTGTCCGGCCACGCGGGTTGCTGCACAACAGCGACGGTTAGCGTTGTCGACATGGTGACTCCTTTAGCAAATAGCGGTCGTGGCAGGCGTGCCCCGGGCAAGCGTGCCTTGTGGAAGCTGCATGGTTAAACAGTGCAGGCTGCCATGTTGGCGAATAACGCTTACGCACTCAATCGGAATTAGCGTGTGCTCAGGAAAAGCAACCGCTAGCGCGTTCAGTGCAGTGACATCCGCCGGGTCGCCGTAGGTAGGCACCAGTACGGCCTGATTGATGATCAGGAAATTTGCGTAGGTGGCGGGCAGGCGGTGGCCATCTTCCGGGTCAAAGCAGGCTTGGGGCCAGGGCAGTGGAACAAGCCGGTAGGGTTCACCATTGCGTTGCCGGAAAGACTGCAGTTCTTGCTCCATCGTCGCCAAGGCCGCGTAGTGCGGGTCGTGAGGGTCGTCACAACGCACATAGGCGATGGTGGTTGGGTTGCAGAAGCGTGCCAGGGTATCAATATGGCTGTCGGTATCATCGCCCTCTAAATGGCCGTTGGCCAGCCACAGCACACGGTCAACGCCGAAGTCTTCGCCAAGCTGCGCTTCTACCTCTGCTCGGGATAGCGTGGGGTTACGGTTGGGGTTAAGCAGGCATGCTTCGGTGGTGAGCAGGGTGCCTTCGCCGTCAGTTTCTATACCGCCGCCTTCCAGTACCAGATTCCGCGAGGCCACCGGGCAGGCCCAGGCGCCCGCATCGGCAAGCCACTGGGTGAGCAAGTTATCGCGTTCGGCGGGAAATTTTCCACCCCAGCCGGTGAACGTGTAGTCGAGCAAGACACATTGGCCATCTTCATCGACCACGCTGATCGGGCCATGATCCCGCGCCCAGGTATCGTCGGTGGGTGCGACAATAAGCTGCAGGCGTTCAGCGGGCACAGCGTAGGCGTGAAAAGTATCGGCCAGGCGCTGTTTGGTTAGTTCGTCTGGTACGCAAATAAGCACGCGCTGATAGCGTGCGGTGACCATCACGATACGTTCGAGGGTGGCTTCGATGCGCGCAAGCAGAGGCGCCCAATCGCCGTCTGGGCGTGGCCAGGTCAGTTGTATCCCATCTTGGGGATACCATTCGGGTAGCAAACGATACGTCATAAAAGCGCAGCCCACTGTCAGCAGTAAATCGGCGCAATGTAGGGTGTGGCGGGGCAAGTTGCAAGCGTAACGTTTTTATTATGAACGCTCACGGCGAAGGCCGCTCTAATGGCCGTTTGAACATGCAGAGAGACTAAAAAAACCGTACCATGAGCGCTTATTGATAAGGAATGACGCCATGCTTGATCGTTTGCCTTTTCTGGTGGGGCTGCGCTACGTGCGCGCTAAACGCCGGAACCACTTTATTTCGTTTATTTCGCTCACCTCGATGTTGGGGCTAATGCTGGGGGTCGCCGTACTTATTTTGGTGCTGTCGGTGATGAACGGCTTCGACCATGAGCTGCGCACACGTATTTTAGGCATGGTGCCCCACGCTAAAATTGAGTCCCGGGAGGGCATGGTTGAATGGCAGGCTCTGGCTGAAGAGCTTATGCAAAGGGAGCGGGTCATTGGTGCGGCGCCCTACGTTGAGCAACAAGGTATGTTCTCCGTGGGCGGGCGTAATCAGGGAGCCATGGTCAACGGTATCAACCCGGAATGGGAAGACCGAGTGTCGATCATTGGTGAGCATATGCGCCAAGGTGAATTGACCGATCTGGTGCCCGGTGAGTGGCACGTGGTGCTGGGCTCAATGCTGGCACGCAACCTGGGCGTTGGCGTGGGCGATCGAGTAACGCTGCTGGTGCCCGAAGCATCAATCACGCCCGCCGGTGTTTTTCCTCGCTTAAAACGCTTTACCGTTAGCGGTATTTTTAGCGTCGGTGCCGAACTAGACGCTAATTTGGCCTACGCCAATATTGAAGATATGCAGACCCTTGCGCGCCTGGGTGATGCGGTTGGCGGGCTGCGTCTACAGCTGGATGATCTGTTTGCCGCCAGTAGCGAGACCCAAGCGATTCTCAATGAGCTTGGCCCGGAGTATCGGGGCAGCGACTGGACGTTCTCTCAAGGCAATCTTTTCCAGGCGATACAGATGGAAAAGCGCATGATCGCGCTGCTGTTAACCGTGATTATCGCCGTGGCAGCTTTCAACATCGTCTCTACGCTGGTTATGGTGGTGACCGATAAGCGCGCGGATATCGCCATTCTGCGGACGATCGGTGCTAAACCGAGCTCGATTATGGGGATTTTTATTGTTCAGGGCATGGCCATCGGGCTGATTGGTATCGCTGTTGGGGTGGCCGTGGGTGTGCTGCTGGCGCTGACCATTGCGGATCTGATTGGCTGGGTGGAAGGAACGCTGGGGATTCAGTTCCTGGATGCTGGGGTCTATTTCATTAGCGACCTGCCTTCACGCCTGCAGTGGAATGATGTCAGTCGTATCGTATTGGCCGCCTTTGGTCTGACGTTCCTGTCGACACTTTATCCCGCTTGGCGGGCGGCAAAAGTTCAGCCGGCGGATGTGTTGCGCTATGAATAATGGCTTCAGGAATAAGGATGACACGATGTCGATAAATACAGGGCAAGAAGCTGCCGTCATGCTCGATTGCCAGACGCTGACACGAACCTACAGCGAAGGCCCCCAGGATCTGACGGTACTGGATAAGCTCAATTTGCAGGTGCGCGCCGGGGAACGGGTGGCCATCGTCGGCAGCTCGGGGTCAGGTAAGACAACGCTGTTAAACCTGCTGGGCGGTCTTGACCGCCCTAGTGAAGGCAGCGTCGTTATCGCCGGTGAGCCTCTATCAGGGCTGAATGAAGCGGCACTTGGCAGCTTTCGTAACCGCTACATCGGGTTTGTGTATCAATTCCACCATCTATTGGCGGAATTCACTGCACTCGAAAATGCGGCGTTACCGCTGATTATTCGCGGTCAGTCGAAAAAGGCGGCCGAGAAGCGTGCCATGCAGATACTCGAGCGGGTAGGCATGCAGCCGCGGGCGGATCATAAGCCGGGTGAGCTTTCCGGCGGGGAGCGCCAGCGCGTGGCGATTGCCCGTGCGTTGGTCACCGATCCTAGTTTGGTGCTGATGGATGAGCCCACGGGCAATCTGGATCAAACCACGGCGGCGACTATTTTGGCACTAATGGATGAACTGGCCAAAGAGAGCGCCTGTGCATTCGTGATTGTGACCCATGACGTTAGCCTGGCGGCCCATCAAGACCGCGTGCTTAAACTGGATGCGGGTAAGTTGGTCGAGCAGGCGCCGGCGCTTTAACCGTCGGGTTCAATCATTAAACCTTATCGTCAAATTCTGCTTCTATCTGCGCACGCCGCTGCCGACGTATCTGGCGGCGGCGTTTCCAGTTATGGGAGACGTGCCAGCGCCAGATCAAGCGAATGCCAATATTGACCACGATGGCTAATATGACCGCTGTTACCAACGAGCCGACGATCAGTGGCGGCATAATGTCGTGCATCTGTTCGGCGATCCAGTGCGTTGAAATACGCGAAGGGGCCTCCCGCACGGGCGCGCCGAGGATAAAGGTGCCAATCCAGTAGTTGCCGTAAAAAATCAGCGGCATCGTTAATGGATTAGTAATCCATACCAAGCCTACCGAGAGGGCTAAATTGCAGCGTGTTAGGCGCGCGCCTAGCGCGGCAACGACCATCTGAAAGGGGATGGGCAGCATCGCGCAAAACACGCCCACGCTAAACGCATTGGCAACGCTTCGGCGAGTTAGAAGCCACAACCCCGGGTCTGCAATCAGCGGTGCAATAAAGCGTAGCGAGCGCTGTTTCCTGATAGTGTCGGGTTTGGGCATGTAGCGCTGCAGGAATCTGCGCGGCATGGCGGATACTCTTGCCTATCGATGTGGCTCATTATCCATATAGAGCCACTCTTCGGCTATGCTAGGCCATTAATGAACATTCGCTGGAGGGCTCTATGCGGTTAGGTGTTGCCATGCCCGCGGCGCTTGCAGCACTTGCAGGAGGTATTTTTGCCTGGTATTTCCACACCGCAGAGGTGACTCCAAATGCGTTTGGCTGGGTGTTGGTAGCCGCGTTGCTGGTAGTGGGGCGGTGCCCGCGATTTGGTATATGGCTGCTGATCGGCGCCTGGGTCTTCACTGGCGTACAAGAAGAGTGGGGGAGTCGCTTACCGACGGGGCTAAGCGGAGAAGATCTTGCTGTTGAGGCAACCGTGTTGACCGCCCAACCGGTGGGTAATGCCACGCGCCTGCTGTTAAGCGTTGATCAGTGTCAAAGCTCTTCGACTAGCCTGGCACAACGGCCTAGCTGTTCCGCGCTCACCAAGGTGCGCATTACCGCTTATAGCGATGTTCGCTTTAGGCCCGGCGAGCAGTGGCAAATGACGCTTCGTTTGCGTCCCCCAAGTGGCTTTGCCAATCCTGATGCCTTCAATTATGAGCAGTGGCTGTGGCGTGAGGGAATCCACGCCACCGGCTACTTGCGCCAGGAGCCAGCGCCGGTTCGGCTTTCTTCTGCGGGCCCTTCGTTGCGCCAGCTAGCGCTGGATTTTTTAGCCCGTCAGCCGCTCGACGATCGAACCAAACGCTGGCTGGCCGCATTGACGTTAGGCGATAGCGAACAGCTTACCCAAGACGACTGGTCGCTGCTGAATGCCACCGGAACCACGCATCTGGTGGTGATTTCAGGCTTGCATGTCGGGCTGGTGGCCTCATTTGTACTGCTGCTAGCCAAGTCAGTCGCTTGGTTTGCAACGCCCACCAACTGGCGTATGCGCACCTGGCCGTGGTGGTTAGCAGCGCTAGCTTGTGTCAGTTACGCCACCCTTGCCGGGATGGCGCCACCGGCTATGCGGGCGATGGTGATGACATTGATCGGGCTGTGGGTGCTGAGTGGTCGGCATGCGCCGGGGGCTTGGCAGGGCTGGTGGCTGGCTCTCGCGCTGGTACTTATTGTCGATCCGCTAGCGCTATGGCGCCCAGGGATGTGGCTATCGTTTGTGGCAGTGGCGTGGCTGATTATTATTTGGCAGGGGCGGCAGCGTCCTCAAGGGATAAAGGGCTGGTGCTGGGCGCTGGTGAGATCGCAACTGCTGCTAGCCCCGCTAATGGCCGCCGCCGTATTGGTGGCCTTTGGGCGAGTGGCACCCGCTGCCCCATTGATCAATTTAGTCGCCGTACCCTGGGTAAGCTCGGTGATGGTGCCGACCGCACTGCTGGGGTGGCTGCTGTCACCTCTGCCCATGGTGGGAGAGACGGTATGGTGGCTGTTTGAGCAGGCGCTAAGCGTTTTCCACCTGTTGCTGACGCTGGTGGTGCAGCACTGGCCACTATGGGAACCTGATCGGTCGTTAACGTATCCGCTCTCCCTCGCACTGTTGCTACTGTCGTTATGCTGGGGGCTACCTGCCGTGCTGCCAAGCTTACGGCTGGCAGCCTCAGCGCTGATCGTTGCGCTGCCCTGGTGGTCGCTTCCGTCATCGATTCCCCCCAATGCGCTCAGAGTCAGCGTCCATGATGTGGGGCAGGGGCAGTTGATAGAACTGCGCAGCGCGCATTATCGCCTGCTCTACGACACCGGCCCTCGCTTTCGTAGTGGTTTTATGCCTCTGGAGGCGCTTTGGTCACCGGGGCAGTTGTTTGATCAAGTGTTAGTCAGCCACGCTGATAATGACCATGCGGGCGGTATCAGCGCATTGTTAGCCGATCATCGGGTCAAACAGTGGATGGCTCCTGCAGGTGAGGCGCTGCCAATTTCCGGTATTGATTGTCAGCGTGGTCAAACATGGCAGCGTGATGGGGTGAGTTACCGTATTCTCTGGCCGCCCGCGGGTGATAACGATTTATCTGCCAACGATCGCTCCTGCGTACTTGAGGTGAGCGCTGGTGAGCAGAGACTGCTGATTACGGGGGATGTGAGCACTGAGGTAGAGCGTCGCTTTCTGCGAGAGGTGGAGCCGCCTGTTAGTGTATTGGTGGCAGGGCACCATGGCAGCGGCACCAGCTCGGGTATCCAGTTCGTACGTTCCATCGCTCCTGAGCATGTGATATTTAGCGCCGGGCGGAGTAATGCGTTTCAACATCCGGTAGATTCTGTCGTGCGCCGTTTTCGCCAGCAGGGCAGCTGTCTATGGAACACGGCGCATGACGGCGCACTGCGTTTTTGGCTAAAAGCGGCCCAGCCCATCCAGGTTGAAACAACGCGACCATTGCCAGGGCGACGCAACCAGTGTTGAAGCGCGTCGCCATCAGGTAGAATTCTCCGATTGCACACTATGGCCAGGAGCGCGTGTGACTGATTCAGGTTGGGGTATTTATAAGCGGTTGTTGGGCTATGTGAAGCCGCATTGGCGAGCTTTTGCGCTAGCGATAGTGGGCTTTGTGGTTTACGCCGCGTCGAGTACCGCGCTGGCGGAAATGATGAAGCGATTAATTGATGGCATTCAAAACCCAGATGCGGCGTTTCGGTTCTTTCTACCGCTGTTTGTAATTATTATGTTTTCCGCCCGGGGGTTAGGTACTTTTTTAAGCACCTACTTCATGGCCTATGTGGGCCGCTACGTGATTCATACCCTGCGTTGCGACGTGTTTGCCCATCTACTCCATCTGCCGGGCTGGTTTTTTGACCATCACTCCAGCGGTCAACTGGTATCACGGGTGACCTACCACGTTGAGCAAGTCGCGGGGGCGGCCACCAAAGCGGTGACGATTATTCTTCGGGAAGGCCTGTTCGTCGTCGGCTTGGTGCTCTATCTACTCTGGACTAACTGGATGCTAACGCTGCTGTTTTTGGGCGTGACGCCGATCATTGCCGTGGTGGTAAGCTACGTCAGCAAGCGCTTTAGACGCATTTCAAAACGCATTCAGCACTCCATGGGCGATGTCACCCATATTGCCTCGGAAGCGCTGTCGGGCTATCGGGTAGTGCGCACCCACGGCGCAGAGCCGTATGAAAAGCAGCGCTTTGAGCGGGTCAGTGAAGAGAATCGCCGCCAAAGTATGAAAGAAGCCATGACCCGTGCGGTCAGTTCCCCTGTGATTCTGATGTTGGTGGCCATCTCCATGGCGCTACTGGTCTGGCTGGCCATGGCACCCTCGCTGATGGAGAACATGACGCCTGGTGAGTTTGTGGCCTTTATTACCGCGGCTGCCCTGATGATCAAGCCGGTACGTCAACTGACCGAGATTAACGGTGAAATTCAGAAAGGCCTGGCGGCCGCGTCAGAGCTTTTCGGATTGCTGGATATGACCCCTGAAGAGGATAGTGGCAAACATATTGCCAGCCGTTTAAACGGCGATGTCGTGATCGATCATGTTAGCTTCCGCTATGCCGACGACCAGCCCGAAGTCCTGCACGATATTAATCTACGCATAGCACCGGGCGAACTGGTGGCGATAGTCGGGCGTTCGGGGAGCGGCAAGTCCACTCTGGTCAGCTTGCTGCCGCGTTTTTACTGCCCCACTCAAGGCAGTATTACTATCGATGGCATTAATGTTGATGAATACGCGCTTGGCCCACTGCGCCAGCAGATTGCTCTGGTGTCGCAGCAGGTGACGCTATTTAACGCCTCGATTGCCGATAATATTGCTTACGGGGTGGCCAATCCTGATCCCCAGGCTGTTCAGGCTGCGGCTGAAGCCGCCTATGCCCATGAGTTTATCGATAAGCTTCCCAATGGTTATGCCACCACCGTGGGTGAAAATGGCGTGATGCTCTCGGGCGGCCAACGCCAGCGGCTGGCGATTGCCCGGGCGATCTTCAAGGACGCGCCGCTACTGGTGCTGGATGAGGCCACTTCTGCGTTGGATACAGAATCCGAGCGCTATATTCAAAAAGCCCTTGAGCGAGTCTGTGAAGGGCGCACCACGCTGGTCATCGCCCACCGCCTCTCTACCATAGAGCGGGCTGACCGGATTGTGGTGATGGATCAGGGGCGCATTATCGAAGAGGGGTCGCATCAGTCGCTGCTTGATGCCGATGGCGCCTACGCGGCGCTGCATCAACTGCAGTTTCAAGAAGCGCCATGAGGCTATCGATATGAGCCTATCGTTATGAGCTTTGCCAAGAGAACGCTGGCGGAGCGCTGGCTGCAAGGCGCTTACCAGGGCAGCCGCTGGCTATCGCCGTTGAGGCCTTTAGGGGCGCTTTATCAGTGGGCCATGGCGCGGCGGGAGCGGGAATACTCTAGCGGCCAAAAAGCTACTTGGAAGGCGCCGGTGCCGGTTATCGTGGTAGGCAATATCACCTTGGGGGGGACGGGTAAATCGCCGCTGGTGGCGTGGCTAGCTGGCTGGCTGGTGGCCCAAGGCTGGTCGCCAGGTATCGTTAGCCGCGGCTATGGCGGAAATGCGCCCAGTTACCCGCTGCTGGTCACCGCTGACACGAACGTTGTCGAAAGCGGTGATGAGCCGCTGATGCTGGCACAGCAGACGGGACTGCCAGTGGCCGCAGACCCCAATCGCGTGCGCGGTGTTCAGGCACTGATCGAGAAGGGCTGCGATATTATCTTGAGCGACGACGGTTTACAGCACTTGGCACTGGATCGAGATATTGAGTTGGTGGTTGTGGATGGTGACCGTGGATTGGGCAACGGGCGCTGCCTGCCCGCCGGGCCGCTGCGCGAGTCGCCCAGCCGGTTGCAGCGTGTTGACGCGGTGATCATTAACGGCGACTCACAGCCCTCTTTGTCGCTTACTCCGTCTATTATGCAGGCAGCCACTACTATGCAGCTGGCGCCGCTGCGCTGGCGCCGCCTTGATGACGGCGCACGTTTTCCGCTTGCGCCGCTGCCGTTTACGCTGCCGGTGCACGCGGTGGCAGGTATCGGGCATCCCGAGCGCTTTTTTCGTACACTCTCCGCGTTGGGTGTTGAGGGCGAGTGGCACCCGTTGGCCGACCACCAGCACTTTAGTGCGGGCGCGCTAAGCTTTGCAGATACCCGCCCAGTGATTATGACCGCTAAAGACGCCGTTAAGTGTTACGCCCTGGCCCCGCCTAACAGTTGGGTATTAGATGTGGAGGCATCCCTTCCACCCGAATTTGAGCACTGGCTGGCAGCGCGGCTGTCGGCACTTTCCTAAAGGAGATAAGCGCATGGATAAGGAACTGCTGGCAATGCTGGTCTGCCCGTTGTGTAACGGTAAGCTGAAGTATGATCGCGATGCTCAAGAGCTGCGCTGCCACTACGATGGCCTTGCCTATCCGATCAAAGAGGGGATTCCGGTGATGTTGCCGGAAGAGGCTCGCGTGATGGATGCTGATGAAAAGCTGCCTACTTCTCCAGGACGCTCTCCAGGACGTTCCCAAGAGCGTTTAGGAGACGCTTAATGGCTGTCTTTGATGACATGGTTGATTTCAAGGTGCCTGATTTTACCGTCGTCGTACCTGCTCGCTACGGCTCTACCCGGCTGCCCGGCAAGCCACTGCTTGATATTGCCGGGGAACCGATGGTCGCTCACGTATGGCGCCGTGCTTGCCAAAGCCACGCCAGCCGAGTGGTCGTGGCAACAGACGATAGCCGTATTCGTGATGCCATGCTGCCCTACGGCGCCGAAGTGATCATGACCCGCGACGATCACCCCTCGGGCACCGACCGATTAGCCGAGGTGGCTGGTATATTGGCATTGACGGATGATGCGCTGCTGGTGAATGTGCAGGGCGATGAGCCGCTGATTCCTCCCGCGCTGATCGACCAGGTGGCTCTGCGCCTAGCCGACGATCCCGGAGCGTCGATAGCCACGCTGGCGGAGCCTATCAATGACGTGGACACGCTGTTTAATCCCAACGTGGTCAAGGTGGTGCGAACGCTACAAGGCCGCGCGCTGTATTTCTCACGGGCCCCTATCCCCTGGGATCGTGAGCAGTTCAAAGCGCCACCGACCATGCTGGCAACCGATGCCTGGCTGCGCCATATCGGTCTCTATGCGTATCGTGCCGGTTTTCTAGCTGCCTACCGAGACTGGCCAGCCTCAAGCCTCGAACAGCTTGAACAGCTTGAGCAGTTGCGTGCGCTGCAGAATGGTCACGCTATTCAAGTGGCATTGGCCTGCGAAGTAAACCCTGCCGGTGTTGATACGGCCGAGGATCTAGCGCGGATTCGGGCGCTGCTGGCCTAGCGCGGGTTCGGGTGTTGCCGGTTTAGCGCAGGGGCGGGCGCTTGCTTGGGCAGCTCAGTTTTTAAGGAGCTATCGTGAAAGTATTATTTGTATGTTTAGGCAATATTTGCCGTTCACCGACCGCCGAAGGTGTTTTTCGTCGTGCTCTTGAGCGAGCAGGGTTGGCCGATGAGGTCGAGATAGACTCCTGCGGCATCGGCAGTTGGCATGTCGGCAAAGCGCCAGACGCCCGCGCGCAGCAGGCGGCACTACTGCGCGGTATCGATATAAGCGACCTGCATGCCCGCCAGCTAAGCGAACACGATTTTACCCAATTCGACTACGTGCTAGGCATGGATCAGGACAATTTACGCGCCATGCGCGAGCTGAAGCCTGCCAATAGCCAGGCGCATGTTGGGCTGTTTTTAGATTTTGCTGGTACCCCCGGTGCCGAAGTCCCAGACCCCTATTTTGGCGGGGATGAGGGATTTGAGAAGGCTCTGGATATGATTGAAGCTGCATCAGAAGGGCTGATTCGACACCTTAAGCGAGAGCTGTAATGGGGCTAATGGTGTGGCTGCACAGATGAATATTCTCAGCAATGTGGGTTTATCCGCCGCTAATACACTTAGGCTCCCCTGCCAAGCAGAGCGCTTCGCGTCACCAAAGACATTAACAGCACTACGCCAAACGTTAGCCGAGGCACGCCATGAAGGCTGGCCCGTCACGCTGCTCGGTGGCGGCAGCAATGTTCTGCTTCCCGAGGCACTACCAGGTTTGGTGGTGCGGCCTGATTTGCAACAGTACTGGCTTAGTCAGCGTCAAGGGCAGGTGCTTGCCCACGTAGGGGCGGGGGTTAATTGGCATACGCTGGTGATGGCGACTGCTGCACACGGCCTGTGGGGCATTGAAAACCTGGCGCTGATCCCTGGCAGTTGTGGTGCTGCGCCGGTGCAGAACATTGGCGCCTACGGCGTTGAGCTTGCCGACACGCTGCAAGCGGTGCAAGTAATGGAGCTGGCCACCGGGCGGGTGGATTGGCTAAGCGCGCAAGAGTGCGCTTTTGGTTACCGTGAGAGTATTTTTAAAGGCGAGTTGGCGAGTCGCGTGGTGATCACTCAGTTGGTATTGCAATTGTCACGCACACCAGCACCCCGGCTAGGCTATGGCGATCTCGCCGCACGCTTGGCAAGCCCTCCCACACCGCTCGCGGTAGCCGAAGCGGTATGTGATATTCGACGCGAGAAGCTGCCCGACCCACAGGTGCTGGCCAACGCGGGGAGTTTCTTCAAAAATCCGCTGGTAGCTGATGTGATGGTAGCGCAGTTGTTGCAGCAGTATCCTGCTATGCCCCATTTCCCCCAGGAAGGAGGGCAAACAAAGCTGGCGGCGGGGTGGTTAATCGACCAGTGTGGCTTGAAAGGGATGCGTGATGGTGCCTTCGGAGTACACCAGCATCAAGCGCTGGTGCTGGTGCACTTTGGCGGCGGTGATCGTCAGAGGCTAATGAAAACAGCTAGCTATATCGCGGACCAGGTCGAGGCACGCTTTGGGGTGCGTTTAGAGCCCGAGCCGCGGTTAATTAATCCCTGTTAGTTAATCTCTAGGCCCTGCCTCTAAGGTGCACATAACGCAAAAATCCCCGCCGAAGCGGGGATTTTTGTTACTGCAATACGCGCGAACGATCTATTCGGAGCGTGTGTCTTGCTGCGCCTGTTTGCGCTTCTCACGCGGGTCATTGTGGGCCCGTGTGCGACGGCGGCGGGGTTTAGGCGCTTCTTCAGTTACTGCGGCTTCAGCGGGTGCTTCACTGGTGACCGGTTGAGTGGGCTGAGCGTCTGCTTCAGTTGCAGGGGGAGCAGTCACAGGAGTTTCAGTCGCTGCTAGTTCGTCGCTGCTCTTTTCAGAGCTATTTTCAGGACTGTCTTCAGAACTAACTTCAGAACTATTCGGTTCAGCGCTACTTTCTTTAATGCTCCTTTCTTCAGCGACTCGGTCTTCAGAGTTTGTGTCTTTAACACTCTTAGGCTCAACACCTTTTTCTGCGCTGTCTTGCTTTGGCTCGCTGTTGGCAGGCTCTTCAGTTGAAGGGGCTGCGGCGACACTCTCAGAAGCGTTCTCAGAAGTACTCTCAGCAACATCTGGGTTTGCCGCTTCCTGGCGAGTTTGGGTGCTAGCTGGCGCTTCGGGCTGATGCTCGTCGCTGCTTTGATCCGTACCCGCAATATTGAAAGGTGCCGGGGAGGCCGCCTCTTCAATAGTTGCGGCTGGATCAACGGCGTTGGTCGCAGGCGGTTCGACGGCTTCAGGCGTTGCCTGTTCGCTAGCACTGGGCTGCTGACTATCGTCGGTTTTCCCACTTTCAGCTGGCTCTGCGTTCGCCTTGGCTGTTGCTGAGGTCACCTCAGATGGTGCTGACGGCTCTTCGCTGGCTGTAGCCTCCGGTTCGCTTGGCTTGGCAGCGGCCTCATCCTGCTCAACGGTGCTGGCAGTTGACGTTTGCTCCGCCGGTGAAGTCGCTTTAGGCTGGCGGCGCTGGTGCGTCGACTTGCGCGCTTTAGCGTTTTCTGCCACGGGCCGGTCGGCGGTCGTCGCGTCGTCCGCTTGCTCGGCGTTGGATTCAGGCGCATCGGTTGCTGCCGTTGCTGGCTGAGCGGTAACGTCCGAGTCCGATCCTAGTGCAATCGTTGTGTCATTTGTCGCTGCTTTAACCACCTGTGCCTGTTCTTCTGCCGCAGGGTCTTCGGCCGGCTCTGGTGTTACTGCTGACGCTTCATTCTGAGCCTCGGCCTGCAGTTTTAACTGCTCAGCTTCTGCCTGGGGGTTGATCGCCTGGGTGCGCGTGCGGTTACGTGGGTTGTTACGCGTACGCTTCGGCTTGCCGTCATCCTGCTTGGCCTCTAAGTTCTTGGACTCTGGGCTCTTGGCCGTTGCATCGCGCTGGCTGTCGCGGTTTTTGTCACCACCATCACGACGCGACTCTTTCTGCGCTGCACTTTTGCCGCTGGTGCTCTCTTTAGAGCCCTCTTTCGTGGAGCTGTCTTTGCTAGGGCTGTCTTTGGAAGAGCTATCAGCCTGGTTCTCTTTACGAGGCGCTTTGGCTGACTCTTGACCGTTAGCATCGTCCTGCTGGGGGTGGCGACGGCGGTTGCGGGTACGGCTGGGGCCGCTCCGCTTATCGCTATTGTCGTCACTGGCAGGACGCGGTGTGCTGCTGCGCTGCTCGGCTTTTTGTTCAGCTTTTGGCTCAGGGCGGGCGCTATTATCGCTGCGCGACTCGTTACGGCTGGCGTTGTCGCCACGCGACGATTTTTGCCGCGACTCGCTGCTGCGCTGATTGGTTTTGCGCTCGCTTGGCTTGCGCGGAGCCGGTGTTTCAACCTTGGGCTCTGGCGTGGCTTCGGTATTGCTTTCGTCGCTACCGAGCAGTTTGGCGAAGCCGCGGATAAAGCGCCCAATAACGCTGGGTTGCTCGCTGGTCACCGGTGCTGCTTTGGCTGCTGGAGCTGCAGCGGGCGCCTTCTCTTCCGTTTGCAGCGATGCCGGGGCGGGAGCGTTGTGGGTGACACTCTTGACGGCGGCTTCGGCGCGTTGAGCGGGCGGCACGAAGCTGGGTGTCGGCTCTTTGCCTACTTCGGTGTCGGTGGAGAGCTCAAAGCTCGATAGGCTTTGAGTGTCATCCTCGTCCAGGTGGTCATCACGCAGCCGCTGCACGTCGTAGTGGGGCGTATCCATATCAGGATTGGGCAGCAGTACCACGCGAACATTCTGGCGAGACTCAAGATCTGCCAACACGCTGCGTTTTTCATTGAGCAGGTAAGTCGCCACGGGTACCGGTAGAATGGCGCGAATCTGCGCGCTATTCTCTTTCATCGCCTCTTCTTCAATCAGGCGCATGATAGAGAGGGAGAGCGAGCGAACATCGCGAATGGTGCCCTGACCATTACAGCGCGGGCAGACCACGCCACTGGTTTCTCCCAGCGAGGGACGCAGGCGCTGGCGGGACATTTCCATCAGGCCAAAGCGTGAAATACGCCCAATCTGTACCCGTGCGCGATCCAGCTTGAGGGCATCGCGCATGCGGTTTTCAACTTCACGCTGGTTGCGTGCAGGCCCCATGTCGATAAAGTCAATAACCACCAAACCGCCGATATCACGCAGGCGCAGCTGGCGGGCGATTTCATCGGCGGCTTCAGAGTTGGTCTGTAGGGCGGTCTCTTCGATATCGCTGCCGCGGGTGGCGCGTGCGGAGTTGATATCGATGGAGACTAGCGCTTCGGTGTGATCGATCACAATCGAGCCGCCAGAAGGCAGCTTCACTTCGCGCTGATAGGCGGTTTCGATTTGTGATTCGATCTGGAAGCGCGAGAATAGCGGTACTTCGTCTGCGTAGAGCTTGATCTTCTGCTGGTACGAGGGCATTACCTGGCGAATAAAGCTCAGCGCTTCGGCGTGAATCTCGGGGCTGTCGATCAATACTTCGCCGATGTCCTGGCGTAGGTAGTCGCGCATGGCGCGAATGATGACGTTGGATTCACGGTAGATCAGGAACGGGGCAGGGCGCTTGGCAGCTTCAGTGGTGATCGATTCCCACACCTGAACCAAGTAGTCCAAGTCCCACTGGAGCTCTTCCGGATTGCGACCAATGCCTGCAGTGCGCACGATCAGGCCCATTTTATCCGGCACGGTCAACTGACCCATGGCGTCTTTGAGCTGACTGCGCTCGTCGCCTTCGATACGGCGAGAAATGCCACCTGCACGCGGGTTATTGGGCATCAATACCAAAAAGCGACCAGCCAGGCTGACAAAGGTGGTTAGCGCGGCACCTTTATTGCCACGCTCCTCTTTATCGACCTGGACGATGACCTCTTGACCCTCTTTAAGCACTTCTTTAATGCTCGGACGTCCGGAAACGTCTTTGACAAAGTACTCGCGAGAGATCTCCTTGAGGGGCAAAAAGCCGTGACGGTCGGCGCCGTAGTCAACGAAGGCAGCTTCCAGGGAGGGCTCTACGCGGGTGATTTTACCGCGATAGATATTGGCTTTTTTCTGTTCTCTTGCGCCGGATTCGATATCTAAATCGTATAGGCGTTGTCCATCAACTAAAGCGACACGCAGCTCTTCGGGCTGGGTCGCATTGATAAGCATCCGTTTCATAGTGTCTCGCATAGCGTTGCGTGCCGGCGAACTGCCTATTGGGTGACGTAGGCGAATCGCTGGGTGCTGCGTGCTTGTGCTCGGCGCATTGCAATGCTGACGCGTCAAGCCGGGAAGGCATCATCGCCAACCCGGCCGATAGGGCGTTGAGTACGTGGCGGAGGCAGGACGTGTTCCGGTGGCTGTCACGTCCATCCGGCCCTGCTGACACCGCCAACACCTGGCATTCATCGATTCACCAACGCCGGCCACCGGCACAGCGTTGAACTTTTCGCCCGGAGTCAGTCATCGCCTTGTGACGAATAAGGCGGAGCTGCTCAGGACGTGGCGTTGTTTCGTTGCTGCCTGCCGTTGAGGGCAAGGCTTATTTTCCTCTGCCGGCATAAAAAACGGGCGGCAGAGTTACTGCATTTTTAAGATCAGTTTTAATACTGGAAAACGGGCAATGCGTACACTGGTGCCGTTTTTGCGTTCAGGCCTGCGTGTTAGTCGGGCAGGCGCATTAACCAAGCTCAGCGGTGATGCTCTCTGCTAACAAATTTAATCAATTAGCTATCGAGCAGCTAGTCACTAGCGCTAGACAAGACAGCTTTCTGCGCTTAGCTGGTGAACGATTTCGAATATAACAGTAAAGACTACGACCAGCAATTGACGCAATGCCCTTGGGTCTACGCTAGAATGCCGTTTTTAAGCAGGAGTAAGTAGTAATGTCCGAAGGGCGTGAAGTGCAGTGGGTGGATATCGCCCCGGAGCAAGCAGGGCAGCGAATTGATAATTTTCTCATGACGCGGCTTAAAGGGGCGCCTCGCGCGCTTATTTATCGCATCGTACGTAAAGGCGAGGTGCGCGTTAATAAAAAACGCGTGAAGGTGGATTACCGTTTGCAAGCGGGGGATTTAGTACGCGTTCCGCCGCTGCGTTTGGCGCCTCGCGAAGCGGTGAAGGAAGTCAGTGATAATTTGCGCGACCTCCTGGTAGGCAGCGTTATTATGGAAGGCCCCGATTGGATGGTGCTTAATAAACCTTCTGGTTTGGCAGTGCATGGCGGCAGCGGGGTTAAAATTGGTTTAATAGAAGCGCTGCGTCAAGTGCGCGATGATCTGAGCTTTCTGGAACTGGTTCACCGCTTGGATCGCGATACGTCTGGCTGTTTGCTGCTGGCCAAGTCGCGCGATGCGCTGGTGACGCTGAACGAGTCGCTGAAAAAGCACGGTATGGATAAGCGTTATCTGGCCCTGGTCAGTGGGCGCTGGCCAGCGCGGAAAACCTATGAGAGTGCTCGGTTAGACCGCTTTGATGCCGGTAACGGCGAGCGGAGGGTAAGGGTAGATCCCAACGGGAAAGTGTCGCGCACCCATTTTTCGGTGGTTGAAACCTTCGAAAAAGTAACCCTTATAGAGGCTGAGCCGGTCACGGGCCGTACCCACCAGATTCGCGTACATGCCGCCCACGCAGGCCATGCGTTATTAGGTGACGATAAGTATGCTACCCGTGAAAGTGGTCTGCTCACCAAGCAGTTAGGGCTGGGACGTCTGTTCCTTCATGCGCGAGCGCTGACCTTTCCTGAGCCCACTAACGGCCGCCCGGTTACCGTCAAAGCGCCGCTGCCAGAAGCTCTGGAAGAAGCGCTCAAACGCGCCCGTCAATAACTTCTTTTTCACCGCGTTGCCTTTTACAGGGAGCTGCCATGCAGTACGAGCTAATTATATTTGATTGGGACGGCACCTTGATGGACTCAGTGCCGCGGATTGTGTCGTGTATGCAGGCGGCTGCTTTGGAGGCCGAGTGGGGGTCGCTTTCAGCTGCGGAGGTTGAAGATATTATTGGCCTGGGGCTGCCCGAAGCAATTGCCAAGCTCTGCCCAGGTATATTGCCTGCTCAGGCCGAGCGGCTTCGCGAGCGTTACGCGCACCATTTTGTGCAGGCTGATACCACGCCAATGGCGTTTTTTAGCGGTGTCGAAGCGCATATCGCCCGTTTGCGTGGGCATGAGCAACAGCGTTTAGCAGTAGCAACAGGTAAAAGCCGTCGCGGGCTTGACCGTATTTTTACTGAGACCGGCAGCGGCGCGTGGTTTCATGCCAGCCGTACCGCGGATGAAACCCGCTCTAAACCGCACCCGCAGATGCTTTCAGAGTTACTGGCTGAGCTTGCGGTGCCGGTCGAGCGGGCGGTGATGGTCGGCGATACTGAGTATGATATGGAAATGGCTAGGGCGATGGGCATGGATCGGGTGGGGGTAAGCTATGGGGTGCATGCGCCTGAGCGCCTGGCAATGAGCGAACCCAAGTGGATTGCCCATAGCGTAGACGAGCTTTTTGATCGGTTATAAGGACATTTTATGAGTGACGATCCAACCCGCCAAGAGGGTGCACAAGAGGGTCATGATGGCCCGGTTAATAGCGACCAGCCCAACGAGTTCAAGGAAGATCCTTGGACTGAAGGGGCCGAGGTTCCGCCTGGTAAGGGGGCTAAGCAGCCCCCTGGGGCGCCAGGTGATGATGCCGAAACCCTGCGCGAACGCCAGCGATTAGCGCAGCTGGAAATGATGGATCACTGGATAGGCGGCGTCTTGACCGAGCAACGGCGTACCCGCCGCTGGAAGCTGTTTTTCCGGCTGATGTTTCTCGCTGTTGTGCTGGTGGCGCTGTCTGCCGCGCTTTATAGCCTGTTCTGGGATTCGCCGAGTGTCGCAACGCCCGCCCAGCGCCACTTGGGCATTGTTGAGGTTAATGGAGTAATCGCCAGCGATTCGCCAGCCAATGCGGAGCGCATCATCCAAGGGTTAAACCGAGCCTGGGATGCCGAAAGCGCTGCAGCCGTGGTGCTGCACATTAATAGTCCCGGTGGTAGCCCTGTTCAGTCTCAGCGTATCTATGCGGAAATCATGCGCCTGCGCGAGCAGGGTGATAAACCGATTATCGCGGTGATTGAGGATATCGGTGCCAGCGGCGCTTATTACATAGCTGCAGCGGCAGATGAGATTATTGCGTCGCCAGTGAGCTTAGTGGGCTCGATTGGTGTGATTTACGCTGGTTTTGGCTTTGAGGAGGCGATAGAGCGCATTGGCGTGGAGCGCCGCGTGCTTACGGCAGGAGAGAATAAGGCCTTCTTAGATCCATTCCAGCCGCTGGACGATGATGCAGAGACGTTTTGGCAAGGTGTGCTGAGCCAAACCCATCGCCAATTTATCGATGACGTCCGCGCAGGTCGCGGCGAACGGCTCAGTGATAGCTCGGACATTTTCTCAGGCCTGATATGGAGTGGCGAGCAGAGCATCGAGCTAGGGTTGGTCGATCAGTTGGGTAGTCTCGAACAGCTGTCTCGCGATCAAGTAGGTAACATCGACTGGGTGGACTATACGCCGAGTCTTGATCCATTTGAGCGCTTTACTCGGCGTTTTACCGAGGTTGCCGCTGAAGTGCTAGGCATTAAGGCGCCTAACACCCCGCTTCGTTTCTGATCGCCAATTTACGTCCTGGGCCCTAGGGCGCGCCAAGCGGATCCAGGCCCGCTTGGCGCAACATATCGCAGAGCGCGATCAGCGGTAGCCCGATCAGCGCGTTGGGGTCGCGGCCTTCCAGTTTTTCAAACAGCGCAATGCCCAGGCCTTCCATACGAAAGCTGCCCGCGCTATCTAGGGGCTGCTCTTTGGCCACATAGTTTTCGATCTCTTGCGTGCTAAGAGTGCGAAACACGACCTCGAAGGGCTCGACATGGACTTGATGGCGCTGGTGGCGAGTATCCAGTAGCGCTAAACCGGTCAGGAAGGTGACGCGCTGGCCAGAAAAGCGGGCAAGGTTAGCGCAGGCCTTTTCTGTGGTATGTGGTTTGCCAAGAATATCGCCTTCAAATACCGCTACCTGGTCGGAGCCTATAATACAGTGGTGGGGGAAGTGAGCCGACACGGCGTTGGCTTTGCTAAGCGCTAGGCGATGTACCAGTGCGTGTGGTGTTTCGCCATCATGCGGCGTTTCATCAATATCCGGTGAATGGCACCGGTAGGGGAGTTGTAGGCGATCCAGCAGCTCACGCCGCCAGCGTGAGCTTGAGGCAAGCACTAGCTCTGTATTTTCTGTACTTAAGGACTGCGCAGTTGATGACTGAGTGCTTGATGGCTCGGTCATGGCGGGTGAGGTCACAGTATAACTCCTGGCTAATGTGGTTGCGCTAGTGGGACGGCAAAGCAGTAGAGTGTAGCGAAAGCTGCGAATTGTGCCCATGTCGGCTGTTTATTGAGGCCTATGTTGGTTATTTATTGAGGAAGCGATGAAGAAATACACCGACAGCTTTGACACCAGCAGGGGGAGTGCCTATCATTGCGCGCCTATGTTGACCTCACAACTCCCCAGTCGGGTGGAGCCTTATAAGCTCGCAGCCCGCCACGAACGAATCGAAGGCCTGGTAGCGCTGGATAAGCTGCCACGTCTTGCCGAAGAAGCGGGTGACCAAACCGGCGACTGTCATGTCGTGCTTGAGTTTGGTGTCGATGCTCAAGGCCGTCGTGAAATTCGTGGCCACTTGCAAGCGACGTTGGCGCTTGCCTGCCGACGCTGCCTAGTGCCGCTGCCTCAAGAGGTGAGTAGTGACTTTCTGCTTGGAATGGTCACTGATGAAGCCTTGGCGGCCGAGTTGCCTGCTAGTCATGAACCGGTGCTGGTGGAAAAGGAACAGCTGGATCTTCTGACGGTAGTTGAGGATGAATTGATTCTCAGCCTGCCCCAGGTGGTCTATCACGATGAAGCCGAATGTCATGTCTCGGCGGAGCAGCTGGTCAGCAAAACAGAAGGCGCGGCGTCAGATACAGCGCCAGCGACGAACCCTTTCGCGGTGCTGAATGTCTTGAAAGGCAAAAAATAAGCACCCTTTACCTTAAATACCTTGGAGTAAACCCCCATGGCAGTTCAACAGAACCGTAAAACTCGTTCCAAGCGCGGCATGCGTCGCAGCCACGATGCGCTGACCGCTCCGACGCTGTCTCAGGACAAAGAAACCGGTACGACTCACCTGCGTCACCACGTTTCTCCAGACGGTTTCTACCGTGGTCGTAAAGTGGTTGAGGTATAAGCCTCAATTGCATTACTAAGCGGCTAAACGGACTCAGTGCGGTATGCGCTTAGCGATTGATGTGATGGGGGGTGACCAAGGCCCTCATGCGATTATCGCAGGCTCCGCAAGGGCGGTGTTGGAACACCCCGGTCTTGAGCTGGTTCTGTTTGGCCCGCGTCAGCAGATTATTGCTGAGCTTTCGCGCTTGCCGCAGCCTCTGGCTGCGGCAACGTCACGTTTGGTGGCGCGTGATTCGCCCGATAGCGTAATGCCGGGGTCAACAGCGGCCTGGGCGTTGCGCAGAGGTGAGGCAACGAGCATGGCGCACATGCTGCAGTGCGTCGCCCAGGGTGAAGCTGTGGCTGGTGTAAGCGCAGGCAATACGGCAGCGCTTGTTGCCTTGGCAAGGCGCGAACTGGGGATGGTCGAGGGGATTTCTCGTCCGGCAATCAGTACCGCGATCCCAGCCTGCCAAGGGCGCCGCTGCTATTTGCTGGACTTAGGCGCCAACGTGGATTCCCCTGCCCATCGACTGGTCGATTTTGCACTGATGGGGGCGGCGATGGCGCAGTGTATCGATGGCACTGCGGTGCCGCGCGTGGCGCTACTCAACGTTGGCGCTGAAGCCACCAAGGGGAGTGTGAGCGTACGTGAGGCTGATCGTCTGCTGCGCGAGTATGCCAGTGGTAGTGCTTTCGACTATCAAGGCTATGCTGAGGGTGGCGACCTGTTTAAAGGCCAGCTTGATGTGGTGGTGTGTGATGGCTTTGTGGGCAACGCTGTCCTCAAGGCGAGCGAAGGTTTGACGAGTATGTTGGTTGAACGCGTGCAGATGGCGTTTGAGTCGCGCCTAAGTGGTCGTTTGGCAAGCCTACTGGCCAAGCCTGTGTTAAAGCGCTTAAAGCAAGAGCTTGATCCCGTGCGCTACAACGGGGCCAGTTTATTGGGGTTGCGCGGTATCGTAGTGAAAAGTCACGGCAGTACTCATGCCGATGGGTTTTACTACGCTATTCATCGCGCCCTGCAGGAAGTAGAACATAACTTACCTGCGCGGATCGCAGGCCGCTGGCAAGCGCCATCAAGTGAAAACGATGGCACAGGCCAGCCATGATCAGATAATAACGATTTAACTTTTTTGCGGGTTTATAGGTGGCATCAGGATGTGCCAATAACCTCGCCTATCGCTCATATGAGCAAATGCCTACAAGAGCAAAGGTGAACGACATGTCTCAACCCCTTGCCCTCATTTTTCCCGGGCAAGGCTCTCAGCAGCTTGGAATGCTGCGAGAGCTTGCCGAGCGCTATAGTGTGGTGGGAACGACATTTGAGGAAGCGTCGGATGCTTTGGGCTACGATTTGTGGAAAGTCGTCCAAGAAGGTCCCGAAGAGTCGCTTAATGCAACCGCTTGCACCCAGCCTGCGCTGCTTTCTGCCAGCGTCGCCATTTGGCGTGTGTGGCAAGAGCTGGAAGGGCCGCGGCCGACAGTGATGGCGGGCCATAGCCTAGGCGAATACAGCGCTATGGTGTGCGCAGGCGTCATGAGCTTTGCCGAAGGCGTCAACTTGGTACGTCTGCGCGGAGAAGCCATGCAGGCGGCAGTGCCTGCTGGCGAAGGCGGCATGGCGGCGATCCTGGGCTTGGCAGACGATGCGGTTGAAGCCGCCTGTGAAAAGGCTGCCCAGGGCGACGTTGTTTCAGCGGTCAACTACAATTCCCCAGGGCAAGTGGTGATAGCGGGCTCTAAAGTAGCCGTTGAGCGAGCTATTGTTGCTTGCCAGGAGGCCGGTGCCAGGCGTGCCATGGCATTGCCGGTTTCCGTGCCTTCGCACTGTGCATTGATGCGCCCTGCGGCCGAGCGCCTGGCAGAGGCGATACAAACTATCGAGCTGCGGGCGCCGCGCTACAGTGTCATCCAAAACGTCGATGCCCAGGCCCATGCCGATACCGCGACATTGAGCACGCGGCTAGTCGAGCAGCTCTATCAGCCGGTGCGTTGGAGCGCCTGTGTTGAAGCCATGGCGGATCAAGGCGTGGAGGTGTTCATTGAGTGCGGGCCAGGAAAGGTGTTGACTGGCCTCAATAAGCGTATCGTGAAGGGTAGCAAGGGATTGGCGGTGAATGATCCTGACAGTCTGGAAGCCGCGCTTGAGCTGGCGCGTGAAACCTTGGCTGATAAGGCGTGACCAAGAGAGATTGCAATCCACTATCCTTGCTTGATTACACGGTTAGAGGCAGAACGTTATGACACAAGAGAGTAGAGTTGCCCTGGTAACAGGGGCGAGTCGTGGTATTGGTCAGGCCATTGCTCGCGAGCTAGGTCGCCAGGGCCGTATCGTCATTGGCACCGCGACCAGTGAGTCTGGCGCTGAAAAAATTGATGCCGATTTGAAAGAGCACGGCATTGAAGGGGCAGGTCTATGTCTTAACGTGACCGACCAGACCAGTATCGATAGCGTATTGAAAACGATTACTGAGCGCTTTGGTGCGCCGACTATTTTGATCAACAACGCGGGTATCACGCGTGATAATCTGCTGATGCGCATGAAAGAAGATGAGTGGGATTCCGTCATGGATACCAATCTGAAATCTGTCTATCGTGTTAGCAAGGCGTGTTTACGGGGTATGACCAAGGCGCGGTTTGGGCGTATTGTGTCGATTAGTTCTGTAGTGGCAACCATGGGCAACCTGGGCCAAACTAACTATGCTGCAGCTAAGGCCGGTATGGAAGGTTTTAGCCGCGCGCTAGCGCGTGAGGTCTCCTCTCGTGCGATTACGGTTAACGCAGTGGCGCCGGGCTTTATTGCGACTGATATGACCGAAGCGCTACCTGAAGCACAGCACGAAATGCTGCTTAAGCAAATTCCGCTGGCCCGTTTAGGGGCGCCGGAAGAGATCGCCGCAGCAGTGGGTTTTTTGACCAGTGATGCAGCCGGTTATATCACTGGCGAGACGCTTCACGTGAATGGCGGCATGAATATGCGTTGATGGCCTTGGGCTTGGCGGTTGCGTCTACCCAAGGGCGTCTATAAACTACCCCGCAGCTTTTGGCTTGCGGTTTCCAAATAGCTGGTTATCAAAAACGGCTAATGTGAACGACTGGAGTACGTTAATGAGTACTATTGAAGAGCGCGTTAAGAAAGTTGTAGCAGAGCGCCTGAACGTTAAAGAAGAAGACATCCAAAACAGCTCTTCTTTTACAGAAGACTTGGGTGCTGATTCGCTCGACACCGTTGAGCTGGTCATGGCTTTGGAAGAGGAATTCGATACTGAAATTCCCGATGAAGAAGCTGAGAAGATCACCACGGTTCAAGAAGCCATCGATTACGTGAACGCCCACCAGTAAGGGCTGCGTCGATGCATCGAACCAGGGTGGGGTGCTAGCCACCCGCCTTAAAAGCCGTCCTTTTCCAGGACGGCTTTTTTGCTTTGCTGCCACAATGCTTATAACGTTCAATCTCCGTTATACTGTTGACCAAATTTAAGCAGCAAATGACCCAAGTGGGTCGCGTCACCATGGATGCCTGGAGGAAAGCTGATGGCACGGAAAAGGGTAGTGGTAACTGGGTTAGGCCTGGTGACCCCAGTGGGTAATAGCGTTGATGAGTCGTGGGCCAACATTGTGGCCGGTAAAAGCGGTATTACGCCTATTGAGCATTTCGACACCAGCGGTTTTAACACTCGTTTTGGTGGGTCGATCAAAAACTTTGATATTAGCCCGTATCTGAATCCTAAAGATGCCCGCAAGATGGATCTGTTTATTCAGTACGGAATGGCGGCGGGCGCCCAAGCGGTAGAAGATTCGGGGATTGAGTGCACCGAAGCGAATGCCGATCGCATCGGTGTGGCTATCGGCTCAGGCATTGGTGGCCTACCCATGATTGAGCATAACCACAACGCACTCAACAAAGGTGGCGCTCGCAAGATATCGCCATTCTTCGTGCCGGGCTCTATCATCAATATGATTTCGGGCAATATGGCGATTCAGCACGGCTTCAGAGGCCCGAACATTGCCATTACGACTGCCTGCACCACCGGTACTCATAATATTGGTTATAGCGCACGCACCATCGCCTATGGCGATGCGGACGTGATGATCTGTGGTGGGGCTGAAATGGCCACCACGCCGCTGGGCCTGGGTGGTTTTTCTGCGGCTCGCGCGCTCTCTACGCGTAATGACGATCCACAAGCGGCAAGCCGCCCTTGGGATACCGACCGTGATGGTTTCGTGTTATCCGATGGTGCCGGTGTGCTGGTGCTTGAGGAGTATGAGCACGCCAAGGCGCGGGGTGCCAATATCTACGCCGAGCTGGTGGGCTTTGGTATGAGCGATGATGCTTATCACATGACTTCACCGCCGGAAGATGGACGTGGCGCAGCGCTCTCCATGCGCAATGCGATTAAAGATGCCCAGGTTGACGTTTCTTCGGTTCACTACATCAACGCCCATGGTACCTCCACTGCGGCAGGCGATCTGGCCGAAAGTCGTGCCATTGAGAACGTCTTGGGTGGCGCTGCAAGCAGCGTGGCAGTGAGCTCCACCAAATCGATGATTGGCCACCTGTTGGGCGCCGCCGGTGCGGTAGAGGCGGTGTTTAGTATTCTGGCTATTCGTGATCAGGTCGCGCCGCCCACGATTAATCTGGATAACCCGCAGGAAGGCTGCAATCTGGACTATGTGCCGCATACTGCGAGGGATATGCGCATTGATATGGCGCTTTCAAATTCCTTCGGTTTTGGTGGTACCAACGGCTCGCTGCTATTTAAGAAGGTGTAGTTAGCGATGCTGACGCCTACGTTATGTGATGATCAATCTGTGCCGTTTGATGATCGTGGGCTGGCGTATGGTGATGGTCTGTTTGAAACGGTGCTATTACGTACGGGAAAGCCGGTGCTATGGCGCTATCACAGGGAGCGTCTGGCACAAGGTTGTCATCGCCTGGGGCTACCGTTACCTTGCCAGGAGGCCCTTGACGCCACTTGGCAAGGCGATCCCACTGCTGAGTTCGAAGTGCTTAAGCTGATACTGACCCGAGGCAGCGGCGGGCGTGGCTATGCCCAGCCCGATCAGATCACGCCGCGGCTGCTCAGTCGTCGAACGCCGTTTCAACCGTCGGTTAAGCGCTGGCAGGAAGGCGTGACAGTGCGGCTTTGCGATTTGCGGCTGGCCCGTCAGTCTCGGTTGGCAGGTATCAAGCACCTAAATCGACTGGAAAACGTACTGGCCCGCCAAGAGTGGGGCGATGCCACTATTGCCGAAGGATTGCTCGCCGACAGTGAAGGCCTTGTGATAGAAGCCACCAGCATGAATGTTTTTTGGCAGCAGGCGGGAAAAGTGTTAACGCCTCTGCTTGACCAGTGCGGTGTGGCTGGCACGTTGCGTGCTGCATTGCTTGAACACGGTGCCGTCGCTCAGGCGTCGCTGACGCTTCATCAACTTGCTGATGTCGAGCGGCTATGGGTGGCCAACTCTGTTCAGGGTGTATGGCCTGTTACCACCTTGCTTGCCGCGGATGGTTCACTGCTGCAGCGCTGGCCTCTGAGCCAGCCTGACCCGTTCCAGCGTTTGGCACATCAGCTATTGGGCGTTGTTTAAACGCCAGTGTTTAGATATCGCTCTGCAATTTTTTAGAGGTGTCATGGTGAAACGGTTATTAACCGCTTTATTGGTGTTAGTAGTGGTTGGGGCTGCAAGTGCAGCAGGCGGTTATTTCTATTGGCAGAGCCGATTAGAGGCACCGCTAGCGCTCGATGAGCCAATGCTTTACCAAGTGCCCTCTGGTGCGGGCTTTAATCAGGTCGTGGCGCAATTGGAAGAGCAGGGCGTGCTGGAGGATGCTTGGGCGTTTCGCTTGCTAGCGCGGGTCGAGCCGGAACGCGTGCCGCAACTGCGTACCGGCGAGTATCAGCTATTGCCGAATATGAGCGGTCTGGAAATGATGGCACTGCTGGGTAGCAATAAGGTGGTTACCTACTCGCTGACCATTCCTGAGGGGTGGTCTTTTCGGCAGATGCGCGAATTACTCAATGCGGCGCCGAAACTCGACCACCGCACGGCGGAGTTGAGCGATGCAGAGGTGATGACGTTACTCGATCGAGAAGGCACCTTTCCCGAGGGCTGGTTCTTTCCCGATACCTATCGATATCATCTGGGTATGAGCGATGTCGATATCCTGCGCCAGTCATTGGAGCGGATGGAGCGCATTTTGGAAGAGGTGTGGGAGGAGCGCGCGGACGACCTAACCATTGACTCCCCCTACGAAGCGCTGATTATGGCCTCCTTGATCGAGCGGGAAACCGGTGCGCCCGAGGAGCGGCGCGAAATTGCCGGTGTGTTCAAGCGCCGCATGGAGCAGGGCATGCGCCTGCAAACCGACCCGACGATTATTTACGGTATGGGGGAGCGTTATGAAGGGCGAATTACCCGCGCCGATATTCGCGAGGCCACGCCCTATAACACTTACGTCATTGACGGCATACCGCCCACGCCGATTGCCATGCCTGGGCGTGCCTCCTTGGAGGCAGCGGTGAATCCACTGCCTGGCGAAACGCTCTATTTCGTTTCCCGTGGCGATGGCACGCACCATTTCTCGCGTACGCTGCGGGAGCATAACAATGCCGTTAATCGCTATATCCGCAATCGCTAAACGCCATGACACATCACCCATGATTGATGACCACTGTAAGGGAGCATGATGAGTAAGCGTGGACGCTTCATTACGCTGGAAGGCGGCGAAGGTGTGGGTAAATCCACCAATGTGGGCTTTGTGGCCGAGTGTTTGGAGGCCCAGGGGTTGGAAGTGGTGCGTACCCGCGAGCCGGGCGGCACCGTTCGTGGTGAAGCTATTCGCGCACTGTTACTGGATCCTGTCCCCCAAGAGCCGCTACATGTCGACGCTGAGCTGCTGCTAATGTTCGCCGCGCGAGCGCAGCACTTGGCGGAAAAAATACTCCCCGCCTTGGCAAGAGGGGCGTGGGTAGTGTGTGATCGCTTTACCGATGCCACCTTTGCCTATCAGGGCGGGGGGCGGGGCATTCCCAAGGAGCGTATCGCCGTGCTGGAGAATTTTGTTCAGCAGGGGCTCTCTCCCGATTTAACCCTACTGCTCGATATGCCCAAAGAGGCTGCAAGACAACGCTTAGAGTCGCGCCTGCGTGATCGCCATGAGCAGCTTGATCGTTTTGAACAGGAGCAGGCTGACTTTTTCCAGGCTGTGCGGGATGGCTATTTGGCACGAGCGGAAGAAGCGCCCGAGCGCTTTGCGGTGATCGATGCACAATACACACTGGATAAGGTACAAAGCCAAATCCGACAAGTCCTATTAACAAAGGTCGCGGCATGGCGTTAACCGGCGTAATGCCGTGGCACCAAGCCACCTGGCAGCATTTGACCCGCTTGGCTGATGGTGGACGGATGCCCCACGCGTTGTTAATTCACGGCGCCCACGGCGTGGGTAAGCAGCAGTTAGCGGAGGCGTTAATTGCCCGAACGCTATGCGCCTCGCCCGCTGATCAAGCCTGTGGCCATTGCCATAGCTGCTCGATGCTGGAATCGGGCTATCACCCGGATCTGCTGCGGGTTTCACCAGAAGAGGGAAAGCGCCAAATCCGCATTGACCCTATCCGCGAGGTTAATCGCTTTGTGTCGCAAACGGCTCAGCAGGGCGGTTATCGAGTGATTGTGGTTTCCCCCGCCGAGGCAATGAACGTTGCCGCCGCCAATGCGCTGCTCAAAAGCCTTGAAGAGCCCGGTGACAAAACCCTGTTTATTCTGCTTTCCGACGTGCCGTCGCGGATGCTGGCGACGATCCGTTCGCGCTGTCAGCAGTGGTCACTACCCAGCGTTGCCTTTGAGGCGTGTCGTGGTTGGTTGATTGAGCAATTGGGCAGCACTGACGAAGCCTACTTCTGGTGGCAGGTAGCGGGTGGGCTACCACTGCTCGCCGTGGAGCTGGCAGCGCCCGAAGAGCGCGCTTTACGCCATCAAATTCACGACAGTTTCGAACAGCTGGTGCGCGGGGCCGAGCCCGTTTCAGAGGCGGCCCGTCTGGATCGCCAGGCGATTGATGCCATCTTGTGGTACGGTATCGCCTGGCTGGAAGACCTGATTCGTCTAGGTTTGTCTGGGGAGGCGGCGGTGTTGCATAACCCTGATTTAGAACCGCTCTACCGCCAGGCGGTGAAAAATGGTCGTGTTCAGGATTGGTTTCGCCTGCTCGATTATGCCCGCGAGCAGCGACGGTTGTTGGCGGTGGGGGCAAACCCCAATCCTCAGCTAGTGCTTGAAGCATGGCTGGTGCGCTGGGCGGCGCTGCTGCGTTCATAGTGGTGTTTATTCAATCCCCCACGGCTGTTCAAAACAGTGCAGCGAGGTCGTCATGGCAGCTCAGAAAGCGCTCTCTCTTACCGTTCCGGATGTTCCGACACTGCTTTCCGCGTATATGCCTTTTCTGGATCGCGGGGGGATTTTTGTACCTACTCAAACCCCTTACGCACTTGGCCAGCAAGTGTTTTTGCTGCTTACGCTGCCGGGTGAAAGCGAGCGCCTTTCAATTACCGGCCAGGTGGTGTGGGTATCTCCAGAGGGGGTGAGTGGCCGCCGTATGCCAGGCATTGGCCTTCACTTCAGCCAGCAGGACTATCCCGTGCGTGACCGCATTGAGGCGCTGCTTGCCGGTCAATTAGATAAAGCAGCTCCATCGTTCACGCTCTGAATGCCATTTTTCTGATCCAGTCGTTATGGCCTATCTGTTTTGACCTATTTGTTGAGAACCGTATGTTTGTTGATTCACACTGTCACTTAGATCGTTTATCCGACCAGACCCATGGGGGCGATATTGCCGCCACTTTGGCCGCCGCCCGCGCTGCCCATGTCAGCCAATTTCTTGCTGTAGCGGTTACCCTAGAAGACATGCCGCAGCTTGCGGCCATTTCACGCGAACATCACGATGTGGCGATTTCCGCTGGTTTGCACCCCCTGCACCACAGTGAGAATGAACCCAGCGTTGCCGATATAAAAGACACCGCTGAGCAGTATGGTGCGGTGGCAATCGGCGAAACTGGCCTGGATTACCACTATCGCGACAGCGTACCTATCGAGATTCAGCACGAGCGCTTCAAGCGTCACTTAATCGCCGCGCGTGAGTTAGAACTGCCGGTGATTATTCATACCCGCGAAGCCAAAGAGGAAACCTTGGCCTTGCTACGTGAATATAGCGACCCGCGAGTGGGCGGTGTATTACACTGTTTTACTGAAGACTTGGCGATGGCCCGTGAAGCGGTGCGGCTGGGTTTTTATATCTCGCTGTCTGGCATTATTACTTTTCGAAACGCCGCTCCGCTGCGTGAACTTGCCCGTCAACTGCCGCTGGATCGCCTGCTGATTGAGACCGATAGCCCTTATCTAGCACCCGTTCCTCATCGCGGCAAGCCCAATGAGCCCGCGTGGGTGGTGCAAGTAGCTGAGTGCATCGCCAAGGAGCGAGGTATCAGTGTCGATGAAGTGGCCATGCAGACGACCGCTAACTTTTATCAGCTTTTTCGTGCCGCCGCTCCCGATGCCCCGGAACACGTTAAAGAGGCGTTGGCCCACTCAGGGCTTCTATAGCCTGAAGTGCCTTGAATACGCTCAAGCGAGGTGGGTGAGATGAATATTGATCGATTGCTGCAGCAAGGTAATGGAGATGAAGGGCGCACTGGCGCTATTCCTCCACTCGATGAGTGGCAGCCTGCGCTCTCTGGCGATATGAACATCATCATTCACGCCGATGGTCGCTGGTCGCACGAAGGTCAGCCGTTTGCCCGACCCAAGGTGGCACGCCTATTGGCAACGCTGCTGCGCCTGGATGACGAGGGTTACTGCCTGGTTACGCCGGTAGAGCGCTGGCGAATAAAGGTCGAAGACCTGCCATTGGTGGCGGTAGAGGCTGACTTCCGTGACGGTGCCTGGTGGTTTACCACCCAGTTTGACGACGTTGTTCGCTTAGATGCCGAGCATCCGCTCACCGTCACCTCAACCCCCCAAGGTGAGGCGGTGCCACAGCTGCCAGTGCGTTTTGGGCTAGCTGCCCGCTTGCACCGCAATGTCTATTACCAGTTGGTTGAGGCGGCTGAAAGCCGTGATGTGGCCGGTGGCAAGAGTGAACTGGGGCTAACGAGTGCCGGTCAGTGGTTTGCGCTGGGTCAGGTGGATGATGAATTACTTGGCGAGGCGCCGTGAAGTTAACTGCTGAACAGCAAGCTGTTGTTAATCATCAGGCCGGGCATGCGCGCGTGGCAGCGGTGGCCGGGGCAGGCAAAACCACCACCATGGCCGCTCGGGTGCTGCATCTATTGGCCAGCGGTGTACCGCCAAAACGTATTTTAGTGCTGATGTTTAACCGCTCAGCAAAGGATGATTTTCAGCGTCGTTTAGCCGCAATGGCACCTGCCGGGCAGGCATTGCCCGATGTCCGCACCTTCCACTCCCTGGGGCACCGCTTGACTCAAAGCTTATGCCGCTGGGGGGCGCTAGCGCCGCGCAAGCTATTATCCGCCGATTGGCAATTAGAGAGGCTGCTTCGTCAGGCAAGTATTAATGTACTGCGTGATGCCGTTGAGCGCCGAGATGCTGCTCTGGAAGGGGATCGGCTAGAAACCTTAGCCCACTTTTGCGGCTTGGTTAAAGCAGAAATGATCACCCCAGAGGCGCTCTATGAGCGGCTGAATTTTGATCCAGACACCGACTATTTCCCAGCGGCGTTTGCCGAAGCAGAGAGGCTATTGGAAGCGGAAGGCGTGATGACTTATGCCGATCTGCTTTATCGTCCGCTGTTGGCGCTAGAAGCAGATAGTGCTTTACGTGGTCGCGTCGAAGGGTTCCTCGACCATGTCATTATTGATGAGTATCAGGATATTAACGCCGCACAGCAGCGACTTTTATCTGTGTTGGTGGGCACTCGTGCCGAGGTAATGGCAGTTGGCGATGCCAACCAGTGTATTTACGAGTGGCGCGGTGCCAAGCCCGACACCATGCTGGAAAATTTCGCCGCCACCTTTGGCGAAGCGACCGATTACCCACTATCAACCACCTTCCGGCACGGTCATGCGTTGGCGCTGGCTGCTAACCATGCCATTGCCGCTAACCAGCGGCGTCCTAATCAGCTATGCCTTGCAGCGGCTAATAACCCGGAGACCCGCGTCTCAGTCGGGCAGGGGAGCCGTTTGCTACTTGATGCGTTGATGGACTGGCAGGCCCAGGGACGAGCGTTTAACGAAGCTAGTTTGCTGGTACGCAGTTGGGCGCTTTCGGTGCCGTTTCAACTGGCGCTGCTACAAGCAGGGATTCCATTTCGGCTTCAGCGCGAGGATCGTTTTGTGTTTCGTCTGCCGCTGGTGCAGGCCTTGGCGGGCTATTTAAAGCTGTCGCGTCGTCCAGATCTTCTTCGCGACCCGCAGCAACTGTTACTGCTGCTTTCACAGCCGACCCCCTTCGTTGCCCGTGAGCGGCTTCAGCGCTTGGCGCACCAACTGGCGACTACTCAGCAGTGGCCCGAGCGGCATGACGCCATGTTAACGGCGTTAAAGCCGATCCAGAGGCGCACGCTGAAAAAGCGCTGGCTGCTGCTTTGTGAGTTGCCACAGCTGAGTGCATGGCCACCCGCGAAGTTGCTACGCCATGTGGTGGAAAGCATTGATGCTGAAAAAACGCTTAAGCGTGCGGCAGCGCGGCGGGATAAAGGCGAAGAGGATGTGCGCTTACTTGACGTGCTGATCGAACAAGCGCAAAGCGTGCAAGACCCGGATGCCTTTATCGAACTTCTTGAGCGCCCGGTAGAAAATCAGGCGGGTGGTGTGCTGATTAGCACTGTGCACGGGGCCAAAGGGCTGGAGTGGCCACTGGTAGCGGTAGCCGGTGTTAACGAAGAAGACTTTCCTCACTATAGCCGCGATAACCCGCTCAGCGATGAGCGGCTTGAGGAGGAGCGGCGGCTCTTCTACGTGGCAATTACCCGCGCCCAGGAGCAGCTATTAGTGCTTCATGATGGGGGCGTGCACCGGCCGAGTCGCTTTATTGCCGAAAGCGCCTGGCAGGATAGCATGCGGGTTGCCTCCTGCTTGGCCAGTACCAGTGCGCCCGCGGCGACCCTGCAAGTGACATCGGTGGGCCTGGTTGAACGCTATCTGATGCGGCTGGGGCGAGACGATATTGCGCTTGCGCCGGCACAGGTTGATGAGGTCAAAGCAGGTTATTCAGCAGAGGCGAATTTCTACCCTGGTCAACGGCTTCATCACGCGGTATTTGGCGTAGGCGAAGTGGCGGCGGTGGAGGGAAGCGCCAGCGACCCGGTCATTGATGTGCGTTTTGATCAGGCAGGGCGAAGGCGACTCATTGCCCGCCGCGCACCCATTGAGCTACTCGAAAATGGCTCAACGCTTGCTGGGTAAGTCATTGATTTTCTAATAGTACACACTCTTTCACATTTGAACTCAAATTAAGCTTTAGAGCTGTTTGACTTAGCATCGCCCTGCCGATTTAATACCCACACTTCTACCGAGTTAATACTCAGCAGCTCATAGTATATAACTAATGAAATAGGGAACGAGCATGGTAAGGCAAGTCACTTGGCTTTGCGCCATTTTGATCGTTACCCAAAGCGGCGCCTTGCTTGCTGATAACTCCCTACCTAATCTTGAATTCAATGGTTTTGGCACGCTGGGGGTCGTTCACTCTGACGAGCAAAATGCTGACTTCATTAATGACCCTTTTGCTTCACAAGGTGCTGGATACAGCCATGATTGGAGCGCAGAAGTTGATAGCCGCTTAGGGCTTCAAGCTACGCTGCATCTCACGCCTAAACTGTCCTCGGTTGTTCAAGTAGTCAGCGAGAAGCGGTATGACGGCTCTTACGCACCTGAGATTGAATGGGCGAATGTTCAATACGACATTACCCCTAATCTTAGTTTCCGCGTTGGGCGTATGGTGCAGAGCTCATTCATGGCTTCTGAACATCGTAAAGTTAATTACGCCACTCCATGGGTGCGGCCTCCGCAAGAAGTTTATCGTCTAATGCCGGTGGCTAATTTTGACGGTGTTGATATGCGCTATCGATACCCAGTAGGGGAGACTACCAATGAATTGCAGTTGAATTTTGGTGGTGGCAGCGTTGATTACTCAACGGGTAGTATCGACGCCAGCGATTCCTGGGGCGTTTCTCACCGTACTCATTGGGGGGATGCCACCCTGTTCGCCAGCTACGGCGAACTGAAAGTAAGCGCAGATGAACTCTCACAATTTTTCGATGTTTACCGCCTCTTTGGTCTACCCGGTGAACAGCTTGCTAGCCGCTACGAAGTTGATGGTAAGCGTACGAGCCTGCTGAGTTTAGGGTTAGGTTATGACCCTGGGTCATGGTTTGTTATGGGCGAGTGGGCACGCTCTTCGTCGCCTTCTCTGTTAGGGGAGAGCGAAGGAGCCTACATGACGTTAGGTTACCGTGTCGCCGAGTGGACACCGTATGTAGGTGTGGCGCGAGCAAAAGTCACCAGCAATACGTCAGAGCCTGGGCTAAATGCTGCCCTGTATCCATCGCCCTTTGCAGAAGGTGCCCAGCTCCTTAACGGGATGTTGAATGAGCTACTATCCAGCGGAATACAGCAAGAAAGCATAACGGTTGGCGCACGCTGGGATTTCAGACCGGGTATGGCTCTTACGGCCCAATATGATCACATCGATATGCGCTCAGGGACATCAGGGGGGCTGATTAATCAACAGCCCGAGTTTACCCCAGGTGGACGTATTAACCTGTTCAGCCTTTCGCTCGACTTTGTGTTTTAAGGAGAGTGGCCATGCTTAAACGTCTAACTGGATCCGGAATCAGCCTCTTATTGGGGGCGATGTTGAGCATGACTTATCATCCTGCTTCAGCCGAAGTATTGGTGGTGGTATCAGCCGAGGCGCCTTTTACTCGCCTTACCAGCAGCGATTTAAGGGATGTTTATTTAGGGCGCCGCACGCTAATAGTTAACGGAGCACAGGTGGTGCCCTTGGATCTGACTGAAGGTACGGCAGCGAGAAGTGAGTTCTACACCCGCTACACGGGGCAAACCCCTGCGCAGATCAAGGCACACTGGGCCAGGCAGATATTTACCGGGCGAGGGCAGCCGCCCCAAGCGCTGGCTAATAGTCGCGCAGTGGTAGAGCGATTAGTCAGTGATGCAAAAGCACTGGGCTATATAGACCCTTCCTTTCTTGATGAGCGTTTGAGAGTGGTGACAATTGAGTAGTCTCAATGATCCAAGAGGCCCGAGCCGGGTCAGCTCATCCAGAGCCTTTATTCATCGATGGTCACATCATCTTGTAGAGCCACTGGTACTCTTTAGCATCGTGGCTTTTATGATGTTACTAGTTATATGGGGAAGTACTTATTTTTTAGTCAATAAAGAGCGTATGTCCATTGAGCGCCAGGCAGAGCTGTCCGTAGGTGAAATCACCGACACCTACGAAGCAAGGGTTGTAAGGGCCCTCAGGGAAATTGACACGACACTGAAGTTAGTACGTTTTACCGCCAATAGCAGCAATCACTCGAGCGTGCTCAGTGTGTTAAATGAGCAGCGGCTGCTGCCTCCCGCACTGCTTTTTACCATCAGTATTGTTGATTCGCAGGGTATGGTTGTTGAGACCACTGATCCTGGGCTGCTTGGGCAGCGCCTAACGCCTCCTGCGCAAGCAATGCTGGACGATGATTACTTAGCCGTGGGAGAAAAGGATGCTAACCAGATTACCTTTACTCGGCCATTAAGGCCTGAGCAAGAATCTGCGCAAGGGGGAGGCTCAGGCTGGGTCATCATCGCTATTGATGCCAATTACTTTGTGAGCAGTTATGAAGTTCGGTCTTTGGGCCAGCAGGGCATGCTGGCACTCGTCGGTGCGGATGGCATCGTACGGGTCAGGCGTTCTGGAGATGTGATCCATTCAGGCGAGTTAATGGATATAGGAGCCTGGAAAAGTAGCACACTGGATGCTGTTAGTGCGCCCTTTATGACCCACTGGCAAGGGGTTGAGCGTTACACACTGGTGCGCGAGCTGTATGATTTTCCACTCTCGATCGTGGTAGGGCTCTCTGCCCAGGAGCAGTTGGCCGCAGCTCACCAGCTTGCGCGAAACTATTGGCAGCGGGCCGGTTGGACTAGCGGCCTGCTACTCATCATTCTGGCTATACTCGGTCGTTTGAGCTGGCAACTTCAGTGGGCGCGGCGGCGGGTAATGGAAGAGCGTGTATCACATGCTCAGCAGGTCGAACACTTAGCTTTCCATGACACGCTAACCGATTTGCCTAATCGAGCCTTTTTGAGCCACTTGATTACTCAGGCCGTGAAGCTTGGCGGTCGCCATAGTGAATCCTTCGCGCTGCTTTTCTTGGATCTTGACCGCTTTAAGTTAATCAATGACACCTTGGGTCACGATGCCGGAGACCATCTCCTGCAAGAAGCAGCAAGTCGACTGACCACTTCGGTGCGTGAAAGTGATGTCGTCGCTCGGTTAGGGGGCGATGAATTTGTCATCCTTTTGAGTAAGGTTAGTCGACGAGACCAGATTGAGCCCATCGCCCAAAAAATTCTTTCAGCCATCAGAGAGCCCTTTATGCTAGCGGGCCAGGAGTGCCATGTCTCGGTAAGTATTGGTGTCTCGCTGTATCCGTTTGACGGGCTTGACGAGCAAACATTAATGAAAAGCGCTGATATGGCGATGTATCAGGCGAAGCTGCTGGGCAAAAACACTGTCCAGTTCTATACCGATGAATTAAGTGCGGAGATGGATGTGCGTTTAACCTTGGAGTCTGGCCTGCATCGTGCGCTTGTGAGTCATGAGTTTAGGTTGTTCTTCCAGTCAAAGCATGACGTCGAAGTAGGTAGCACGCTTGGCATGGAGGCATTGCTTCGTTGGCAGCATCCAACGCTTGGATTGCTGGAACCCGCCCAATTCATGCCCCTGGCTGAAGAGAGCGGTTTGGCCATGCCTATCGCTCAATGGGTGCTCGAAAATGCCTGTAGGCAAAACATGCTGTGGCAACAAGAAAGGTTTCCCGCATTAACGATGGCGGTCAGGATTTCTGCACGCCAATTTTACGACAACAGCTTTGTGGAGAGTATCAAGGAGGCATTAGCCACTACTGGAATGGATCCCTGGCTACTTGAGTTGGAAATGACAGAGAGCATGCTGCTGCAGGATGTTCAGCGTACGGCGAGTCTCTTTGCCGAGATTAAAAAACTCGGGGTTAAGATAGTCATTGACGATTTTGGTACAGGGTATTCTTCTTTATCTGACTTAAACGCTTTGCCTGTCGATACGTTAAAAGTAAGTTCTTCTTTGGTTAAGCGCTTATCAGGCACTCGTCGCGACCAGCAGTTATCGTCATCGGTCATTGAGTTGGGTAAACGTCTAGGGATGCAGGTGTTCGCGAAAGGGGTCGCTTCTCATGAGCAGTCCCATTTCATAGGCAGCCACTCCAGTCTCCCTTTTCACGGCTTTTATAGTAATAGACCGTTATCAGCAGAGGAGAGCTGTCAAAGGGAGAAATAGCCCAGACAGACACCGCTTACCCTTTTACAGCCAATGTAGGGCAAGCAGTGCACAGGTTTTAGCCGACTACTTTACATATTAGGGTAGTTGGGTCCGCCACCGCCTTCTGGTGCTACCCAGGTAATATTTTGCGCTGGGTCTTTGATGTCGCAAGTTTTGCAGTGCACGCAGTTTTGGAAATTGATCTGAAAGCGTGGCTGGCCCGCGCTATCCTCTACCACTTCGTAAACACCGGCCGGGCAGTAGCGCTGCGCCGGTTCTGCGTATTTGGGCAGGTTTTCGCGGATCGGTAGCTCAGGATCGTCCAGGCGCAAATGACACGGCTGATCCTCTTCATGGTTGGTGTTCGACAGAAACACAGAGGTAGGCTTGTCGAAGGAGAGCTTGCCGTCCGGTTTGGGATAGTTAATCTTTTCAAACTCGGCTGCAGGCTTGAGGGCGCCATAGTCTGTGGTGGTGTCGTGGACGTTAGGCAGCTTGTTGCCCAGCAACTGGTGAGCAAAATTATATGCTCCACCGCCCACAGTGCCATATTTATGGATCGCGGGGCCGAAGCTGGCGCTCTCTTTAAGCTCTTGGTAGGCCCAGCTGGCTTCCCATTTCTGGATAAAGCTCGTTAGCTCCTGGGCGCCTTCATCACCACCTTTGATCGCCTCAAATACGCTCTCCGCGGCAACCAAACCAGACTTCATGGCGGTGTGCAGGCCTTTGATCTTGGAAAAGTTGAGAGTGCCCGCATCGCAGCCAATCAATAGCCCGCCGGGGAAGGTCATTTTGGGTAGGCTGTTAAAGCCCCCCTTGGTAATCGCCCGGGCGCCATAAGCCACGCGCTTGCCCCCCTCCAGATACTGACTAAGTACCGGATGATGCTTCATACGCTGAAATTCGTCGAAGGGCGAGAGCCACGGGTTCTGGTAGCCCAGATCCATAATCAAACCCACCACCACCTGCTGGTTTTCCGCATGGTAAAGAAACCAGCCGCCGTGAGCGTTTTTATCTAATGGCCAGCCAGAACCATGCAACACAAGCCCAGGCTCATGTTTGTCGGCAGGCACATCCCACAGCTCTTTAAGGCCGATACCGTAGTGTTGCGGGTCGCGACCTGCATCCAGTGAGAAGTCTTTGATTAAGCGCTTGCCCAAATGCCCCCGCGAGCCTTCGGCAAACAGCGTGTATTTGGCGCGTAGTTCCATGCCCGGCATATGGCCATCTTTAGGGGTGCCATCTGCGGCAACACCCATGTCGCCAATCAGAATACCGCGCACGGCGCCTTCTTCAATAATGACCTCTTGGGCGGCAAAGCCTGGGAAGATTTCTACGCCGAGGCCCTCTGCCTGTTCCGCCAGCCAGCGGCACAGATTGCCTGCACTGATTACATAGCGGGTAAGCTCGCCGCCGGTGTTATGCATGCTTTTAGGTACCAAGGCGTTGGGCACTTTCTGCGCTTTTTCGGCGTCTTTGAGCAAGAAAACGTCATCGCGAATCGCCGGGGTATTGAGCGGTGCGCCGCGCTCTTCCCAATCTGGAAACAGTTCCGCCAGTGCGCGAGGTTCAAAGACCGCGCCCGATAAAATATGTGCACCAACTTCTGAGCCTTTCTCAACGACGCAAACCGTGAGCTCTTGCTCAGCCTCGTTGGCTTGCTGCATTAGTCGGCATGCGGCGGAAAGCCCGGATGGGCCCGCACCGACAATGACGACATCAAAGTCCATTACATCGCGTTCTACAGTTTCCACCCGGTTTCTCCTTATTCTCTTTAAGTGCCAGCGTTTACAAAGCTAATCTAAGGTTAACTCCAGGGAACTAGCTTATAAAAAGTCGGCCTTAATTTAAAACGGTCGTTTGCTTCTGGTTATGCCCCATGATAGGCATAATACCTGTGTCAGGTCACGCCTACGATGGTGAAAGGAGCATTTATTGACGGTATGCTTTGTTAACCCTCGTTCAGTGCTACGACTAAGGCCGTAGTGGATGATTAAGCATTAGGTATTGTCGCTTTGTGGCAGGCTATGGCAAATTGGGAGGGTTTTTCAATTGCGCACCTATCAAACGCTCGATTGAATTTTATGCATTGAATTTAAAAGCGCCGCCATTTTTTGTTGGCAGCGCCTGTATTGGGGCAGGCGAATCGCTGTTGAGCGATTGCCGGTAAGTCTTCAATACACCACACATCTTAAAAAGGGGTATCCGCTGGGCGGGTGCCGTCTCAGGGTAACGGCTTTACGACAAGCCAAGCGAGGAACCTATGAAAGTACTCGTCGCGGTGAAACGCGTC